>NZ_JABWRV010000002.1:0-310123 GCF_014269105.1 Pseudomonas sp. SWRI77 | reverse complement strand
TCCACTACTACAACCATGACCGCATCAAGCTGAGGCTCAATGGCCTGAGCCCTGTCGAGTACAGGACCCAGGCGGCAGCATAGAACTGTCCAACTTTTTGGGGGCAGTCCATTTGTTTCGGGCCAGTTATGCCTGAAGCATTGGCGCGCGGCCCTTTGGCGTCTGCCTCAATATCGCGTCGTGCAAACAGGGCGGTCGCGCGCAAATGCCACAGACCTCATTGGCCCGAAACAAATGTGGGAGCGGCCTTGCGCCGCGAAGCGCCGCGCGGGCGGCGCTCGATCTCATAGGCGCAAAAACTCCCAAGACATACCCATAGCCGCCCGCCCGCAATCCCCCTTCGCTGCCATGTTCCACCCCGTGGAACCACATTCAATTGTGCTCCGGCCCGCGTCGCGCTTATCTGTCCGTAACCACGACCTGCCTTCCCCGTCGTGATCTCAAAGCGAACAACAAGAACGGGACCCACCCGCGCGAGGAGATTCCACATGCCGCACCATCAGCACATCCTGGCCTGGCTCAACGACGTGGCCAGCGACCTGCACGCCATCCGCCACGATATCCACGCTCACCCCGAACTCGGTTTCGAAGAAAGCCGCACCTCGGCCCTGGTCGCGCAATTGCTCAAAGACTGGGGCTACGAAGTACACACCGGCATCGGCAAGACCGGCGTGGTCGGCGTGCTGCGCAACGGCAGCAGCCCACGTAAGCTCGGCCTGCGTGCCGACATGGACGCGCTGCCCATTCACGAGGCCACCGGCGCTGCCTACAGCAGCCGCCACCAAGGCTGCATGCACGCTTGCGGCCATGACGGGCATACCACCATGTTGCTGGGTGCCGCCCGTTACCTGGCTGCTACCCGCCAGTTCGATGGCACGCTGACGCTGATCTTCCAGCCGGCTGAAGAGGGCCAAGGTGGCGCCGAGGCGATGCTCGCCGACGGCCTGCTGGAGCGCTTCCCCTGCGATGCCTTGTTCGGCATGCACAACATGCCCGGGCTGCCAGCCGGGCACCTGGGCTTCCGTGAGGGGCCGATGATGGCCTCGCAGGACTTGCTCACGGTGACCATCGAGGGGGTCGGTGGGCATGGTTCCATGCCGCACCTGACGGTCGACCCGCTGGTGGCAGCGGCCAGTGTGGTGATGGCACTGCAAACGGTGGTGGCACGCAATATCGATGCCCAGGAAGCGGCGGTAGTGACCGTCGGTGCGCTGCAGGCTGGCGAGGCAGCCAACGTGATCCCGCAGCAGGCCCTGCTGCGTCTGAGCTTGCGCGCCCTGAATGCCGAGGTGCGCGCACAGACCCTGGAGCGGGTACAGGCGATCATCGTCAGCCAGGCGCAGAGCTATGGCTGCACCGCCAGCATCGAGCATCGTCCCGCTTACCCGGTGCTGGTCAACCACGCCGCCGAAAACGCCTTTGCCCACCAGGTCGGTGTCGAACTGCTCGGCGCCGACGCGGTGGATGGCAATACCCGCAAGCTGATGGGCAGCGAGGACTTTGCCTGGATGCTGCAGTGCTGCCCTGGCGCCTACCTGTTCATCGGCAATGGCGTGAAGCGGCCGATGGTGCACAACCCGGCCTATGACTTCAACGACGACATCCTGCTGACCGGCGCCGCTTACTGGGGCGCGCTGACCGAGCGCTGGCTCGAGCCCGCCTGAACCCTGCATTGACGACTGCCGCTGGAACCCAGGCGCGAGCGTGCCTGGGCGATCACTTGAAGCGTTTCTGGCCAACAGATTGATGGAGTGCTCCGCATGCAGACTTCCAATACAGGCGCGTCGCGTACCCGGCAAGTGGTCGCGGCGGTCATCGGCAATGCCCTGGAGTGGTATGACTTTATCGTGTACGGCTTTCTGGCCAGCATCATCGCCCGCCAGTTCTTCCCCTCCGACGACGAGTACGCCTCGCTGCTGATGGCCTTGGCCACCTTCGGCGTGGGCTTTTTCATGCGCCCGGTGGGCGGGGTGCTGCTGGGTATGTATTCCGACCGCAAGGGGCGCAAGGCGGCGATGCAACTGATCATCCGCCTGATGACGGTGTCCATCGCGATGATCGCCTTTGCCCCCAGCTACCTGGCCATCGGCATGGGCGCGCCGCTGCTGATCGTGGTGGCGCGCATGCTGCAGGGCTTTGCCACGGGCGGTGAATACGCCAGTGCCACCGCGTTTCTGGTGGAAAGCGCACCGGCCCACCGCAAGGGGCTGTATGGTTCGTGGCAACTGGTGGGGCAGTGCCTGGCGGTGTTCAGCGGGGCGGCGATGGTGGCGCTGGTCACCCACCTGTGCACGCCCGAGGCCTTGGACAGCTGGGGCTGGCGGATCCCGTTCGTGATCGGCTTGCTGATCGGCCCGGTGGGGCTGTGGATTCGCAAGCACATGGAAGAGCCCGAGGAGTTCCTCGAAGCCCGCAAGCAGGCCAAGGGCCAGGCGCCGAGTTTGTGGCAGGTACTGCGTGAGCACCGCCGCAGCCTGTTGGTGTCGATGGGCTTGGCCTGTGGGGCGACGGTGTCGTTCTATGTCGTGCTGGTGAACATGCCAACCTTCGCCCACAAGAACCTGGGCCTGCCGCTGGACCAGGTGCTGCTGGTGCAGATGCTGGCCGTGGGCCTGATGACCGTGGTGATCCCCCTGGCGGGTGCGTTATCGGACCGCCTGGGCCGGCGGCCGGTGCTGATGGCCTTTACCTTGGCGTTCTTCGTGATGGTCTACCCGTTGTATGTCTGGGTAGCGGCGGCGCCCTCGATCGAGCGCCTGCTGGTGATGCAACTGCTGCTGTGCACTGCCATCGGCGGCTTCTTCGGCCCGGCGCCGACCGCCCTGGCCGAGCAGTTCCCGATCGAGGTGCGCTCCACTGGGGTGTCGGTAGCCTACAACGTTGCGGTGATGGTGTTCGGCGGCTTCGCCCCGCTGATCGTCACTTGGCTGAGCAAGGTGCTCGGCACGCCGGTAGCGCCGTCGTTCTATGTGCTATTCGCGTGCCTGCTGACGCTGCTGGGCACCTATTGCCTGAAAGAGGCCCCGCGTGCTGGCAAGGCTGTTGCCTTCAACCTTGGAGTGAAACCGTGAACCTGTTAGCCATCGACCCGATCGTTGCCCTGGATGCCGAGGCGCTGTCCCAGGCGATTCATGCCCGCCAAGTGTCGTGCCGTGAAGTGATGCAGGCCTACCTGGGCCATATCGAACGCTTCAACCCGCAGGTCAATGCGCTGGTGTCGCTGCGCGAGGGCGCGGTGCTGATGGCCGAGGCCGACGCGCGCGACCGCGAGCTGGCGGGCGGGCAGTCGCGAGGCTGGATGCATGGCATGCCGCAGGCGGTCAAGGACCTGGCGGCCACGGCGGGGCTGCGTACCACGCTGGGCTCGCCGCTGTTCGCCGAGCATGTGCCCGAGCAGGATGCGCTCAGCGTGGCGCGGGTGCGCGCCAGCGGGGCGATCATCATCGGCAAGAGCAATGTGCCGGAGTTCGGCCTCGGCTCGCAAAGCTACAACACGCTGTTCGGCACCACCCTCAACGCCTACGACCCGAGCCGCGTGGCCGGTGGCAGCAGTGGCGGGGCAGCTGCGGCCCTGGCCCTGCGCTTGCTGCCGGTGGCCGATGGCAGCGACATGATGGGCTCGCTACGCAACCCGGCGGCGTTCAACAATGTGTTTGGCCTGCGCCCTTCGCAAGGGCGGGTGCCATATGGGCCGACACCGGAGCTGTTCATGCAGCAGCTGGCCACCGAGGGCCCGATGGGGCGCACGGTGACAGATGTGGCGCGGCTACTGTCGGTCCAGGCCGGCCATGACGTGCGGGTGCCATTGTCACTGCGCGACGGCCCGCGCGACTTCGCCCATGGGCTGCCGCGTGATTTCAAGGGCGTGCGGGTCGGCTGGCTGGGCAGCCATGACGGTTACCTGCCGATGGATGACGGGGTAATGGGCCTGTGCGAAGCGGCCTTGGCGGACTTCGCCGCGCTGGGTTGCGAAGTTGAAGTGTGCCAGCCAGGCTTCGAGATGGCGCGCCTGTGGCAATGCTGGCTGACTCACCGCCACTTCCTGGTGCACGGAAGCCTGAGCGCAGCCTATGCCCACCCCGCGAAGCGCGCACTGCTCAAGCCCGAGGCGCGCTGGGAGGTTGAAGGGGGCCTGCGCCTGACGGCGGCGGACGTTTACCAGGCCTCGCTGGACCGCAGCGCCTGGTACCAGGCGTTGAACACCCTGTTCGAACGTTACGATTTTCTGCTGTTGCCTGCTGCCCAGGTGTTCCCTTTCGACGCAGCCCAAGCGTGGCCGAAGGTGGTCGGCGGGCAGGCGATGGACACCTACCACCGCTGGATGGAGGTAGTCATCGGCCCGACGTTGGCCGGCTTGCCGAGCATGAGCGTACCGGTTGGCTTCAATGCCGCGGGGCTGCCGATGGGCCTGCAGATCATAGGCCCCGCCCAGGCCGACCATGCCGTGCTGCAGCTGGCGTATGCCCATGAACAACTGACCCGTTGGGTCGAGCGGCAGCCGCCTAATTGCCTGCAATCACGTTGAGCCCCCTGGGCAGGCGCGTTTTTTGCTGGGCATCATGACCATCCACGCAGAGACAGGGAGGTCAGACACATGGGCACCACGACAGACAGCGGCGGCGTGCGCTCGGTGGAGCGGGCGCTGGCCATCGTCGATTTGCTCGGCGAACACCAGGCGTTAGGGCTGGAGGAGCTGCATTACCTGACGGCCCTGCCCAAGGCCACGGTGTCGCGAATGCTGGCCACCTTGCAGGAGCAGGGCTGGGTCTACCGGGGCTTGAGTGATCGGCGTTATCGCCTGTGCGCCCGGCGCCTGTTCGGTGACCGCCAGTTGCGTTTGAAGCGGCGCCTGGTCGAACACGCAGCGCCCTGGTTGCTGGAACTGAGCGAGCGCACCGGGCTGGTGGCGGACCTGTCGTGCTTCGATGGCGAGCGCCTTGAAGTGATGGAAAGCGCCATCCCCCTGGTGCTGCGCAAGCGCTACCCGAACAACTGCCAGATCGTCGGGCACCATGCCAGCCTGTTTCACTCGGCAATGGGGCGGGCATGCCTGGGGGAAATGCACAGCGACGAAGTGCAGCGCCTGGCCAGCCACCAGCAGTTGGGTGATGAAACACTGTTGCGCGATATCGAGGACGATGCGCACAAGGGCTTTGGTCAGCGCACCGAGGGGCACTGGGAGTACCCGGTGCGGTTGCCGTTCCTGATCCGGGCGATCGCGTTGCCGGTACGGGTTGACGGGCGGCTGGCGGGTAGCATTGCCTTGCACTGGCCGGAGGACCAGGCGCCGGTGGAGCGGGTGTTGAGCCTGCATCTGCAGCGCTTGGCAGCGACAGTGGGCCAGGTGCAGCAGGCGCTGGAGGCTTGAGGGTGCTGTGCGAGATCACGGGCCCTTTCGCCCTGCGGCCTCACGAAACCCACTCGGGCTCACCCCTGAGTGCTTGCGGAAAAACCGGCTGAAGTAGCCCACATCGACAAACCCCAGCTCATGGGCGATCTCTTTCACACTGAGGCTCGAATGCCCCAGCGCCCGTTTGGCCTCCAACACCAGGCGGGCATTGATGACATTCATCGGCGTCATGCCCAGATGCTCCTGGCACAGCCGCCCCAGCGTGGCCAAGGTCAGCCCGAGCTCACCGGCGTAATCACCGAGCGACCAATGCGCGCGGTAGTGCATGTCCACCAGCTCACGGAACCTGGTCAGTTGCTGGCTGCGCCTCGACGGTAGACGCTGCTCGCCGGCGCGGGCCTGCGGCTCGTGGCGCAACACCTGGATCATCAGCGTCAGCAGCAGCGACATGCTGCACGCCACATGCTCGCGGGCGCGGTTGTGGTATTCCTCACGCAGTGCGCGGCACAGCGGTAGCAGCGGGTCTTCGTCGGCGTCCCACTGCGGCAGGGCGATCACCTGGGGTTTGCGCACCTGTGCCAGCAGGTTGGGTGCCAGTACCTGGGCGATACTTTCCAGCGGATGCTGCGCCGCCGTGATCACCTGGCCCTCGACCGCGCCGGCCCAATGAAAACCATGCACCACCTGCGCCGGCACGTACACCACGCAGGGCGCCCGGGCCTGCACGTGGTCACTGTCGAACAGCACTTCACCGGCCCCGCTTTGCAGGTACAGCAGCTGCAGCAGGCCTTCATGACGGTGCGCGGCAATCTCCCAGTTGTGGGCGCCGGAGCGTTGCGAGATCGACTCCACATGCAGGGACTCGTGCCACACCGGCTGCGCGGTTTCGCCGTACAGGGCGTAGTTGGGGATCTTGTTCATGGTCTTGTAGTTATTGTTGTGATCGATACCCGGCTACTGTGCCACAGCGGCTTGCCGGGTTAAGGGCCAGTGGACGAAATTGTCGGGAATGTGGGGTGGGTTGCAGGTTTTGTCCATTCTGCCCGGGCACGTGCCAGCCCTAGGCTGTTTGCCAGATGAAGCGACACTCTGGAGAGCAGCATGCATAACAACAAGATGACGACTGATCACTGGCTGGGCCTGGACTCTGCCGTTTGCGTGGTAACCGGCGCGGCCGGCGGTATTGGCGCGGCCCTGGCTGCCGCGTTGGTGGGGCAGCATGCCCATGTGGTGTTGCTGGATCGCGACCTGGATAAATGCCGCGAGCTGGCGGCGACCCTGGGCGAGCACAGCGTCGGCGAGGTCAGCGCGCTGGGCTGCGACATTGCCGACCCCGACAGCGTCAGCCAGGCGGCGGCACAGGTGCAGGCGCTGCACGGTCGCTGCGATGTACTGGTCAACAACGCCAGCGTGTTGCGCCCCGGTGCCCTTGAAACGCTGAGCCTGGAGCAATGGAACCAGGTACTGGCGGTCAACCTCAGCGGCTACCTGCTGTGTTCCCAGGCCTTCGGCCGTTCGATGCTTGCCCGTGGCCAGGGGCGCATCGTGCATGTTGCGTCCATCGCCGCTCATTACCCACAACCCAACAGCGGTGCCTACAGCGCGGCCAAGGCCGGTGTCAGCCTGTTGTCGCGGCAAATAGCCGTGGAGTGGGGCCCGCGCGGGGTGCGTAGCAATGCGGTGTGCCCCGGGTTGATCCGCACGCCGTTGTCGGCCGCGTTCTACGCCGACCCGCACATCGAGCGCCAGCGCAGCGCCATGACCGCCAACCAGCGGATCGGCGAGCCGCAGGACATCGCTGAAGCAGTCCTGTTTCTCGCCAGCCCACGTGCCGACTACATCAACGGTGCCGAGCTGACCGTCGATGGTGGGTTGGAGAGCATGCCCATGGCATTGATCCCACGCCCAGGCTTCGAGGGCGTTCGCCCATGAACACGCGCAGCTGCGATGTACTGGTGGTGGGGGCGGGGGCCGGTGGCCTGGCGACGGCGATCACCGCGAAAAAGCACGGCCTGGATGTGATCGTGATCGAGAAGGCGGACTGCTTCGGCGGCACCACGGCGTTTTCCGGCGGGGTGCTGTGGGTGCCGTGCAGCCGACATGGGGTAAACGACAGCGAGGCGGCGGCACTTACCTACTTGCGCAACGAAACCGGCGACTGCTTCGACGAAGCGGCGGTCAAGGCGTTTCTGCGCCACGGGCCACGGATGGTGGACTTCTTCGAGCGCGAGACAGCCGTCAAATTCGTCCCCACCCTGTACCCCGACTACCACCCGCAGGTGGAGGGTGGCGTTGAGGTCGGCCGCTCGATACTGGCGGCGCCCTACGATATCCGGGGCCTGGGGCCAGACATGGCACGCCTGCGGCCACCGCTCAAGACCATCACTTTCATCGGCATGATGTTCAACTCGTCGAATGCCGACCTCAAGCACTTCTTCAATGTCACGCGTTCACTGACGTCGTTCGCTTATGTGGCCAAGCGCTTGCTGACCCATTTCAAAGAGCTGGCGCTGTACCGGCGTGGTACTCAGGTCACCAGCGGCAATGCCTTGGCGGCGCGGCTGGTGAGGTCGGCGCTGGACCTGGGTATTCCGATTCTGACCGGCACCCCGGCCAGGCAACTGTTACTTGAAGGCAATCGGGTCACGGGGGTGTTGGCCAAGCAAGGCGACAGCGAGCTGCGTATCGAAGCGCGGCGGGCTGTGGTGCTGGCTTGTGGCGGGTTCTCCCACGACCTGCAGCGGTTGAAGCAGACCTACCCGCATGTGCGTCGCGGCGGTGAGCATTTTTCGCCGGTGCCTGAAGGAAACACGGGTGATGGTGCCCGCATGGCCGAAGCATTGGGCGCCAAGGTCGATATCCGCCTGCAAGCCGCAGCGGCCTGGATGCCGGTATCGAAAGTGCCCATGGGGACAGGGCGCTACGTTGCCTTTCCGCATTTGCTCGATCGTTACAAGCCCGGTGTGATCGGGGTGCTGCGCTCGGGCAAGCGCTTCACCAACGAATCGAATTCCTACCACGATGTGGGGGCAGCGTTGATCGAAGCCTGTGCCGAGCAGCCGGAAACCGCCATGTGGCTGGTTTGTGACCGCCGCACCCTGGCCAAGTATGGCCTGGGCTTCGCCAAGCCCGCGCCAATGCCGCTGGGGCCGCTGTTGCGCAATGGCTACCTGCTCAAGGGGCGCAGCCTCGCAGAGCTGGCCGGCAAGGCCGGGATCGATGCCGCCGGGTTGGAGCAGACCGTGCGTGAGTACAACCTGGGCGCCGTTCAGGGTGAGGACCGCCAGTTCGGGCGTGGCACTACCCGCTTCAATCGTTATCTGGCCGACCCGCAACACACGCCCAACCCTTGCGTGGCGCCGCTGGGCGAGGGGCCTTACTTCGCCGTGAAGGTGATCATGGGCGACTTGGGTACCTTCGACGGGATCCGCACCAGTGTGGTCGGCGAAGTGCTCGGCACCGATGAGCGGGCCATCGAGGGGCTGTATGCCGTTGGCAACGACCGCGCCAGCATCATGGGCGGCAACTACCCCGGTGCAGGCATCACCCTGGGGCCGATCATGACCTTTGGCTACATCACCGGGCGCCATCTGGCAGGCGTCGAACAAGGCCTGGCGACTGCGGCCAATGCACGGGAGGTGGCGTGATGGACAAGGCCATAGTCGACCATCGGATCTACACCATCCGCCCACGCGGCATGGCGGCGTTTCTCGAGGCCTTCGACCAGTTGGCGATGCCGATTCTGCTGCGCCATCTGGGGGCGCCACTGGCCTTCTACACCAGCAGCATCGGCCCGCTGAACCAGGTGGTGCACCTGTGGGGCTACGACAGCCTGGAGGACTTCGAAACGCGCAGCGCCGCCCGCGATGCCGACCCGGACTTCGCCGCCTACCTGCACGCCACCCGTGACCTGGTGGTGGCCCAGGAGACGCGGATCATCAGGCCGGTGCGGCTGCACAGCCTCGCTCACCGCTAATGCCACCGGGGCCCTGCACCCGCATAAAAACAACAAGAGGTGATACCCATGAATAACGCTATCGATGTGCGCCAACTGATCGACCAGCAACCCATCGGCCGCTACCAGAAGTGGGTGGTCTTTCTGGGGTTTCTGATCATCGCCCTGGACGGGCTGGACGTCGCCATCATCGGTTTCATCGCCCCGCAGCTGAAAAGCGACTGGGGCCTGAACGCGCAAAGCCTGGGCCCGGTGCTGAGCGCCGCCCTCATCGGCCTGGCGCTCGGGGCCTTGATCGCCGGCCCCCTGGCAGATCGCTACGGGCGCAAGGCGGTCTTGCTGGGCAGCGTCCTGCTGTTTGGCGTCTGGACCCTGGCTTCGGCGTTTTCGCCCAACCTTGAAACCCTGGTGGCCCTGCGTTTTCTCACCGGGCTGGGCTTGGGCGCCGCCATGCCCAATGCCAGCACCCTGGTCAGCGAATACGCGCCGGCGCGCAGCCGCTCGTTGCTGATCACCCTGGCGTTCTGCGGTTTTTCCCTGGGCGCGGCGGCAGGCGGCTTTGTCAGTGCCTGGATGATCCCGAACCTGGGCTGGCGCAGTGTGCTGGTGCTGGGGGGCGTGCTGCCGCTGCTGACCTTGCCGTTGCTGTGCTGGCGACTGCCCGAATCGGTCACCTTCCTGGTCAGCAAGGGTGCCGATGTGCGACGCGTACGCGCCATTGTCAGCCGCCTGGCGCCGGGGCGCATCAGCGCCGACAGCACTTTTGTGCTGCCGCCCAGCACGCCGCGCAGCGGTGGGGCAATTGGCACCATCCTTTCGCCGCGCTATCGCTTCGGCACCTTCATGCTCTGGACCGGCTACGTGCTGGCGTTGTTTCTGGTCTACCTGTTCAGCGGCTGGTTGCCCACTCTGGTGAAGGAGGGCGGTGGCTTCTCGGTAGCCGAAGCGGCTATCGTCACCGCCTGCTTCCAGATCGGCGGGCCGCTGGGGGCGATTTCGGTGGGCTGGGCCATGGACCGCTGCAACCCGCAACGCGTGCTGATGCTGACCTTCCTGTTCAGCGGCGCAGTGATCTTCGCCATTGGCCAGGTGGCCGGGGACTTCACCTGGCTGTGCACGATTGCCTGGGCCGTGGGCTTTGGCCTCAATGGTGCCAGTGTGGGCATGAATGCGCTGGCGGCAGCGTTCTACCCGACAGAAGCGCGCGCGACCGGTGCCAGCTGGATGAGTGGCATCGGCCGTTTCGGGGCGATTCTCAGTGCGTTTGCCGGCGCCCAGATGCTGGCAATGGGGTGGAGCTTCGCGCAGGTGTTCGCGTCGTTGCTTGTGCCGGCGGTGCTGGCTGCGCTGGCCGTGCTGCTGCAAGGGCGCCATGCCGGTTCAGGCCGACGCGCTGCACGGCAGGTGGTGTAATCGGTGCTGGCGTGCAAAAGCCCTGCAGGCCTTGTTCAGTTTTCCCGGCTGTACATCCTGCATTGCGCCAGCAACGCCAGCAGGTTCGGTTCCCGCTCCCGTGCTTTCAAAAACACCACGCCGATATGTTGTTGCAGACGATAGCGTGGCTGCAGGGCAATCAGCCGCACCCGGTTCTCGTACACCGCTGCGATCCGCCCTGGCAGCAGGGCAAAGCCCACGCCCGAGCTGACCATGCTCAGCAGGGTGAAGATATCGTTCACCTGCATGGCCACCTTGGGCTCGAACCCTGCCTGCTGGAATACCCGCGCACCGTCACGGTGGGTGGCGAAGCCTTGGGTCAGGGTGATGAACGTGGAGTCGGCGAGGTCTGCCAGGTCCACCTCGGCTTGTTCGGCAAAGGGCGAGTCGGTGGGGACGGCGAGGAAGATATCGTCGGAGAACAGCGGCAGTTGCTCGCAGGCGGGGTCGCTGACACTTTCGTCGAGCGATACCAGGATGGCCTCCAGTTCGTGGTTTTTCAGGCGTTGCAGCAGGTCGACGTTCGAGCCCAGGGTCAGGTCGATGTTGAGCTCGCTGCGGCGTAGCTTCAGGCCCATGACCAGTTTTGGCACGGTCTTCACGGTCAGCGAATACAGGGCGCCAAGGCGGAAGCGTTCGGCATAGAAGCCTGCGGCCTCGCGGGTGTGGCGGACCATCTGCTCGGCGTCCTGGATCAGCTGGCGGGCTTTTTTTTCCAGCACGTAGGCGCTCTCCAGCGGGATCAGCTGGCGGCCTTCGTGCTTGAACAGGGGGCAACGCAGGGCGTTTTCCAGCGAGTGGATGGCGCGGTGCACGCTGACGGCACTGGTGGCCAGTTCGGCGGCGGCCCGGCCGAGGTTGCCACTGCGCATGAAGGCGAGGAAGGTTTCCAGCTTTTTCAGGGTCAGTTCTTCGTCGATGAGCATGTGGGGGCCTGGGGCAGGGGCGCATGGGATTGTCTAGTTTGGCAGGTCGTGGGGGTAATGGCAGCTGGGGGTATGGCTTGGGATATTCAGCGCCTAGAGCGCTCAAGGCATGCGCCAAAGCCATCACCCCATCGATTCAATCAACGCCCACAACCGCGGATCATCAAAGTCCCGAATCACCAACCCAGCACCCGCCTCCATCAGCCGTTCGGCTGTCTGCGTCGTGGCAACTCCCACCGTAAAGATACCCGCCCCGCTGGCAGCCCGGACCCCAGGCAGCGAGTCCTCGAAGGCCAGCGCCTGACCGGCCACCGCGCCAAGGCGCTGCAGCCCGGTCAGGTAGGGCAGCGGGTCCGGCTTGGCACGTTCAAGCTCTTCGGCCACCAGCACATGCTCGAAACGTGCCCCCAGCCCCATGGCCTGCAACATGTGCTCGGCATTGAGCCGCGGCGCGTTGGTGACCACGCACATGCCCAGGCCATAGGCCTGGGCGTGCTCCAGCAGGCGCAACAGCCCTGGCATCGGCTCGAGCGATGGCGCCAACGAGCGGAACAACGCCTCTTTGCGGTCTGCCAGTGCCAGGCACTCCTGTGGGCTGGCATCGGCAAACAGCTCGGCGAACAGTTCGCCGTTGGCCCGGCCACTAACCTGCGCATCGAACTGGGCCTGGGACAGTTCGCGGCCATCATGCTCACGCAGCAACTGGCGGAAAGCCTGCAAGTGCAGGGTATCGGTATCGGTAAGGGTTCCGTCGAGGTCGAACAGCAGGGCAGTCAGCATCAGGTATCCAGGTATGAAAAAACACAAGCCCAACGATCATAACCAAAGCTGACGACGAAGGGGGCTGTTCAGTGCGCTGGGAAAAGAGTACAAATGTGCTCCATGGACAATATGACCCCCAAACGCCGCGCCATTCTCGAATTCATTCGTGAGCGCATCACCGACCACGGCCAGCCGCCGAGCCTCGCCGACATCGCCACGCGCTTCGGCTTTGCCTCGCGCAGTGTCGCGCGCAAGCACATCACCGCCCTGTGCCAGGCCGGTTACATCGACGTCACGCCAAACCAGGCGCGTGGCATTCGCCTGGCCCAGCCCCTGCGCCGCCCGGAAATACTCGAAGTGCCCGTGTTGGGCCAGGTCGCCGCAGGTGCGCCGATCGGCCCGGACCTCGGTATCCACGAGCAATTGCTGATCGACCCCAGCCTGTTCCGGCGCACTCCCGATTACCTGTTGAAGGTGCGCGGTGACTCGATGATCGACGACGGCATCTTCGACGGTGACCTGGTCGGCATTCGCCAGCAGGGCGAGGCCCGTGACGGGCAGGTCGTGGTTGCCCGCCTGGACGGCGAGGTGACCATCAAGCGCTTGCAGCGCCAGGCCGGTGGTTACCGGCTGCTGCCACGCAACCCGGCCTATGCGCCGATCGATGTGGGGCCTGAACAGGCGTTCTTCATCGAAGGCGTGTTCTGCGGCCTGCTGAGGCGCGACTGATGGGCGCGGTGGTCGATCTCGACAGGCTGCTCGACCAGCGTCAGGTCTGGCGCGGTCGGCAGGTTCAGGCTCGGCCCCTGGGGTTGCAGCCCACCGGCCATGCCGCGCTGGACCAACGCCTTGCCGAGGGCGGCTGGCCGGCCGCAGCGCTCAGCGAACTGTTGCTGGCCAGCCCCGGTTGCGGTGAGCTGCAGTTGCTGTGGCCTTCGCTGGCACGCCTGACCGCTGAAGGCGGGCGGGTAGTGCTGGTCGCGCCGCCGTTTATTCCCTTTGCCCCGGCCTGGCAGGCAGCGGGGGTGGATTTACGCTGGCTGGTTCAGGTCGCCGCCGCCCCGGTCGACGCGCTCTGGGCGGCTGAGCAATGCCTGCGCTCGGGCAGTTGCGCCGCCGTGCTGTGCTGGCCAGAACGCGCCGATGACCGTGCACTGCGGCGCCTGCAGGTGGCCGCCGAGACCGGCCAGGCGCTGGCCTTCGCCTGCCGCCCGCAGCAGGCGGCAAACAACCCGTCGCCAGCCGCTTTGCGCATTGCCATCGACACCCGGCCAGCACAATGGCGCGTGCTCAAGAGCCGAGGTGGCATGCCCCCGGCGCTGCCCATCGCCTGCCCCGGGCAGGGCTGATGCATCATGCTCTGGGCCTGCATTCTGCTGCCACAGCTGGCGCTGGACACAGTGCTGCGTGAACGCGACGACCCCGATACGCCACTGGTGCTGATTGGCGGCCCCACTCAGCGGCGCGTCTTGCAGGCGGTCAACCCCGCTGCTGCGGCATTGGGCCTGCGTGCCGGGCAGACCCTGACAGCAGCCCGTGCCCTGGCCGATGGCTTCACCTGCGTGGAGGCCGACGGCAAACGCATCGAACAGTTGCAACAACTGCTGGCAGCCTGGGCCTATCGCTTCAGCGCCCAGGTGAGCCTGCATTACCCACGGGCGCTGCTGCTTGAAGTAGGCTCCAGCCTGCAATTGTTCGGCCCCTGGCCCTTGTTCGAAGCACGGCTGCGCCAAGAGCTTAGCGAGTTGGGCTTGCGTCAGCGCATTGTGCTGGCCAGCAACCCGGTGGCGGCGCGCATGCTCGCCAATGGCCACGATGGCTTGGCGGTGACCTGCGCCGAAGAAGCGCGCGCAGTGCTGGCACGCATGCCAATCGAGCGTGTCGGGCTGCCTCAGGAGGCCGCCGAGGCCTTTGCCCGCATGGGGCTGCGCCAGCTCGGCCAGGTCATGGCCTTGCCTCGCGATGCCCTGGCCAAACGCTTTTCTGCCCAGGTACAGCTGCACTTGGACCAGTTGCTGGGCCTGCGTAACCTGGGGTTGGCTTTCTACCAGCCGCCTGACCGCTTCGAAGCGCGTCTGGAGCTGAACTTTGACGTTGAATCGCACCAGGCGCTGCTGTTCCCATTGCGCAGAATGCTCAATGACCTTGGCGCCTTCCTGGCCGGACGCGATTGCGGCGTGCAACGCTTCTGCCTGCACCTGGAGCATGCCGATGGGCCTGACACGCAACTGCAGGTGGGCCTGCTGGCGGCCGAGCGTGATGCCGGCATGCTCTTCGAGTTGGCCAAAGGGCGGCTGGAGCCGCTGCAGCTGCGCGCCCCGGTACGCAACCTGCGCCTGGTCGCCGATGACTTGCCACCCTTCGTGCCCCAGCACCAGGCGCTGTTCGACCCCCGCGCGCAGCAGGCGCAGCCTTGGGAGCAGCTGCGTGAGCGGTTGCGTGCGCGCTTGGGCGATGAGGCGGTAAAAGGGCTGAGCGCCGAGGCCGACCATCGCCCCGAATGTGCCTGGCAAGCGGTGGAGCAGGGCGCACGCGCGAGCCTGCAACTGATGCCAGGTAGCCGCCCCGGCTGGCTGCTCCCGACGCCTTTGGCACTTGACGACGCAGGGCTCCGCTTGTTGGGCCAAGCCGAGCGCATCGAATCGGGCTGGTGGGACGGTGGCGACGTGCGTCGCGACTACTACCGCATCGAAACCCGCGAAGGGCTGCGTGGCTGGGCCTACCGTGACCTTAGCCAGCCAGGTCCCTTGTGGCTGCAAGGTTGGTTCGCATGAATACATTCGGCTATGCCGAATTGCATTGCCTGTCGAACTTCAGCTTCCAGCGGGGTGCGTCGAGTGCCGATGAGTTGTTCCGGCGTGCCCGCGAGCAGGGCTACCAAGCCTTGGCGATCACCGATGAGTGCACCCTGGCCGGTATCGTGCGCGCCTGGCAGGCGGCCAAGGAGCACCAGCTACAACTGATTGTTGGCAGTGAAATACGCCTGCAGGATGGCCCCAGGCTGGTGCTGCTGGCGGAAAACCTGGCGGGCTACCAGAGCCTGTGCGCACTGATTACCCGTGGGCGACGGCGGGCGGAAAAGGGCGCGTATCAGGTGTTCGGCGATGACCTGCGCGCGCACAATCAAGGGTTGCTGGCGCTATGGATTGCCGACGACCCCGATGACTCTGCGCCTGGCTACTGGCTGCACACGTTGTTCGCCGAGCGGCTCTGGCTGGCGGTGCACCTGCACCGTGGCAGTAATGATGAAGTGCGCCTTGGCAAGCTTCGCGAACTGGCGGGCAAGGTCGGTATCCGCGCCGTGGCCTGCGGCGACGTGCACATGCACGTACGCGGTCGCCGTGCCCTGCAGGATTGCATGACCGCCATCCGCCAGCACTGCCAGGTAGCCGAGGCCGGGCGCCACCTGTTCGCCAATGGCGAGCGCCACCTGCGC
Source organism: Pseudomonas sp. SWRI77 (assembly GCF_014269105.1). Classification (NCBI taxonomy): domain Bacteria; kingdom Pseudomonadati; phylum Pseudomonadota; class Gammaproteobacteria; order Pseudomonadales; family Pseudomonadaceae; genus Pseudomonas; species Pseudomonas sp. SWRI77. The sequence goes on along the minus strand of NZ_JABWRV010000002.1, from coordinate 294,260 downwards.
ACCCCGCAGCAGCTGCAGGAGCTGTACCCCGCCGATTTGCTGGCCGAGACCCTGGCCATTGCCGAACGCTGCCGTTTCGACCTCAGCGAACTCAAGTACCAGTACCCGCGTGAGCTGGTGCCCGAAAGCCATACCCCCGCAAGCTGGCTGCGCGAACTGTGCGAGCGAGGCTTGCCGTTGCGCTGGCCGGCCGGGCCGAGCGACAAGGTGCGCGAAGTGCTGGCACGGGAGCTGGCATTGATCGAAGAGCTGGCTTACGAAAGCTACTTCCTGACCGTGCACGACATCGTCGCCTTCGCCCGCAGCCAGCATATCCTCTGCCAGGGCCGGGGTTCGGCAGCCAACTCGGTGGTGTGTTTCGTGCTGGGGATTACCGAACTCGACCCCATGCAGCACCGCCTGCTCTTCGAGCGATTCCTGTCACGCGAGCGCAACGAGCCGCCCGACATCGACGTGGACTTCGAGCACGACCGCCGCGAAGAAGTGATCCAGTACGTGTTTCGTCGCTATGGCCGGCATCGCGCCGCACTCACCGCAGTGGTCAACACCTATCACGCTGCCGGTGCGGTGCGTGATGTGGCGCGGGTACTGGGGCTGCCGGCCGATCAGGTGGATGCACTGGCCAAGTGCTGCGGCCGCTGGAGCGATCGCATCCCCGATGCACAGCGCTTGGCCGAAGCGGGTTTCGAGGCCAGCAGCCCATCGTTGCGGCGGGTGCTGATTCTGGCCGCTGAGCTGATCGGCTTTCCCCGGCACCTGTCGCAACACCCTGGCGGCTTTGTCATCTCGCAGCAACCGCTGGACCAACTGGTGCCGGTGGAAAACGCCGCGATGCAAGACCGCACGGTGATCCAGTGGGACAAGGACGACCTGGACATGGTCGGGCTGCTCAAGGTCGATGTGCTGGCCCTGGGCATGCTCAGCGCCTTGCGCCGTTGTTTCGACTTGCTGCAACGCCACCGTGGCCGGCAGCTGACCTTGGCGAGCATTCCAGCTGAGGACCCGGCTACCTACGCGATGATCAGCCGGGCCGAGACCATGGGCGTATTCCAGATCGAATCACGGGCGCAAATGGCCATGTTGCCTCGGCTCAAGCCCACCACCTTCTACGACCTGGTGATCGAGGTGGCCATCGTGCGCCCCGGGCCGATCCAGGGCGACATGGTCCACCCTTACTTGCGCAGGCGCCTGAAGCAGGAACCGGTCACCTACCCCTCGCCGAAGTTGCAGGAAGTGTTCGAGCGTACCCTGGGGGTGCCGCTGTTTCAGGAACAGGTCATGGAACTGGCCATGGTGGCTGCCGACTACAGCCCGGGCGAGGCCGACCAGTTGCGGCGCAGCATGGCCGCCTGGAAGCGCCACGGTGGGCTGGAGCCGCACCGTGAGCGGCTGATACAAGGCATGTTGCGCAATGGTTACGACTTGTCGTTTGCCGAGCGCATCTTCGAGCAGATCAAGGGCTTCGGCAGCTATGGCTTTCCTGAGTCTCACGCGGCCAGCTTTGCCTTGCTGTGTTATGCGAGCAGTTGGCTCAAGTGCCATGAGCCGGCCATTTTCACCTGTGCGTTGGTCAACAGTTGGCCCATGGGTTTCTACAGCCCCGACCAACTGCTGCAGGAGGCCAGGCGCCAAGGTATCGAGGTGCGGCCGGTGGATGTGTTTCACAGCGAGTGGGATTGCACGCTCGAGTGCGTGGCTGACAATGCCCTAGCCATTCGCCTGGGGTTGCGGCAGATTCGGGGCTTTGCCGAGGCCGATGCTCGGCGCCTGGAGCAGGCGAGGGCGCAACGGCCCTGGCGCGATGTCGAAGATCTGTGCCTGCGTGCAGGGCTCGACCAGCGTGCCCGCGCCCGCCTGGCGGACGCCGGGGCACTGAGGGCCCTGGCGCGTGACCGCCACCAGGCGCGCTGGCAGGTGGCGGCGGTGCAACCGCAACTGCCCTTGTTCGCTGAAGTGGACGCAGCGCCAGAGGGCGCGGTGGCGCTACCGGCGCCGACCGTAGGTGAAGACCTTGTCAGCGATTATCAGACCTTGGGTACCACGCTTGGGCCACACCCGTTGACACTGCTGCGCCCACGCTTGCGCGCCTTGGGCTGTCGCAGTTCGTGCGAGCTGGCTGCTGTCGAGCATGGCGACAGCATTGCCGTGGCCGGGCTGGTGGTGGGCAGGCAACGCCCGCAAACCGCCAGCGGGGTGACGTTCGTGACGTTGGAGGATGAGTACGGCATGGTCAATGTGGTGGTGTGGCGTGACTTGGCCGAGCGGCAGCGGCGAGCATTGGTGGGCTCGCAATTGCTCAAGGTGAGAGGGCGGCTGGAGCAGGAGAATGGCGTTCGCCACCTGATCGCCCGGCGGCTGGAGGATGTCAGCCCCTTGCTGCAGGGGCTGGATGTTCGTAGCCGCGATTTTCACTGAGTGTGTAGGAGCGGCCTTGCGTCGCGAAAGGGCTGCGCAGCGGCCCCGGCATTATATGCGGTGACGCTGAAATCCTGGGGCCGCTGCGCAGCCCTTTCGCGACGCAAGGCCGCTCCTACAAGGGCGGTGTCGGTCAGACCATCGCCAACCGTTGTTTGCGGGCCGGCGGTGGAAACGCCCGGTCGATTGCCCGTAGGTCTTCGCTGCTCAAGGTCAGCACACCCGCCGCCGCATTCAGCCGCACATGTTCTGGTGCTACCGCCTTGGGAATGGCGATCACCCCATCTTCACGGGTCACCCAGGCCAGACTGACCTGGGCCGTTGACGCGCCATGGCGCTCGGCGATCTCCAGCAGCACAGGATGCTGCAGCAACTGCCCGGCCTGAGCCAGTGGGCAGTACGCCATGGTTGGCAATGCACGCTTCTGGCTCCACGGCAGCAGGTCGAACTCGATGCCGCGCTGCGTCGGGTTGTACAGCACCTGGTTGGTGGCGCAATCGGGGTTGTTCAACTTGCGCAGGTCATCGACGTCGAAGTTGGACACCCCCCAGCGCTTGATCTTGCCCTGTTCGCGCAGGCGCTCGAACGCCTCGACGGTCTGCTCAAGTGGATGCTGGCCACGCCAATGCAGCAGGTACAGGTCGATGCAGTCGGTACCCAGGCGTTTGAGGCTGCGCTCGCAGGCAGCCGGCACGCCCCGCGTACTGGCATTGTGCGGGTAGACCTTGCTGACCAGAAACACCTGGTCGCGACGCCCGGCGATGGCCTGGCCGACCACTTCCTCCGCGCCGCCCTCGGCATACATTTCAGCGGTATCGATCAGGCTCAGGCCAAGCTCGATACCCTGTTGCAGGGCAGACACCTCTGCTGCACGGCGGCCGGGGTCTTCACCCATGTACCAGGTGCCCTGGCCAATGGCCGGAACGCTCGAACCTGCCAGTTTCACGTGTCGCATGTCACCTCCGGGATCAGGGTATGGGAAAGCAGTACCTCGAGCAGCGCTTGCGCTGCGGTGGACAATTTGTGCTCGCTCAGGGCAATGACACCGATGCGCCGTTCAACCGAGGGCTCGACCAAGGGCAGGCAGCGGGCGCCGAGCTCCTGCATCTGGTTGATGCACAGCGCCGGTACTGCGCTGACGCCCAGGCCACTGGCAACCATGCGCCCAATAGTCGACAGCTGATGGCTTTCGAACGCCACTGCCAGTTTGCCGTGCCTGGCCGCAACGTTCTGTTCCATCAGCAGACGCACCGCCGAAGGGCGCTGCAAGGCAATGAAATCTTCGGCCAGCAGTTGCGCCCAACTGACCCTGGGCAACAATGCCAACGGTGAGTCGGCGGGTACCACGGCGACGAAGCGGTCCATGTACAACGGGTAGAAGGCCAGGCCATCGGTGTTGTCCGGTTCGAAGCCGATGCCCAGTTCGACGCGACGATGGCGCACCAGTTCCAGTACCTGTTCGTTGATCACATCGTGCACGGTGACGTTGACCTTCGGGTAGCGCTGGCGAAACACCTTGAGCGAGCGGGGCAGCAAGTTGCCTGCAAAAGCCGGCATAGCCGCCACTGAAACCCGCCCCAGTTGCAGGGTGAAGCGCTGGCGCAGCAGTTCTTCGGTGTCGTCCCAGTCGGCCAGCAGGCGCCGCGCCAGTGGCAGCAGTACTTCACCTTCGGCCGTCAGGCTGACACTGCGGGTGGTGCGGCTGAGCAAGGCGCCGCCGAGGTTTTCCTCAAGGGCCTTGATGGTCAGGCTCAATGCCGGTTGCGAAACATGCAGATGCTCGCCGGCCTGGGCGAAGCTTTGGTACTTGGCCACGGCGACGAAGGCGCGGAGTTGCTTGACGTTCATGACGGGCCTACTGTTTGTTTTGAAAACGTTATCAATCAATGATGAAAACAAAATTAACAAATCAGTCGTCTGCGGTGAAGATGTCAGCACACGCTCACCGACAGCCTCGTCGGTTCAACAACTACAAAAGGCGGATCAACATGGCCGGACTGGACAAGCGCGTAGCAACCTATGAAGAGGCCCTTGACGGCCTGACCGACAACATGACGGTACTGGCCGGTGGCTTTGGCCTGTGCGGCATCCCGGAAAACCTCATCAACGAGATCAAGCGCCGTGGTGTCAAGGGCCTGACCGTGGTCTCCAACAACTGCGGTGTCGATGGTTTCGGCCTGGGGGTACTGCTGGAAGAGCGCCAGATTCGCAAGATGATCGCTTCCTACGTGGGCGAGAACGCCGAATTCGAACGCCAACTGCTCAGTGGTGAACTGGAAGTCGAACTCACCCCACAAGGCACCCTGGCCGAAAAAATGCGCGCCGGCGGCGCTGGCATCCCGGCCTTCTTCACTGCCACCGGCTATGGCACCCCGGTCGCCGATGGCAAGGAAGTGCGTGAATTCAAAGGCCGCCATTACATTCTCGAAGAATCCATCACCGGTGACTTCGCCATCGTCAAGGGCTGGAAGGCCGACCATTACGGCAACGTGGTGTACCGCAACACCGCGCAGAACTTCAACCCGCTGGCGGCCACCGCCGGCAAGATCACCGTGGTTGAAGTGGAAGAGATCGTCGAACCGGGCGTGCTGCTGCCCAGCGAGATCCACACCCCCGGTATTTTCGTGGACCGCGTGATTGTCGGCACCTTCGAAAAGCGTATCGAAAAGCGCACCGTCAAGGCCTGAGCGCCATCCTTCAGAACAACAAAGAGATCCTGACCATGGCACTGACCCGCGAACAGATGGCGCAACGCGTCGCCCGTGAACTGAAGGACGGCTACTACGTCAACCTTGGCATTGGCATTCCGACCCTGGTGGCCAACTACGTACCCGACGATATGGATGTCATGCTGCAGTCGGAAAACGGCTTGCTCGGCATGGGCGAGTTCCCTACCGAAAGCGCGATCGATGCCGACATGATCAACGCCGGCAAGCAGACCGTTACCGCCCGCCGTGGCGCCTCGATCTTCGATTCGGCGCAATCGTTCGCCATGATCCGTGGCGGCCACGTCGACCTCACCGTGCTGGGCGCCTTCGAAGTGGATGTGCAAGGCAACATCGCCTCGTGGATGATCCCCGGCAAGCTGGTCAAGGGCATGGGCGGCGCCATGGACCTGGTGGCCGGTGCCGACAACATCATCGTCACCATGACCCACGCCTCCAAGGACGGTGAGTCCAAGTTGCTGGAGCGTTGCAGCCTGCCGTTGACCGGTGCCGGTTGCATTCGCAAGGTACTGACCGACCTTGCCTACCTGGAAATCGACAATGGCGCCTTTATCCTGCGCGAGACGGCGCCGGGGGTGAGCGTCGAAGAAATCATCGAGAAGACCGCCGGCAAGCTGATCGTGCCGGATGATGTGAAAGAGATGACGTTCTAACCTCTGCTGTGATCATCAACCCTGTGCGAGCGAGCTTGCACAGGGTTTTTGCTGTTGATTCAAGATCAGTTCGACAAAACCAATAAAAGGACATGACTGTGGCCGCTGAAATCCAAGACAGCCGTTCCGCCCGCTTTGCCTTGCGCTGTTCCAACTGGGCTGAACGCTGGTTCCCTGATTCCTGGGTATTCGCCGCCCTTGCGGTAGTGCTGGTGTGCCTGGGTGCCCTGGTGATGGGCGCCAAACCGACCGACACCGCCAAGGCCTTCGGCGATGGTTTCTGGAGCTTGATCCCGTTCACCATGCAGATGGCGTTCGTGGTCATTGGCGGCTATGTGGTGGCCAGCTCGCCGCCTGCCGCTCGGCTGATCGACCGCTTGGCGCGTATCCCCAGCAACGGCCGTTCGGCGGTGTGCTGGGTTGCGCTGGTCTCGATGCTGGCCTCGTTGCTCAATTGGGGCCTGTCGCTGGTCTTCGGAGGCCTGCTGGTGCGCGCCCTGGCGCGCCGCACTGACCTGAAAATGGATTACCGCGCCGCTGGCGCCGCTGCCTACCTGGGGCTTGGCGCGGTATGGGCGCTGGGCCTTTCGTCTTCGGCGGCGCAACTGCAGGCCAACCCGGCCAGCTTGCCGCCGTCGATTCTGTCGATCACCGGGGTGATTCCGTTCACCGAAACCATCTTCCTCTGGCAGTCGGGGGTCCTGCTGGCGGCGCTGGTGATCGTATCGCTGGTGGTGGCCTATGCCACCGCCCCAGGCGCGACCAGCGCGCGTACGGCGGAACAATGCGGCGTCGACCCAAGCTTCACCGCACCGCCACCAGCCCAGCGCAGCCGGCCCGGCGAGTGGCTGGAGTACAGCCCGATCCTGACCTTGCTGCTGGTGGCCCTGGCCGGTGGTTGGCTGTACCAGGAGTTCGCCACCAAGCCTGCAATCACCGCCATCTCCGGGCTTAACACCTACAACTTCCTGTTCATCATGCTGGGTGCCTTGCTGCACTGGCGCCCGCGCAGCTTCCTCGATGCGGTGACCCGTGCCGTGCCCACCACCACCGGGGTGCTAATCCAGTTCCCGTTGTATGGCTCGATCGCGGCGATCCTCACCCAGGTCAAGGGCGTGGACGAACAGACCCTGGCCCACCACATTTCCACCTTCTTCGTACAGATCGCCTCCCACGATACCTACGCCGTGCTGATGGGCGTGTACTCGGCAGTGCTGGGCTTCTTCATCCCCTCGGGCGGGGGCAAATGGATCATCGAGGCGCCCTATGTGATGCTGGTGGCCAATGACCTGCAATATCACCTGGGGTGGGCCGTGCAGATCTACAACGCTGCCGAAGCCCTGCCAAACCTGATCAACCCGTTCTACATGCTGCCGCTGCTGGGCGTGCTGGGCCTCAAGGCGCGCGACCTGATCGGCTTCTCGTTCGTGCAATTGCTGGTGCATGCACCCTTGGTACTGGTGCTGCTGTGGGCGTTGGGTACGACATTGCAGTATGTGCCGCCCGTGATGCCTTGAGATCAGGGCCAGCATTTCGCGCGCAGTCCACGTATCATCGGTGCGCGCGAGCCTTGCATCTGCCTTCGCCTGGGAAAACTGCGTCACATGTCTATCCGATTGAAATTGCTGAGAAAGAAACTGGGCCTGACCCTGGAATTGCTGGCCGAGAAAACCGGCATGACCAAGAGTTACCTGTCCAAGGTCGAGCGTGGCCTGAACACGCCGTCGATCGCTGCGGCGCTGAAGCTGGCGCGGGCGTTGAACGTCAATGTCGAAGAATTGTTCGCTGAAGAACAAACCGCGCAGCACCGTTACAGCCTGGTGCGTCATGCTGAGCGCCAGGCCCTGGTGGGCGACGGCACAGGGCCGGGGTACGCGGCACTCACCAGCCAGGTGGGGCAGCGCAGCCTGTTGCCGTTCCTGATCCAGCCGCCGACCGAGTTCAGTGACCCGACGTTCAAGGAGCACCAGGGCGAGGAGTTTCTGTTCGTTCATGCAGGCCAGGTAGAGGTGGATTTCATGAACGAACGGGTGCTGCTGGAGCAGGGTGATGCCTTGCATTTCAATGCCCAGACGCCGCACCGGCTGCGCTCTGTGGGGCCGCAGCCGGCGCAGTTGCTGGTTGTGGTACACGACGACGGCGAATGAGGGCAGGGTGATGATCGAGGTGTCGCGGTTCTGGCGGGATCCGGCATTGCCCTTCGTCGAAGCCCGGCGCGTAGGGGACGGGCGCCAGGTGTGCTACGCCGCCCACTCCCATGAGAGTTTTTCCATCGGCGTCATCACCGGTGGGCGCAGTACTTACCTGACCGGCGATAGCCAGATCGAAGTGAGCGCCGGTGCTACGGTGCTGATGAACCCTGGGGTTGTGCATACCTGCAACCCCATTGAGGGCCAGGCCTGGTCTTACCTGATGCTGTTCGTGGATCTGCCATGGCTGCAGGCGCTGGGTTTTCAGCTGCCTTTACAGACCTGCAGCACCTCGACGCGCCTCTATAGCCGCGTTTTACAGGTATTTGCAGACCTGTTCGACGACGACCTGACTGATCGTGAAGGCCGCGTAGCGACATTTTTTGACACACTGCCAAGCCTGCTAGGTGCCACGCCAGCTTTGAACGTGCCGGAACACCCTCGGCTGGACGCAGCTGCTGCCTTCATTCGCGCACACCGTACCGACCCACTGAGCCTTGAAGACATCTGCATGGCCAGTGGCTTATCCCGGTCTTACCTGATTCGGGCCTTTCGCCAGCGTTTCGGCCTGACGCCCCATGGCTACCTGGTTGACCAACGCGTGCAGCTCGCCCGGGCGTACCTGCGCAAGGGCCGTGCTATTGCCGAAGTGGCACTGGCGGCCGGTTTCGCCGACCAGGCGCACTTGCAGCGTGCGTTCAAGCGACACCTGGCGGCAACGCCGGGGCATTACTGCAAGAGTGCTCCGTCGCTCAGATGACCAGATACGCAGCACTGGCAACCAACAACACGGCCAGCCCGCGGTTCAGCAAGCGCATCTGCCGGGGGTTGCCCAGGCACTGGCGAATCACGCTTCCGGCCCATGCCCAGCTGGCCACCGAGACAAAACAGATCGGCCCATAGATCCAAGTGAATAGCCACAGCAGTTGCTGTTCGCCGCCGGTGTAGGCGCCGACACCCGCCACCGCCGCCAGCCATGCCTTGGGGTTGAGCCACTGCATCGCTGCGCCATGCCAGGCCGAGGGCGCGCTCTGCCGGTGCTCGCCACCTAGCTGGCCATCATCGCTGGCCAGTTTCCAGGCCATGTACAGCAAAAAAGCCACCCCACCCCAGTGCAGTAGCACGCCCAGCAGCGGCCAGTGCAGCAGCAGTTCATGCAGGCCCAGCCCGACCAGTACCAGCAGCAGGCAGAACCCCAGCGTCGCACCGGCCACATGGGCCAGGCTAGCGCGCAGGCCATGACGGGCACCGCTGCCCAGGGCGACGATGTTGACCGGGCCAGGGGAGATCGAGGCCGCCAGCGCGAAAGCGGCCATGGACAAAGACAGACTCATGAGGGCAATCCTGTGAGGGGAGTTGCCGAGCATCTTCGGGCTGCGGTGCTCTGGCGTATTGAACAAAAGTCCCCAATGAGCTGTTACAGGTTTTGTAATAGTTTCTCACTGTCAGAAAAACCTGCTGTGATTGTACGATCGCTTACCCAATTTCTACCCAGGTAACTATGAGCACCTTCGCGGAGCCCCCCAGTCTTCGGCCTTCTCGGCCATCCTTCAACCGTCCCTGTGACGCTTCCCTTGTGAGTACCCGGTAATGGAATGGCTAGCCGACCCCACGGCCTGGCTAGGCCTGTTGACGCTTATCGTCCTCGAGCTGGTGCTGGGTATCGACAACCTGGTGTTCATCGCCATCCTGGCCGACAAGTTGCCGCCCCATCAGCGCGACCGTGCGCGGATCATCGGTTTGAGCCTGGCGCTGATCATGCGCCTGGGCTTGTTGGCAAGTATCTCGTGGATGGTGACGCTGACCGCGCCGCTGATCGAGGTATTTGGCAAGAGCTTCTCGGGCCGTGACCTGATCATGCTGTTCGGTGGTGTATTCCTGCTGTTCAAGGCCACCATGGAGCTGCACGAACGGCTTGAAGGGCACGTCACTCAGGCCAGTGGCGTGGTACGCCACGCGGCGTTCTGGCCGATTGTTGCGCAAATCGTCGTGCTCGATGCGGTGTTCTCGCTGGACGCCGTGATCACCGCCGTGGGCATGGTCGAGCAGCTGTCGATCATGATGATTGCGGTGATCTTCTCGATCGGCATCATGATTGTCGCCAGCAAACCGCTGACCCGCTTCGTCAACGCCCACCCGACAGTGATCATGCTGTGCCTGGGCTTCTTGATGATGATCGGCTTCAGCCTGACCGCCGAAGGCCTGGGCTTCCATATACCGAAAGGCTACCTGTACGCGGCCATTGGCTTCTCGATCCTGATCGAAGTGTTCAATCAGTTGGCCCGCGCGCGCCGCAAACGCAGCCTGCAGCAGCATCGGCCGCTGCGTGAGCGTACTGCCCATGCGGTACTGCGCCTGCTGGGTGGCCGTCGGGTCGAGGCCGACGAGGTGGGCGAAGAAATCGCCGACCTGGTCGGGGGCGGCGGCGAAGAGGTGCTGTTCGACCGCCGGGAGCGGGTAATGATCAGTGGTGTACTGAACCTTGCCGAGCGGCCGATCCGCACGGTGATGACCGCACGCACCGAAGTCGATGTGATCGACCTTGCGCAGCCGGCCGCGGCCATAGCCGAAGCCCTGGCGAATTCGCCGTACTCACGCCTCCCGTTGATCCGCGATGGTCGCATCGATGAGCCGCTGGGCTTCGTGCACAAGAAGGAGTTGTTCAAGGAGCTGCTGTCGGGAAGCCAGCCAGACCTGGAGCGCATGGCGCGGGCCCCTTTGAACCTGCTGGAAAGCTTCAGCATCCTCAACGCCCTTGAACAGATGCGTGGCCAATCTACCCATATCGCCTTCGTGGTCAACGAATTCGGTGATTTCACCGGCCTGCTGACCATGACCGATATCCTTGAGTCGATTGCCGGTGAGTTGCCAGATGCCAGCGAAGTGGAAGGCCCGGGTATCGTTGAGGAGGGTGAAGGCTTTGTCGTCAGCGGCGCCCTGAACCTCAGCCAGGTCCAGGCACGTACCGGCTTCAGTGCCCGTGCCACCGAGGATTACCAGACCCTCGCGGGCCTGGTGATGAGCTTGCTGGACCGCCTGCCGGTGGTGGGTGATCGCTTGGCCTGGAATGGCTGGATCATGACTGTGGAGGCTGTTGAAGAGCGGCGCGTGCGCCAGGTACGGCTTATACCGAACGGCGACGCTGACGCAGCAGGTGCTTGAAACCTTCCACAACCAGTACCAGCACTGCGGCCCAGATCGGCAGGTAAGTCAGCCACTGATCCGGGCCGATGCTTTCACCCAGCAGCAGGGCCACGCCCACCAGCAATACCGGCTCGACGTAGCTGAGCAGGCCAAACAGGCTGAACGGCAACAGACGGCTGGCCAGCACATAGGCGATCAGGGCCGAGGCGCTGATCGCTCCCAATACCGGGATCAAGGCGTAAAGGCCAGGGTGGGCAAGCAGGTCCGCCGCTGACAACGGCCCCTGGATCACGAAGTACAGCGCCCATGGCAACAGCAGGCACATGTCGCACCACAGGCCGCCCAGGTGGTCGGTGCGGCAGCGTCGGCGCAGCACGAAGTAGATCGGGTAGCCGATCATCACCACCAGGGTTTCCCAGGCGAAGCTGCCATGCTGGTACAGCTCGTGCCCGACCCCCAGCGCAGCGCAGCACACCGCCACCTTCTGCAGGTGCGACAGGCGTTCGCCGTAGACCAGGCGGCCGGTCAAGACCATGGTCAGCGGCAGCAGGAAGTAGCCCATCGACACTTCCAGGCTGCGCCCATGCAGCGGTGCCCACAGGAACAGCCACAGTTGCACCCCCATAAGCCAGGACGTACCGACCATCCCCAGCAGCAGCACCGGTGTGCGCCGCACCCGCGCCAGCAGCTCGCCGACCCGTTTCCAGTCCTTCGAGGCCAGCATGAACAGGGTGAGGCAGGGCAGCGTCAACAGCGTGCGCCAGCCAAAGATCTCTTCGCCATCGAGCGGCGTGAGCAGGGAGGTATAGAAGTACATCACAGCGAACAAGCAAGACGCCATGACCGATGAAAGGATGCCTTTTGACACGAATGCCTCGAATAGGGGAGTTGAGCGTGTGGATCAGCCGCGCATGATCTCAGGGGGCGCGTCCTGCGGCAACCGCGAGACACCGGAGCGTGCGGCCAGCGCTTCGAGGAACGCCTCTGCCGGCATGGGCCGGGCGAACAAGTAGCCTTGCTGGAAATCCACCGCGTGTTGGGCCAGGTAGTCGCGCTGGGCCTCGGTTTCCACGCCTTCGGCGACGATGCCCAGGCCCAATTTGCCCGACAGCTCGATGATGGTGTCGAGGATGTGCAGGGACAGCGCGTCGACACCGATCATGGCGACGAAGCTCTGGTCGATCTTCAGGTAGTCGACCTTGAACTGGCGCAGGTAGTTGAGGCTCGACTGGCCCGTGCCGAAGTCATCGAGGGCAATCATCACGCCCATATCATGCAGTTTCTCGAACAACTCCAAGGCCACTGGGGTGGCTTCGATCAGCTTGCGTTCGGTCAGCTCCAGGGTCAGTGCCACCCGGCCGGGTGGAAAGTGCTGAAGGAAAGTCCGGCAGTCGTCGAGCAGGCTCAGGTCGCGGCAATGGTCGGCGGTGATGTTGATGCCGATGTGAAAGCCATCTTCCAGCAGCGCGGCATACGGTGCCAGGCTCTGCGCGGTGTGCAGCATCAGCGCGCGGGTCATGGCGACGATCTGGCCGCTGTGTTCGGCGTAGGGGATGAACAGGTCGGGGCGCACCAGGCCTTCCCGTGGGTGGTTCCAGCGCATCAGCACTTCGGCGCCCGCCCAGCGGTAATCGCCCTTGCGCACCACGGGTTGGAAGTACGGCAGAAATTCGTCAGCCTCAAGGGCGCGCTGCAACTCGGCACGTGGCGAGGTGGCACGGCGAATTTGCCAGTGGCACGCGGCCCCAGCCAGCACGCCGAGCACCATCAGCAAGCTGAGCAGGGCGGGGTAGTGGCTGCGCAGCAGCTGGCCTTGCTTTTCGGCGCCATAGCCGCCGTACACGCTGAACGGGTAGCGGGTCGAGCTCAGCGTCACGGCGGCAGTCGCAGCCGTGGGGGGCACGCCTTTGTGGACGATACCGTCCTTGCCCATCCAGTCGTTGCCGACGCGAATCTGCAACGTATCGTCCGGGCCGATAAGGCGCAGGGCCGTGAGCAGGTGGTCGCCATCCACGGTGCTGATCGCCCCGTGGTCGCCCTCGCTGGCCCGGTACACCAGCAGCGGGTGGCCCGGCGTCACCGAGTTGCCATCCATCAGCCAGAGCGTGCCGTTGGTGTACTCGCCCGCGTCGACGACCTCATCGAACTCCCCGAACAGCGATGAACAATACAGCGTGTTGTGCTGAAAAAGGTTGGTCGAGCGGACGAAGGCATTACGGGTGACCTGGCCACGCAGGGCCAGTTTGACCTGTGTGCAGGGGCTACCTGCCAAGGGCAGCAGCGCGTGGGCGGTGCTGGACAAGCTGTCGAGAATGCGCTCGACATGCTCGACCACTTGGGTGGCGGTGGCATGGCTGCTGGCGCGCAGGTCGCGATCGATCTGCCAGTTCATCACTGCCAGGCCACACGCCACCGGGACTACGCCGATCGCCCAGGGCAGCAGGGTGCGCCAGCTCCAGCCGGCGCGGCGTCTAGTGGTAAGGGGCATGCTGGCCTAATGTGATGGAAGGTAACGTGCAGAGGATAGCCGCTTGTCAGGGAGCGTGGCTAACTAAAGCGCGACAAAGCAATTTACGCACTGTAGAATCCGGTTACGAATACAACAATAAGGTTCTCCACCTCCGGAGAATCAAGCCCGCCGAGAATGGGTCCATATGACAAACCATGGGTTCAAACTGATCATTGGTGACTTCCTCGCTCGCAGCGTGCGCGGCATCCCGTGCTCACCGCCTGTTCTGTTCTACATCCCCGGAAATCACTAATTTTTCGCTGTAGATGAGGACAAGAACATGGCAGATATTTTCGAAAATCCAATGGGCCTGATGGGCTTCGAGTTCATCGAGCTGGCATCGCCGACACCTGGCGTGCTCGAGCCGGTTCTGCAGATACTCGGTTTCACCAAGGTTGCCACCCACCGTTCCAAAGAGGTGCACCTGTACCGTCAGGGCGGTATCAACCTGATCCTGAACAACGAACCCAAGAGCATCGCCTCGTACTTTGCCGCCGAACATGGCCCATCGGTCTGTGGCATGGCGTTCCGCGTGCGCAATGCCCATGAAGCCTATGCCCGCGCTTTGGAGCTGGGCGCCCAGCCGGTGGAGATCGAAACCGGCCCGATGGAGCTGCGCCTGCCGGCGATCAAGGGCATTGGTGGTGCGCCGCTGTACCTGATCGACCGCTTTGAAGAAGGCAGCTCGATCTACGACATCGATTTCAACTTCATCGAAGGTGTGGATCGCAACCCTGTGGGTGCGGGCCTGAAGATCATCGATCACCTGACCCATAACGTCTACCGTGGGCGCATGGCCTATTGGGCCGGTTTCTACGAGAAGCTGTTCAACTTCCGCGAGATCCGCTACTTCGATATCAAGGGCGAGTACACCGGCCTGACCTCGCGTGCCATGACCGCACCCGACGGTATGATCCGCATCCCGCTCAACGAAGAGTCGTCCAAGGGCGCCGGGCAGATCGAAGAGTTCCTGATGCAGTTCAACGGTGAAGGCATCCAGCACGTGGCCTTCCTCACCGATGACCTGCTCAAGACCTGGGATGCGCTGAAGGGCATTGGCATGCGCTTCATGACCCCACCGCCGCAAACCTACTACGAAATGCTCGAAGAGCGCCTGCCAGGCCACGGTGAACCGGTGGATCAACTGCAAGCGCGCGGCATCCTCCTTGATGGCGCCGCAGAGTCGGGTGACAAGCGCCTGCTGCTGCAGATCTTCTCGGAAACGTTGCTTGGGCCGGTGTTCTTCGAGTTCATCCAGCGCAAGGGCGATGATGGCTTTGGCGAAGGTAACTTCAAGGCGCTGTTCGAATCCATCGAACGGGACCAGGTTCGTCGGGGCGTATTGAGCACCGACTGATCCAACCGGGTACCGCCGTCAGGGTTTTACGGCGGCGGTACCACGCCTGTTGCCCCGCGCCCGGAACAGGCCCCAATAGATGATCGAGCCGGTCACTATGCCTACCAGCACCAAAGAAGGAAGAATCTGCAGCATCGACTGGCGGAGTTCCTGGGCGCTGTACCCATGGGCGTACCCCCCCGTGACGGCATATCCATACTTGGCAGAAACTGCCCGTACCGTGTACTCGGACTGTGAAGGCCGATTCGGGTCGCGGCTGTCTCCATGGCTCCAGATGTACTGGTCGCCGAACTCCAGAAGCAGCGTCAGGCCATCCTGGAATGCACGCAATTCGTTGCGCAGTTCCGAGGCATTGCCTGTGACGATCACACTGGGGTTTTGCCCCGGCACTTGAAAGTGAGTCACCAGCGTGGTGGGCAACACGGGTGAGTCGATCGCCAGCTCAACCCCCTGCCCGGATTGGGCGAAAGCTGACAGATGCTCCAGCGACTCGGTGTGGGTGCTGCAGTATGCTTGCTGGTCTTGCGTCAGCGTCAATGAGCGTAGCAAGGGATCGCGGGCCACCTGGTCCTGCAATGTACTGATGACATCCGCGCATGCCTTGCCAGCCAGAGGCTGGGCAAGCAACGCGGTGCTATGCATGCGCTCCAGCACCTTGTCGATGGTGAACACCGCTTCCTGAACCGAGATCTGTGCGTTTTCCTCAAGCTTCTTTTCCAGTTGAAACACCATCACCAGCAACCCGGAAACCACCGGTACCAGGCCGATCGCCATGATTAGCAGCAACTCCAGCAAACTGCGCCCGGCATGCATGATTTTCGACATAGGCCATTGCTCTCCAGTCTGATGCTGCCCGTGTTGGACAGATGAGCTGAAAGCCTATGTATTCAACGGTATGTCGGATGTAGTCCGGGTGCGGCATGAACGCCGGGAAATCGGGTAATCAGGCGTAAGTTGTCACTTTGCCTTGAGTCTCGCGAGCACCTTTTCAGCCAGGTCAGCCGTGGATGCGGGGTTTTGCCCGGTAATAAGGCGATCATCGCCGACCACGAAGGGTTTCCATGGGTCATCGTGCTTGCTGTAAATACCGCCACGGGCAACCAGTTCGTTTTCGGTGAGAAAGGGCACTACCTTGTCCAGTTCAACCAGTTGCTCTTCGATGTTGGAAAAGCCCGTGACCTGTCGGTCTTTCACCAGCAGGCTGTTGTCACTGAGCTTGATGTTCAACAGACCGACGACGCCGTGGCAAACAGCCGCGATGATGCCTTTGTTCTCATAGATCTTGCGTGCGAGGTCTTGAACCGGTTTGCTCTCGACAAAGTCGTACATCACGCCATGCCCGCCGGTGTAATAGATGGCGCTGTAGTCGTCAGCCTTGACCAGACCTGGGCTCAGGGTGGCGCCCAGGCGGCTCATGAACCGCTTGTCGTCATACCACTGCCAGTCCAGGTCGGGGGCCATCTGCAGGCTGTGCGGGTCGACCGGTACGTAGCCACCCTGAGGGCTGACATAGTCAACTTCGTAACCGGCCTTCTCGACTTTCTCGACAAAATGCACGGCCTCGCCCAACCACAGCCCGGTTGCCCGCTTGAGGTTCGGGTACTTGGCCGTATTGGTCAGCACTACCAGCACTTTCTTGCTCATGACCACACTCCCGTCGGCAGCCTGTAAGGGACCGTTATTCCATGGCTCAGTGGAAAACCTAATGAGCATAGCTGCCACATGCCGGTACGCCATTAAAGCAGCGCGCGCTGTGCTACCTTGAACAGCATTCGCCACCCAGAACACCATGGAGTCACACATTTGGTCGCTAACGGCACGCCCCGCGAAGCTGCGTCACAGGCCATCCTGCTGGCGCCCAACACGGCAACGGTCGATCCCATGGGCGAGCGCATCGCCCAATTCGATTGGGGGCGCACCGCGCTTGGGCCATTGCCACGCTGGCAGGCCTCGCTGCGTATTGCCGTCGACATGATGCTGTTGTCGCCATTTGCCTGCGCGGTGGTGTGGGGGCCTGACCTCAGCGTGATCCATAACGACGCCTATCGAGCGCTGCGCCTCGGCGGCCAGGATGTACTGGGCAAAGCGTTCGACGCGGTCTGGAGCGATGCCTGGCAGACCATGGGGCCTTGGGTGTTCAAGGCACTCGAAGGGCGCTCGAGTTTTGTCGAGGACCCGCCCATGCGTATCGCTTGCGGCCAGAACGGCGACCCCGTGTGGTGTGCCTTCGGCTACTCTCCGATTCGTGACGAGCAGGGCAGCGTTGCGGGTTTTCTTCACACACTCATCGAAACCACGGCAAATGTCGAGGCGTATCACCATTGGCGTGAGCAGGCCGAGGCCTTTGAAAAACAGCTCGGAAGCTACATGGCCGATCGTGAACAGATCTGGCAACTGTCGCGTGATGCCATGATGATCGTCACCCGTGAACTGACGCTACACGCTACCAACCCAGCCTGGCACCGTATCCTGGGTTGGGGTAAGGACGCGGCGCAGGGCATGCCGATACTGGAGCTGATCCACCCGGCGGATCGCGCAGAAGTGCAGGTGGCGGTATCCGGCTTCGTGCAGGACAAGGCGCTCGAGCAGATCGATATCCGCCTGCGTCACCAGGATGGCCACTATCGCTGGTTTCGCTGGGCCGCCAAATTCGATGGCAGCTTGCTGACCGCCGTGGGCCGTGACATCACCGCCGACCGCGAAGAGGCCACCCGCCAGTCCGAGGCCCTGTTGCGCAACAGTGAACATCTGGAAGTCATTGGCCAATTGGCAGGCGGGATGGCACATGAAATGAACAACCTGCTGTCGGGTATCGGGGGCAGCCTGGAACTGTTGCAACGACGCATGCTGCAGGGGCGCCTGGAACGCATGGAGACCTATGTGGAGCTGGCGCGCGACTCGGTGCAGCGCGCCATGAACCTGACTCACCGGCTGCTGGCGTTTTCCAGCCATCAGCCCCTTGATCCCAAGCCACTGAATGTCAATCGGCAGCTGTCCTTGATCGAACCAATGCTGCTAAAGGCCCTGGGCGCGGAAATGAGCCTGCATTGGCAACTGGATGTGAGACCATGGACGGTCTGCGTTGACCTTACCCAGTTTGAAAATGCCTTGATCAACCTCTGCGTGAATGCCCGTGAAGCCTGCCTTGAGCGTGGCAGCGTCACTATCCGTACTGTCAATGAACGGTTGACTGCGCATTTCCCGGATGAGCAGGGGCTGCCGCCAGGCGACTACGTGGCATTGCATGTCGAAGACAACGGCCACGGCATGTCGGCGGCCGATGTCGCCAGAGCTTTCGAGCCCTTTTTCACCACCAAGCCCATGGGGCGTGGGTCGGGGCTCGGCCTGCCGATGGTCTACGGCTTTGTCGGGCAGTCGGGTGGTTATGTCTGGATCGAGTCGAACCTGAACGAAGGGACGAAAGTCTCCTTATTGTTTCCGCGCAGCCGTGCGTCGATTCCGGCAGAGGCACCGGCATGCCTGCCGGTCATCGAGCGTGTCCAGGGCGGGCGGCTGCTGCTGATCGATGACGAGGTCAACCTGCGCGCACTGATGCGTGAGTTTCTCTGCGAGCGTGGTTTTGCCGTCATTGAAGTTTCCGACGCCAATTCTGCACTGGACCGCTTTCGTCATGACGGGGCTTTCGACCTGGTCATCACTGACATCGGCTTGCCGGGTGGTTTCAGCGGCCGGCAAGTGGCCAAGGCCATGCGCATGCTCAAACCGACGCAGAAAATCCTCTTCATCACCGGGTATACAGATCAGCCGATCGAAGCCCAACTGCTCGAGCAGCCTGGCACCGCGCTGATGCTCAAGCCGTTCCCGCTGGAGCAATTGGCCAACCAGGCCCAGCACATGCTTGCCGATTGAGCCGGTTCAGGGCTCACCGAGTATCTGCGTCACCTGCGCCTGCAGCTGTTCGAGTCCGAATGGCTTGCAGATCAGGTGCATGCCCGCGCCAAGAAACCCCTCCCTGGCCATGGCCGTTTCTGCGTAACCGGTGATGAACAGCACCGGCAGGTCTGGGCGCAGGGTGCGGGCGATTTCCGCCAGTTGCCGCCCATTCATGCCGGGCAGGCCGACATCGCTGACCAGCAGGTCGATCCTTTGCGATGAACGCAGTATGTGCAGCGCTTCATTGGCGTTGGCGGCGGTATGACAAGGGAAGCCGTCTTCGCACAGTGCATGACAGAGCAACTGACGCACATGAGGGTCGTCTTCGACCACCAGCACGTCATGGCCCTTGCTGCCGGGCACAGGCCTTGGGGACGGGCGCTCGGGCTTTGCCTCGCCAACGTGCCGCGGCAAGTACAGGTCGACTTGGGTGCCATGGCCGATCTTGCTCTGCAGAGTCACATGCCCATGGGACTGCTTGCTGAAGCCGTAGACCATGGACAGGCCCAGGCCGATGCCCTGGCCAACGGGTTTGGTGCTGAAAAACGGTTCGAAGGCGTGTTCCAGTGTGCTCTGCGACATACCCTGGCCGTCATCGATGATGCTCAGGCGCAGGTATTCACCACTGTTCAGGGCGCCCCCCGCGAACTGCTCGTGCTCGACCCGCTGGTTGCTCGCCTCAATGCGTAGCAGCCCGCCGGTGGGCATGGCTTCACACGCATTGAGCAGCAGATTGTCCACGGCCTCTTGCAGTTGCCCGTCGTCGGCCTCAACTGGCCAGAGGTCGGCGGGCACATGCAGTTGCAGGGTCACTGAATGGCTGAGCCCAGCATTCAGGCGCTTAGGTTCAAGCAGCGTGTGCAGCTCGACGCGCTGAGTGTGCAGGGATTGTCTGCAGGAAAACGCCAGCAGACGGTGGGTCAACTGACCTGCGCGCGACACGGCCTCCTGGCCCATGCGCAAGATGCCCTCCAGGCTGTCGCTGCGGCCCTGCTTGAAACGACGCTCGATCAGTTCGAGACTGCCACCGATACTGGTCAACAGGTTGTTGAAATCATGAGCGATGCCACCGGCCAGTTGGCCGATGGCTTCCATTTTGCGGATCTGCGTGCGGGCGAGCTCTGTGCTGTGCTGTTCCTGGAAGCGTGCGTCCAGCCGCTGTTGCTCGGCTGAGAGCTGATCACGTGCGTGGTACTGATGGCGGCGGTTACGCTGCGCGATGCGGATCAGTTGCAACACTTGCCCCTCCTCGAGTGGGAAGAGCAACTGCATCAAGTTGCCTGTAGGCGGGTGGCTGGAGGCTGTGGCGGATGAGCTGACATCCATGATCAGCAGAATGGGCAGGTCTGACCAGCTGGGCTGCTGGTCGATAAAACCTTGCAACGGCGGGCTGGGCCCGTTGCTGAACGTCTGCTCCGTGATAATCGCCAGGGCTGCGCCTTCGATCAGGCAGTCGTGCAGGTTGGCGACGTCATGGGCACACAGGCTCTCGATGCCGGCGGTCGCAAGAAGGCGAGCGGTTTCCGCAGCAAGCTCTGGGGGTGCCAGGATCAAGGCACGTTCGTCCAACGCCAACGAACTGGCCAAAGTGACGCTCCTGTAGCAATAGGCAGGGCCGAGGCTTGGCCATGCCGCCAGTAGTCCGATACTCACTGGACCTCAGGCTGTCGCTTGGGGTTCAACGAATCTTGTGGGGGGGCTAAAGCCCCTGTTGCAGCACCGGATCGTCGGGATTTTGCCGTTCGAGTTCGGCGAGCAGCACCTGAACGTTCTGCAGTTGGCCGGTCTCTTTCCAGTACTGGATAAGCAACAGCCGCGCCCGGCGATTGGCTGGCTCGCGACTGAGCACGGTTTCCAACTGCTTCTGGGCAGCATCGACCTGCTCGAGTTCATGCAGGGTCACCGCCAGGGTAGTGCGGTACTCGGCGTTGTCCGGCTCCAGCTCCACCGCACGGGACAGGGCAAGCAGGGCATATTCGCGCTGTTCGTGCCGATTGAGCCAGAGCCCCAGCTCATACTGCAAAAAGGCAGAGTCGGGGCTCAGGAGCAAGGCTTTGGCCAGCACCTGGCGAGAAGCGTCGTGATGGCCTTGGCGCTCCAGCAGGCGAACCTGGGTTGCCAACGCGTCGACGTTGCCTGGGGCCACCGTCAGGGCCTGTTGCAAGGCAGCAGCGGCCTGGGTGTAGTCGTTTTCGTGCAGGTACAGGCGCGCCAGATGCACCTGAGCATCGGCGTCGTCGGGTTGTTCCTCCAGTGCCTGCTGGTACTGCTCCAGGGCTGACTGCAAGGGGCCGAAGTACAGGCCGATAGCGTCCGGGTCCAGGCCCAGCAGAGCGTCTACGGCCGCGAAGCGTACACTTTGCTCGGCGTCATCGAGCAAGGGGCCGAGTACCAGGCTGCGTTGTGCGGCCGGCAGCAAGCGGCGAATGCCGGCAATGGCTGCTTGGCGTACCAGCGGGTCCGCGTGTTCCAGGTCCAGGCGTGCGAGTTTCAGGGCCTGGGGGGAGGGGTAGTTGGGCAGCTCGGCGTACAGAGCCGCGCGGCGAATGGGGGCCAGGTCGTTACGTTGCAATTGCTGGTACAGCACCCGCGCAGCGCCTGGCAAGCCTTCATGGGCCTGGCGCAGCGCCTTGGCGTAACTGTGCGCGGGCAGCGTGGGCGGTGCCGGCTGGTCGTCTCGCTGCAGGTAGCCGATCATGGTGACCAGCAGAATCAGCAGCAGCAAGGCGATCAGGTAGCGGTTGCGTCTGGGCATCGGACGGTCCGTGGCGGCAGGAAGGGCAGAGCTTGGGCCAGCAACGGGTCAAATGCAACCGCTGAAGGCATGGCCGCGCCAAGGCCGTCATAGGCCCCGCAAGGCGCAAAAAAAGCCCCGCAGGCCAAGGCCCGCAGGGCAAACGGTTGGGGGAGTAACCAACCAAAGGAGTCGTTGAAAGGGGTTGAATCAGCGCGCGCTGGCCACCGTATCCGGTTGCCAGCCGCCACCCAGGGCCTTGTAGATCGAGACGATGCCGCGGTACAGCTCGACCTCTCCCTGGGCCTGGGCATCTTCTGCGCTGAGGCGCTCACGCTCGGCGTCGAGCAGCACCAGGTAGTCCACCGTGCCTTCGCGATAGCGGATCGAGGCCAGCGCTGCCGCCTTGCGGCTAGCGTCGCTCTGACGCATCAGCGACAACAGGCGCTGCTGGGTCTTGTCGTAATCGCTGAAGGCGTTGGCCGACTCTTCAAGGGCCAGCAACACTTGCTGCTCATAGTTGGCCAGGGCGCCTTCGGCGTCTGCCTTGGCACCGCGCAGACGGGCGCGCACGCTGCCCAGGTCGAAGGCCGCCCAGGTGATGCTCGGGCCCAGGCCCCAGGCGTTGGCTGCCGAGGAGCCGATCTGCGAGCCGCGCGCAGCCGTAAAGCCGAGGAAGCCGCTGAGGCTGACCCGTGGGAACAGGTCGGCAGTGGCCACACCGACGTTGGCCGTGGCGGCGGCCAGTTGGCGTTCGGCACTGCGAATATCCGGGCGACGACGCAGCAGCTCGCCGGGGTCGCCCACCGGCAGTGCTTTGGCGATGGCTGGCAGGGCCTTGGGCGACAGGTCTACGCTCAGCGCGTCCGGGCGCTGGCCAAGCAGGGTGGCGATGCGGTGACGGGCACGCGCCTGTTCGGCCTGCAGTTGCGGCACAGTGGCTTCGACACCTGCCAGGCGCGCATCGGCACGCACCACATCAAGGTCGTTGCCCACGCCAGCATCGCGCAGGGTTTCGGTGATGGTGCGCGATTCCTGCTGGGTCTTGAGGTTGGCCAGGGCGATGTTCTCGCGCAACTGGGCACCGCGCAGTTGGCCATAGGCGTCGACCAGTTCGGCGATCAAGCTGACTTGCAACTGCTGCAGGTCGGCCGCGGCGGCGGCCTCCTGGGCTTCGCTGGCTTCGATCTGGCGCTGGATACGGCCGAACAGGTCGAGTTCCCAGGCCATGTCCAGGCCCAGGTCATAGCGTTCGCTGTTGACCCGCTGCTCGGTCTGGCCGGGGACCTGGCCCTTGCCGATTTCGCTGCTGGCACGGCTGGTGACTACCGGCAGTTGGTCGTTGGCGGCGTCCTCACGGATAGCACGGGCCGACTTCAAGCGGGCAAAGGCTACCCGCAGGTCACGGTTACCGTCGAGCGAGGCCTGCACCAGCTGGTTCAGCACCGGGTCGTCGAACTGCTTCCACCAGATGCTTTCGAAGCGGCTACGGTCGTAGGCCTTGGCCTGCATCTGCGCGTCAAAACGGGCAGGCTCGGTGTTCGGCGTCTTGTAGTCCGGGCCCACCGCGCAGGCCGCCAGGGCCAACGCCAGCAGGCTCGGGGTCAGGGGTTTGAGCAGGTTCATGCGGGGTTCTCCAGCGATTGCACGCGTTCGGCCTTGCGGGCTTGGCGGCGTTCGACGAAACGGCGGATCAGGAAGAAGAACACTGGGGTCAGGAACAGCCCGAACACCGTCACGCCGATCATCCCCGAGAACACCGCGACACCCATGGCGTGGCGCATTTCCGAACCGGCACCGGAGGAGAACACCAGCGGTACCACGCCCATGATGAAGGCGATCGAGGTCATCAGGATCGGCCGCAGACGCAAGCGGCAGGCTTCCAGCACTGCGGCCAGCGGGTCGAGGCCCTTGGCCTGTTCATCCTTGGCGAATTCGACGATCAGGATCGCGTTCTTGCACGCAAGGCCCACCAGTACGATCAAGCCGATCTGGGTGAATATGTTGTTGTCACCGCCCGAGACAATCACCCCGGTAATGGCCGACAGCAGGGTCATCGGCACGATCAGGATCACCGCCAGCGGCAGGCTCCAGCTTTCGTATTGGGCCGCCAGCACCAGGAACGCCAGCAGTACGCAGAGCGGGAACACCAGCAGCGCGGTATTGCCAGAGAGAATCTGCTGATAGGTCAGGTCGGTCCACTCGAAGGTCATGCCGTTGGGCAGTTCCTCTTTGAGCAGTTTCTCGATGGCAGCCTCGGCTTGGCCAGAGCTGTAGCCCGGGGCAGCAGCACCGTTGATTTCTGCGGTGATGAAGCCGTTGTAGTGCATCACGCGATCAGGCCCGGAGGTGTCGCTGACCTTGAGGAAGGTCGCCAGCGGGATCATCTCGCCCAAGTTGTTGCGCACCTTCAACTGGCCGATCTGCTCGGCATCGAGGCGGAACTGCTGTTCGGCCTGGACGTTGACCTGGTAGGTACGGCCAAAGCGGTTGAAGTCGTTGGTGTACAGCGAGCCCAGGTAAACCTGCAGGGTGTCGAAGATGTCGTTGATCGCCACGCCATGGGTCTTGGCCTTTTCCCGGTCGATGGCGGCATCGACCTGCGGCACGTTGACCTGGTAGCTGGTGAACAGGCCCGCCAGTTCCGGCACGTTGTGGCTCTTGGCGATGATGTTCTGGGTTTCCTTGTACAGCGCTTCGTAACCCAGGTTACCGCGGTCCTCGATCTGCAGGCGGAAGCCGCCAATGGTGCCCAGGCCCTGTACCGGCGGCGGTGGGAAGATCGCGATGTAGGCGTCCTGGATGTCGGCGAACTGGGCGTTCAGGGCGGCGGCGATGGCCGCTGCCGACTGGCTCGGGTCTTTGCGCTCGTCGAACGGCTTGAGCGGGGTGAACACGATGCCGCTGTTCGGGCTGTTGGTGAAACCGTTGATCGACAGGCCCGGGAAGGCTACCGAATCGGCAACCCCAGGTTGCTTCAGGGCGATCTCGCTCATGCGCTTGATCACCGCCTCGGTGCGGTCGAGGCTGGCAGCATCTGGCAATTGGGCAAAAGCCACCAGGTATTGCTTGTCCTGGGCCGGCACGAAACCGGTCGGGGTGGACGAGAAACCGAGGTAGGTCAGGCCCATCAGGCCGGCATACACGAACAGGGCGATGCCGCTGGAGCGGATGACCCGGCGCACGCCGCCGACGTAATTGTGGCTGGCACGGTCGAAGAAGCGGTTGAACGGCGAGAACAGCCAGCTGCCCAGCAGTTTGTCGAGGAAGCGCGAGAAGCGGTCCTTGGGTGCGTGGTGGTCCTTGAGCAGCACGGCGGCCAGGGCCGGCGACAGGGTCAGCGAGTTGAACGCCGAGATGACCGTGGAGATGGCGATGGTCAGGGCGAACTGCTTGTAGAACTGCCCGGTAAGGCCGGAAATGAACGCGGCAGGCACGAACACGGCGCACAGCACCAGGGCAGTGGCAATGATCGGCCCGGTCACTTCGCTCATGGCCTTTTGCGTGGCTTCAAGCGGTTTCAGGCCCAGCCCGATATTACGTTCGACGTTCTCCACCACAACGATGGCGTCGTCCACCACGATGCCGATGGCCAACACCAGCCCGAACAGCGACAAGGCATTGAGCGAGAAGCCGAACAGGTGCATCACCGCGAAGGTACCGATCAGCGACACCGGCACCGCCAGCAACGGGATGATCGAGGCGCGCCAGGTCTGCAGGAACAGGATCACTACCAGCACCACCAGTATCAGCGCTTCGAACAGGGTGTGTACCACTGCCTCGATGGAGCCGCGTACGAAGATGGTCGGGTCGTAGACGATGCTGTAGTCCATGCCCTCGGGGAAGTCTTTCTTCAGCTCGGCCATCTTGGCCCGTACTTCATCGGAGATCTCGATGGCGTTGGAGCCTGGGCGCTGGAAGATCGGGATGGCCACTGCCGGCTGGTTGTTCAGCAGCGAGCGCAGGGCATATTGGCTGGAGCCGAGTTCGACCCGGGCGATGTCTTTCAGGCGAGTGATTTCGCCATCGGCACCGGCACGGATGATGATGTTCTCGAACTCTTCCTCATTGACCAGGCGGCCTTGGGTGTTGATCGACAGCTGGAAACTGGTGGAACCAGGGGCGGGCGGGGCGCCCAGCTGGCCGGCAGCGACCTGGCGGTTCTGCTCGCGGATGGCCGCGACAACGTCACTGGCTGTCAGGTTGCGCGAGGCGGTCTTGTTCGGGTCGAGCCACACGCGCAACGAGTAGTCGCCCATGCCGAACAGTTGCACGTCACCCACGCCGCCCAGGCGTGCCAGCTCATCCTTGATGTTGAGGATGGCGTAGTTGGACAAGTAGAGCATGTCGTAGCGGTTGTCCGGCGAGGTCAGGTGCACGACCATGGTCAGGTCGGGCGAGGCCTTGTCGACGGTGATACCGATGCGCGTCACTTCTTCCGGCAGCTTGGGCTGGGTGCGGGTGACGCGGTTCTGTACCTGCACCTGCGCGTTGTCCAGGTCGGTGCCCAGGGCGAAGGTGATGGTCAGGGTCAGCTTGCCATCGGCGGTGGATTGCGAGGACATGTACAGCATGTTCTCGACACCTGTGATGGCCTGCTCCAGCGGCGCGGCGACGGTTTCGCCGATCACTTTGGGGTTGGCACCGGGGAAGTTGGCGCGCACCACCACGGTGGGCGGCACCACTTCCGGGTATTCGCTGATCGGCAGCTGGAACAGCGAGATCGAACCCGCAATCAGCAGCACCAGCGACAGCACCGCGGCGAAGATCGGCCGGGTAATGAAGAATTTTGAAAAGTTCATCGGTGTGATCCCTTAACCGCGTGGCGCCTGGACGCTGGCGACTTTCTCAGTGGTGCCCGCTACCTTCGGCGTGGTGTTGCTGGCCTCGAGGGCCTGGCGCTGCTGGGCGAGGGCGGCGAGGGTCTGTTCGCTGGCCATTGGCGTTTCTTCTGGGGTAACCGCCGAACCTGGGCGTACCCGCTGCAGGCCTCTGACTACGATGCGGTCATCCTTGGCCAGGCCGCTGCGCACGATGCGCAGGCCTTCGAGCTTGGGCCCCAGCTCTACAGCGCGGTAGGTAGCTTTGTTGTCCTTGTCCATGACCAGCACGAACTTCTTGCCAAGGTCGGTGCCCACGGCTTCGTCGTTGATCAGCATGGCGTCGTACTGGGCGCTGCCGACCAGCTTCAGGCGTGCATACAGGCCAGGGGTGAACTGGCCGTCACGGTTGTCGAACACGGCGCGGCCACGGATGGTGCCGGTGCGCGGGTTGACCTGGTTGTCGACGAAGTTCATCTGGCCCAGGTGCGGGTTGCCGGTTTCGTTGGTCAGGCCCAGGTACACCGGGGTGGTCTGGCCGCGCTGGCCTTCACGTGCCAGCTGGGTGTACTTGAGGTACACGCGCTCGTCGGCGTCGAAGTAGGCGTAGACCTTGTCGGTGGACACCACGCTGGTCAGCGGGGTGACATCGGCGGTGACGATGTTGCCGGCCGTGAACTGGGCACGGCTGACACGGCCGCTGATGGGCGCGGTGACACGGGTGAAGCTCAAGTTCAGGCGGGCCAGGTCGAGCTGGGCCTGGATTGCATCGACCCCGGCGCGGGCTTCGGCGGCGGCACTGCTGCGCGATTCGGCAAGCTCGGCGGAGATGGCGTTGCTGTCACGCAGGCGCTCGCCACGGCGGGCTTCGTTGGCGCTGCGGATAGCGGTGGCCTTGGCCTGTTGCAATTGCGCTTCGAGGCGGCGGACTTCAGCCTGGAACGGGCGCGGGTCGATCTGGAACAGCAGGTCGCCTTTCTTGACCTGGGCGCCTTCGGTGAAACCGACGAGGTCGATCTGGCCCGAGACCCGTGGCCGCACTTCGACGGTTTCCGGGGCTTCGAGACGGCCGGTGAACTCGTCCCATTCATTGATCGGCTGTTCGATCACCTTGGCAACGGTGACTTTGGGCGCGGCGGGCGCCTGCACGGCGTCGGGGGTTCGACCGCAAGCGCTGAGCACTACGACTGCCAGGGCAGCGAGTGGAAAGCGCAAGGGTTTGAGTGAGTGGTCCATGGAGAACTCCGCCAGAGTATTAGTAGTGGGCGGAGTGTGAGTGCCTTGCGCGCGGCGCACGAATCGAACGGGGCGAAGGTTATTATCACGCTGAATGATATGTCGGGATCTTTCATCGATAAGCGGCATCGCGGGCAGATGAGCATCTGAGCGATCAATCGGGAACTTCAATGCCATGCTCAGGTCGATAGGCTCTTCTTTCGAGCCAGGCCCACCTGGACCAGTCGAGTGCTTTCCTCATGCCAAGCAAGCGTATGCTGTCGACCCTTACCCTGTTGTTCAGCGTCGCTGCGAGCCATTTCACCGTCGCCGGCGAGCGCACGGCGACTGCACACAGTAATACGGCCTCGACCCTGTTGATCGACACCGCTTCTAGGCAATATGCAGACGGCAAACTTGATCAGGCCGCGGCCACACTGGAGCGGGCGCTGCAAATTCAGCCGAACAATCCCGCTACACTGCACTATCTGGGTGTGCTGCGCTTGCAGCAGGGGCAATACGATCAGGCGGGAGTGTTGGCGGCGCGCTCCAACCTGCGCGTCGGGCACAACGTGGCATTGCGCAATCGTAATCTGCAATTGATTCAGGCAGCGAACAAAGCCCGGACTTCAGGTACTGCTCCTGGTGCTGTAAACGCGTCGGCTGTTCAAGCAACACAAGCACAGACGAGCTCGGCGCACGCACGATCAGTCACGCTTGCTGCTGCCGAACAGATGCAGGGCATTGCCGGTCAGCAGCGAATCGGTCTTGCTGAACACCGCATGGCCGATGCTGCTTTTGAGGTGCCGCCAGGCCACAGGCCGCCACCGGGCAAATGCCGAATCTGGTTCCCCGATCGCTCACCCGGGCATCAACCCCCGCCCGGCAAGTGCAAAAAGCTAAAAAAACACATTCCTGCCGGCGCCTACCTTGTGCGTCATTAATGGCCTGGGCCTAGCCGTTTCAGTGGATGCT
The DNA here is from genome assembly GCF_014269105.1 of Pseudomonas sp. SWRI77. NCBI lineage: Bacteria > Pseudomonadati > Pseudomonadota > Gammaproteobacteria > Pseudomonadales > Pseudomonadaceae > Pseudomonas > Pseudomonas sp. SWRI77. The sequence goes on along the minus strand of NZ_JABWRV010000002.1, from coordinate 265,629 downwards.
TGAGGCCAGTTCGAAGATCGGCATGTACATCAAGATCACGATGAAGCCGATCAGCAAGCCGATGAAGGTCATCAGCAGCGGCTCGAACAGCTTGACGAACCATTCCACCCAGCGGCCGATCTCCTGGTCGTGAAAGTCGGCGCAACGCTCCAGCATCTCGCCGAGGTTGCCCGACTGTTCACCCGCCCGCAGCAGCCGCAAAGACACCGGCGTCACCAGTTGCCCGGCCTCCAGCGCATCGGACAACGGCAGCCCTTCGGCCACGCGTTGGCTGGCTTGTTCAAGGCCTTGGGCTGCGGCACTGCCCAGCAGCCCGCGGGCCATGCCCATTGCCGTGAGGATGGAAATGCCACCTTGCAAAAGGATGCCCAGCGAGCGGTAGAAGCGCGCCAGCTCGTACATCATCAACCGCTGGTGCAGTGCGGGCATGCGCCTTAGCTGGCGGGATGCCCAGCGCCGCACGCGCGGATGACGGCGCAGCAGCACCAGGGCGGTTATCCCCGCCACACTGCCCAGTGCCAACGGCAGTTGCTGGGCATGCAGGAACAAGCCGATCTGCATCAGCATGCGTGACAGCCAGGGCAGCTCGGTACCCATGCCCTCGAACACTTGGCTGAAGCGCGGCACCACGTAGCCGAGCAGAAACAGCACCACGCCACCGCCCACCAGCAACAGCAGCAGCGGGTAGACCGACGCCCCCACCAGCTTCTGCCGGACCAGGTCCAGGCGTTGGCGGTAGGCGATATAGCGGCCCAGGGCGTCGCCCAGGGCGCCGGTGCGTTCGCTGGACTGCACCAAGGCCACGTACAGCGCTGGGAATATGCGCGGCTGACGGGCCAGCGCCTGGGACAGCGAATGCCCTTCGTACAGTTGGCGCACCAGGTCACCCAGCGTTTTGCGCGTGGCCGGGGTCGGGGCTTTTTCCGCCAGGCTTTCCAAGGCGTCGATCAACGGCAGCCCGGCATTCAGCAGGGTCGACAGCTCCTGGCTGAACAGCACCAGGTCAAAGTGTGCTTCGCGGCGCCAGGCCATGCCACGCAATGCGCCGCCCTGGCCCTTCACGCTGACCACCCGCAAACCTTGCGCCTCGACCTGGCGACGCGCCTGGTCGGCATCTTCGGCGTCGATCTGCAACTGCACCACGCCCTGTCTGCCCAGGGCCTTGAGGCTGTAGCGCATGGCCGAACTCCTCATTGCCAGCTGGTGATTTCGGCGTTTTCCCCGTCACCACCGGGCTGGCCGTCCTTGCCCATCGACAGCAGGTCGTATTCGCCGCCGTTCTCGCCGGGTTGCCGGTAGATGTAGGCATGCCCCCACGGGTCTTGCGGTACCGCCTTCTGCAGGTAGGGGCCCGTCCAGCGGGCTTCGCCACTGGGAGCGGTGACCAGCGCCTGCAGGCCCTGTTCACTGTTGGGGTAATGGCCGACTTCCAGGCGATAGAGGTCAAGGGCCTTGCTCAAACCCTCGATCTGTGCCCGTGCCACCTTGACCTCCGAGCGCCCTAGCTGGCTGAAGTACTTGGGCGCGACGATGCCGGCCAGCAGGCCGAGCACCACCAGCACGACGAGGAGTTCGAGCAGGGTGAAACCACGTTGGGGGTTGGATCTGCGCTGCATGGTGAAGGCCTCCGCTGCATGGAAACAGGCTGTGTCAGGCACCATGCAACAGCCGTGCACGTCTGCCTCGGGGCCTTGCACCATGCGGTACAGGAAGCGGCACAGTGCTTGCGTCGTCGACATCGACCTCGGGTTTTCCGGGGCATTTCCCCCACATCGGGGGCCACGACGAAGAGGCAGCCGACATGCGTGGACTCATCCTGGGTTTGATCTGGCTGGCGGCGGGTGCCGCTCAGGCCGATGTGTACATCTCCATCGATGCCAAGGGCGGCTACGTACTGACCAACGTCCATCGACCCGGGCGTCATTACCAGCGGGTGATCAGCGAACCGCTGGCCCAGGCGGGCCCGGCCGGTGCGCAGTTGATCACCGGGCGCCCCTATGCCGAGCTGGTGGCGGCCGCGGCGCTCGCCCACAACGTACCGCAGGCGTTGCTGCATGCGCTGATCAAGGCCGAGTCCGGCTATAACCCCAAGGCCCGCTCGCCAGCGGGCGCGGTGGGGCTGATGCAACTGATGCCCGATACCGCCCGTGAAATGGGCGTGGAGAACGTCTTGGACCCTGAAGACAACGTGCAGGGCGGCGCACGCTACCTCAAACGCATGCTGACCCTGTTCGACAACGACATCACCCTGGCCGTGGCCGCCTACAACGCTGGCCCCGATGCAGTGCTGCGCCGGGGTGCGGTGCCGCCGTTCGCCGAAACCCGCCGCTACGTGCCCAACGTGCTGCGCGAGTACCGCAAGCTGCAAGGGTTGGCGGACGATTCGCCGTTATAGGCGCAGCCACCCTTCGGCGGATGCCATCAATTTACAACCATGGTTCCCCCAACTCTGGGCTATAACCTTCAAAGGTGCCCAGCCGTGGAGTCCGCCATGGACATCGCCCCTCGTTCCGACGCCCTCGAAGTGCCTGCCGGCAGTGAGGCGGCAACCCCACGCAAGCCGTTCAACCTGTTGCGCTGGTACGCCTGGGTCAGCCTGGCCATCATCTTTTCGGTGGCTGTCGGCCTGGGGCTGATTTCCAGCCGCTTTATCATCGACGAAAGCGTCGAGCGCGATGCGCTGCTTTCTGCCCAGTTCATTACCTCGATTGCCGACGCCGAAGTGCGCCACGTGTCGATCCCCAATGTGCGCACCATGGGCGAGCTGCTTGACCCGCGCACCGATCGCACGGCGCTGCCGGATGTCGACCCCGAAGCCCGGCGCAAGGCCCGTGGCGAGTTCCTCGACCATATCGCGCACCTGCCTGACATGCTGTTGGCCAATATCTACGCGCCGGACCGCACCGTGATCTGGTCCAGCAACCCCGCATTGATCGGCAAGCTGATCGAGGGCGATGACGACCTTGATCGCGCCTTCGAATACAAGATGCAGGTCTCCGCCAGCTACCATGATTTTGAACAGGCACGCGAAGAGCAGAAGTTCGTGACTCCGCCCGTACAGCTGTTCATCGAGAACTACATCCCGCTGTTCGACGCCGATGGCGAGCATGTCACGGCCATGGTGGAAATCTACAAGGAACCCCATGACCTGATTGTGCGCATCGAGCACGGCCTGATCCTTATCTGGGCGGCGATCACCGTTGGCGCGGCACTGGTCTATATCGGCCTGTACGGCATCATGCGCCGCGCCGCCAAGCTGCTGGCGGTGCAGCAGAAGCGGCTGATCAACAACGAAACCTACGTGGCGCTGGGCGAGGTGTCTTCGGCGGTGGCGCACAGCTTGCGCAACCCGCTGGCGAGTATCCGCTCGAGTGCCGAGCTTGCACAAGCGTTCGATGACGGCCCGGCACATCGGAATATCAACGACATCATCAACCAGGTCGATCGCATGTCGCAGTGGATTCGCCAACTGTTGCAGTCACTGCGCCCGCTCAATGACGAAGCGGTGGCGGTGGACCTGGCGCAGGCACTGCAGGAAAGCCTGCAGACCTTTGCCGTACCGCTGACGCGCTGTGCAGTGAGGCTTGACCTACAGCCGTTACCGGCGGTTCAGGTCCTGGGGCACCCGGCATTGCTCAGGCAGATCTTCAGCAGCCTGATCGCCAACGCGCTGGAGTCGATGGAGTCGATGGAGCAGGGCGGCACCTTGCGTGTCGAAGTGGTGCGCAAGGACCGGCGCAGTCTCACCCTGCGCCTGTCCGATACCGGCAAGGGGATGACCGAGCAGCAGGTGCGCATGGCATTCAGGCCGTTTTTCACCACCAAGCAGGGCGGGCTGGGTGTTGGCCTGGTGCTGGTCAAACGCATCATGGAGCGCTTTGGGGGGGCGGTGAGGTTGAGCAGCAGCGAAGGGCACGGCACTCGGGTTTCGCTGAACTTCAGGTTGGTCAGTTCTGCATAATTGGCTTTAAAAATATTGAATAACTATATGATTTATATTTATTTATTTGTTTTTGGGTGATTTTCACCCAATTGTGGGGGTTAGATCTTGAAAAAAGCTTAAAAAGCTAAATCAAGTAATTGAAAAATATAGTTTTATTAATTTCAAGATTTGCTGGCTGAGTTTTTGCAAAGACCGATAGCAACAGATGGCAGCTTCGGCGGCCCAGGTGGAGTGCTATTGAATTGCTACCAACCGTAGTAAGGCTGCGCTTCAGAACGGACTCCCTGCGCGGGAACCACTCTATGCAGATGCTGGACAACGAAATGCCCGACAAAGCCTCTGCGGCCTCCAGTGGTTTCGCGGCACCGCTGCGCGAGTTCAACCTGCTGCGTTGGTTTTCCCTGATCAGCCTGTTGATCATCGCCTCGGTAGCCGGTGGCCTGGGTTACGTATCGACGCGCTTCGTGGTACGTGACAGCGTCGAGCGCGACGCCATGCTCACCGCGCAGTTCATCCAGGCCATGGCCCAGGCCGAAGTCCGCCATTCGCAGTTGCCGCCGGGCACCACCATGGGTGAACTGCTCGACCCCCGCCTGGACCTACAGCACCTGCAAGTCACCCCGGCGCTGGCCGAGTCGACCCGCGTCGAATTCCTCGACCACGTCGAACACCTGCCCGACACCCTGCTGGCCAACGTCTATGCCCGTGACCGGACCATCGTCTGGTCCACCAACCCTCAGTTGATTGGCAAGCGCATCGAGGAGGATGGCGACCTGGAGCACGCCTTCCGTTCGCGCAAGGCGGTATCTGCCAGCTACCACAAGGCTGAGGAAGACCGTGAAGAACAGAAATTCCTGCGTGAACCCGAGTACCTGTTCATCGAGAACTACATCCCGCTGTTCGACAGCCAGGCTGAACAGGTGCTGTCGATGGTCGAGATCTACAAAGAGCCGCAGGACCTGATCCGGCGTATCCAGCGGGGCTATGTGCTGATCTGGGCCTCGACCCTGGTGGGCGGGGCGCTGATCTATTTCGGCCTGTTCTGGATCGTGCGGCGGGCGGCGCTCATGCTCGACCAGCAGCAAGACCGGCTGGTGGCCAGCGAAACCTACGGGGCACTGGGCGAAATGTCCTCGGCGGTGGCCCACAGCCTGCGCAATCCGTTGGCCAACATCCGCTCCAGCGCCGAGCTGGCCCAGGAAATCGCCAACCCCACCGCGCAGAAGAATATCAACGACATCATCGGCCAGGTGGACCGCATGTCACGCTGGGTGCGCGACCTCTTAGTGTCGCTGCGCCCGGCCAGTGACGAGCCCGAGGCGGTAGACCTGGTCGCGGCCATCGAGGATACCCACCTGGCCTTCGCCCAACAGATCGCGCGCAACGGTGTGAAGTTCTGCTACGAAGGCCCCGAGCTGCAGTACGTGGCCAGCCAGCCGCTGCAGCTCACGCAGATTCTCAACAGTCTGTTTTCCAATGCCATCGAGGCCATGCCCGCAGGCGGTGTGTTGCGCGCCCAGGTCAGCGTGGCGGACGGCCAGCGTGCGGTCATGCTGCTCAGCGACACCGGCAAGGGCATGAGCCAACAGCAGGAAAGGATGGTGTTCAAACCATTCTTTACCACCAAACAGGGCGGCCTCGGCGTAGGCCTGGCCCTGGTTCAACGCATCATGGAGCGTTTTGGCGGCTCGGTCAGCCTGAGCAGCCGCGAAGAGGAAGGAACCCGCGTCAGCCTTACTTTCAATATCGCAGCGGGAGTGGACCATGGAACAGAGCATCCTGGTAGTCGAGGATGATGAAATCCTTGCTGACAACATTCGCACCTACCTGAGCCTCAAGGGCTATGAGGTGACGGTCTGCCACAGTGCCGAGCTTGCACTGGAGCAGGTCAAGCAGGCCCAGCCCGACGCCGTGCTGACCGACAACTCGTTGCCCGGTATGAGCGGGCACGACCTGTTGCGCGCCCTGGTGGCACAGGTGCCGGCGCTGAAAGTCATCATGATGACCGGCTACGGCAACGTCGAAGACGCCGTGCAGGCGATGAAGGAGGGCGCGTTCCATTACCTGACCAAGCCGGTGGTGCTGGCCGAGCTCAAGCTGACCCTGGACAAGGCCCTGGCGGCAGAGCGGATGGAGCGCACCCTGTCGTTCTACCAGGAGCGCGAGGCACAGAAGTCCGGGTTGCAGGCATTGATCGGCGACTCGCCGGTGATGCTCAGCCTCAAGCACACGTTACACCAGGTGCTGGATGCCGAGCGACGCATGGCCAGCGACGACCTGCCCCCGGTACTGGTCGAAGGCGAGACCGGCACAGGCAAGGAGCTGGTGGCCCGGGCCCTGCATTTCGATGGGTTGCGCAGCAAGGGGCCGTTCATCGAGTTCAATTGCGCGTCGATCCCGGCCAATTTGCTCGAAGCGGAGTTGTTCGGTCATGAGAAAGGTGCTTTCACCGATGCCAAGGAGCGCAGGGTGGGCCTGGTCGAGGCCGCTGATGGGGGCACGCTGTTCCTCGATGAAATCGGCGAGATGGACCTGGTGCTGCAAGCCAAGCTGCTGAAGCTGCTCGAAGACCGCAGCATCCGCCGCATTGGTGCGGTGAAGGAGCGCAAGGTCGACTTGCGGGTAATCAGTGCCACCAACTGCAACCTCGAACAGATGGTGCAGCAGGGCAAGTTCCGCCGCGACCTGTTCTTCCGGCTGCGCATCATCGCGCTCAAGGTGCCGCGCTTGTATGCGCGTGGGCAGGACATTCTGCTATTGGCTCGGCATTTCCTGGCGCACCATGGCCGCCGTTATGGCAAGCCTAACCTGCGTTTTTCCGCCGAGGCCGAGGCCTTGATGCTGGGCTACAGCTGGCCAGGCAACGTGCGGGAGCTGCGCAACATGTTGGAGCAGACAGTGCTGCTGGCGCCCAACGAGGTGATCCAGACCCATCAGCTGAACTTGTGCATGAGCTTGATCGACGAACCGTTGATTCAGCAACAGGCGCCTATGGTGTTCGAGATGCCACGGCATGAGCCCGAACCCGGCACCAGCCTGCCGGACATGGAGCGGGACCTGGTGTGCAAGACCCTGGACCGGACCGACTGGAACGTGACCAAGTCGGCGCGGATGCTGGGGTTGTCGCGGGATATGCTGCGTTACCGGATCGAGAAGCTGGGGTTAACCAGGCCAGACAAGCGGCAGTGGTAACCCCTCAGCGCGCAGCGACGTCAGGGCTTGCTGGCGCCTGCCTTGTTGCTGTCTTGCGAACCGCTACCCTCCATGCCGGGCAAATCATGTTCATCATTCTGCGTGGCAGGCGGGCTGTCGGGGTCATTGCCCTGCAAGCGCGGGTCGGTATCCCGTGGCATCGGTTTTTCAATCGGGTTGAGGGTGCTGTCGACACCCGGCTGGGGCGCTGGGTTGTGCGGGTCGTCTGGGTAGGTCGGCCCGGTGCCGACCGCGAGGGCCAGCGGCGAAACAAACACGGCTGCGAGCAGGAAGGTGCGAATCATGGTGCAAGCTCCTTTGCATCGGGATGAGGGCTTCTACCTCGATTGGGCCCCCGAGCTGACGCCGGGTGCCCCCATCCCGATCAACGGTCACACCACCATCGACAACAACATGATGAAGATGATGCCCACCACCGAAAGGATGGTCTCCATCATGCTCCAGGTCTTGAAGGTCTCGGCCACGGTCATGTTGAAGTACTGTTTCACCAGCCAGAACCCGGCATCGTTGACGTGCGACAGGATCAGCGAGCCCGCGCCAGTGGCCAGTACCAGCAGCTCACGGTTGACCCCCGGTACCATGTCGATCACGGGTGCGACGATCCCTGCGCCGGTGATGGTGGCGACCGTCGCCGAGCCGGTGGCGATGCGGATCACCGCCGCCACCAGCCAGGCCAGCATGATCGGCGAGATTTCCGCCTGCACCGCCATCTGCCCGATCACGTTGCCGACCCCGGTATCCACCAGCATCTGCTTGAAGCCGCCGCCAGCCCCTACGATCAGCACGATGGCAGCGGTCGGTGCCAGGCTCTGGTCGAGCATCTTCATGATCTGCTGGCGGTTGAAACCCCGCGCCGCGCCGAAGGTATAGAAGGCCAGCAGCAAGGCGGCGAGCAGGGCGGAGATGGGGTGGCCGATCAGGTCCATCCACTGTCGCACGATATGCTCGGCGGGCAGCACCACGTCGGCGAAGGTCTTGAGCAGCATGAGCGCCACCGGCAGCAGCACCGTGAGCAGGGTGACGGCGAAGCTCGGCAGGTTGCCCTGGTCGGACTCCTTGGCGATTTGGTCCATCAGCTCCTGGGACGGGTTACCGGGGATGTAACGCGAGATGAAGTTGCCGAACAGCGGGCCAGCGATGATCGCGGTAGGCAGCGCCACGATCAGGCCATAGAAGATGGTCTTGCCGATGTCGGCATTGAAGATGCCGATCGCCAACAGCGGCCCCGGGTGTGGCGGCACCAGGCCGTGAACCACGGACAGGCCGGCCAGCAGCGGGATGCCGATTTTCACCAACGAGACCCCGGAACGCCGGGCGACGATGAATACCAGCGGGATCAGCAGTACGAAGCCGATCTCGAAGAACAGCGGGATGCCGACCAGGAAGGCGGCGAACATCATGGCCCAGTGCACGTTCTTCTTGCCGAAGGCGCGGATCAGCGTCTGCGCGATCTGGTCGGCGCCGCCGGAATCGGCCATCAGCTTGCCAAGCATGGTGCCCAAGGCGAGCACGATGCCGACGAAGCCCAGCACGCCGCCAAAACCGTCCTGGAACGATTTCATCACCTTGGCCACCGGCATGCCGGAGGTAAGGCCGAGGAAGCCGGCCGCGAGGGTGAGGGCGACGAAGGGGTGAACTTTGAAATGGGTGATCAGCAGGATCAGCCCGATGATGGTTACCAGGGCGTCGAGCAGCAGGAAGGTATCAGTAGCCAGTCCGAACATGGTTTTTATGCCTCGGTCTTATCGTTGTTTTGGGCGTTGCTTTATTGAACTTCAGGCGCTTTCATTGGTTGAGACAGCGCTGTCTTTGGTGAGCCGGAAAAACCGCCTGGTTCAGGCAGTTTGCGCCAGGTCCCGCTCACCGCAGGGCTTTAGCCAGCTGTCTACCGTCTCGGCAAGCACATTGATGGGCTGGGTGGCGTCCAATGGCAGGGTCAGCGGCTCGCCATGCGGGGCTTCGAGGGCTGCAAACTGGCTGTCGATGAGGCTTGCCGGCATGAAATGCCCAGGGCGGGCCAGTACGCGCTTTTCTGCCTCGGCAGGGGTGAGTTCGAGGAACACGAACACCAAGCCCGGCATGGAGGCGCGCAAGGTATCGCGGTAGCGGCGCTTGAGGGCAGAACAGGTGAGGATCGGGCGCTCGCCCGCGTTGACCGTGGCTTGCAGCTCCTGGCCCAGGTGCACCAGCCAGCCGGCACGGTCGTTGTCGTCCAGCGGGATGCCAGCACTCATCTTGCGGATGTTTTCGGCAGGGTGAAAAGCGTCGCCTTCGATCAGGCGGCCGCCGCTTCTGGCGGCAATGGCGGCACCGACGCAGCTTTTGCCGCAGCCAGCCACGCCCATCACCACAATGGCGGACAGGGGAGAATTCATCAGTACCTCCTGCGGGGTGAGGTAGCGCTGTCTCGTCGCTGACGAACCGCCACCTCCCCGGTGTTATTGGTCTTGTCCTTACGCAGTATGGACGCTTGGCAGCGAGCACGCGGAACGGCTACCAAAGATTACATTGCCTGCGTCCTGAGACAGCGCTACCTTAGTGGCCGTTCCCCTCCCTTGGCAAGTAGTAAAATTACAACATTCATGTCCCGAACAGGCTCCCGCACCACCGGTCGTCCCACCCTGGCAGAAGTCGCCAGGCTTTCCGGGGTTTCCCCGATCACCGCATCCCGCGCCTTGCGCGGTGTCAGCACGGTTGCCCCGGCGCTGGCCGAAAAGGTTGCCGCTGCTGCGGCGAGCCTGGGCTATGTCGCCAACCCGGCCGCCCGCGCACTCGCCTCGGCCCGCAGCCAGTCGGTGGTGGTGCTGATCCCGTCATTGTCTAACCAGTTGTTCATCGACACCCTCGAAGCCATTCACGAGGTGATGCGCCCGCGCGGGCTTGAGGTTTTGATCGGCAACTATCACTACGATATTGCCGAAGAAGAGAACCTGATCCGCAACTACCTGGCCTACCAGCCTTGCGGCATGCTGCTGACCGGTTTCGAGCGCAGTGACGCATCGCGACAGATGCTGGCGGCCAGTGGCGTGCCCTGCGTGCACATGATGGAGTTGGGTGGCGAGGCGGGTGCATTGTCGGTGGGCTTTTCGCAGCAACAGGCCGGGCGTGCGGCTGCCAAGCACCTGATCGAACGCGGACGGCGGCGCTTGGCGTTCATTGCCGCGCAGCTCGACCCGCGGGTAATGCAGCGCGCCGAGGGGTTTCGCCAGGCCCTGACCGAAGCGGGGCTGCAAGCGACTGAGCTGGAAATCCTGGCGCCCGAGCCTTCTTCCATCGCCTTGGGCAGTGCGTTGTTCAGCCAGCTGATGCAGCAGGCGCCGGATGTCGACGGCATCTTTTTCTGCAACGACGACCTGGCCCAGGGCGCTGTGCTGCAGGCGCTGCGCCAAGGGGTTGAGGTACCGCGGCAGGTGGCGATGGTGGGGTTCAACGATTTGCCCGCCTCGGCGCACATGGTGCCGCGGTTGACCTCGATTCGCACACCTAGGGCAGCCGTAGGGCGGGGGGCCGCACTGGCGCTGCTGACGTTGCTTGACGGCAAACGGGTGGCCAACGAGCAGCAGGACCTTGGGTTCGAACTGATGGTGCGCGAGAGTTCTTGAGACTTAGAGTTCTTCAGGCTCAGCGCCTTGTGCTTGAAGGCCTCGGGGACTAATTACAAAGTGATATCAATGTGCTTGCACGGCGCTGTTGCCCATCTATGCTCAGGAAACCCCGCGCATAAAGGAGCCCGGCGTCATGTTCGATTTCCATCGCAAGTCCGACCTCGTCGAGATCCAGCGTAGTCACCAGGCACTGGCCAGTGCGCAAGCAAAGCTCGCGGCAATCAGCCGTTCGATGGCGATGATCGAGTTCGCGCCCGATGGGACCATTCTCGACGCCAACGAGCGCTTCTGCCAGGCCATGGGTTACAGCGTCGAAGAATTACGCGGCAAGCATCATCGGCTGTTCTGCGACTCGGCCTACGTCAAGACAGCCGAATACCAGCAGCTCTGGCGCGAACTGGGGCAGGGCAAGGCTATCAGCGGCACCTTCGAGCGGGTCGACAAGGCAGGGCGTGAGGTCTGGCTTGAAGCCAGCTATATGCCGGTGCTGGATGAGCAGCGGCAAGTCACCAGCGTGATCAAGGTGGCGTCGGACATCAGCCAGCGGGTCATGCAGGAGCACGAGAGTGAAAGCCTGCTCAAGGCCATCGGCCGCTCCATGGCAGTGATCGAGTTCAGCCCTGACGGCCGGGTCATCAAGGCCAACCCGAATTTCCTCACCACCATGGGCTATCGCCTGGAAGAGGTGGCGGGGCGCCACCACGGGCTGTTCTGCCTGCCGCAGGAGCGGGAGTCGTCGGCGTACCGGGAGTTCTGGGCATCGCTCAACCGCGGGGAATACCACTCGCACCGCTTCGAGCGGATCAACAAGCAAGGCCAGACGGTCTTTCTTGAAGCCTCTTACAACCCGATCTTCGACAGCAAGGGCCGGCTGTACAAGGTGGTCAAGTTCGCCAGCGACATCACCAGCCAGGTCTGCACCCAGCAGAGCGCCGCCGATGCCGCCCACGCCAGCTCCATGCAGACCGATGCCTGCGCGCGCAAGGGTACCGAGGTGGTGCAACAGGCGGTGCAGGTGATCGAGCAGATTTCCCAAGAGCTCAATGACGCGGCGCGCAGCATCGACGCGGTGAGCAAACAGTCGGATGTGATCGGCCAGATTGTCCTGACCATTCGCGGTATTGCCGACCAGACCAATTTGCTGGCACTGAACGCCGCCATCGAAGCGGCACGTGCCGGCGAGCATGGGCGCGGGTTTGCCGTGGTCGCTGATGAAGTGCGCAACCTGGCGGCGCGTACCAGCAAGGCAACCTTGGAGATCGTCGATGTGGTGCGCCAGAACCACGACCTGTCGCTGTTGGCGGTGGCCAGCATGCAGTCGAGCCTGACCCGCACCGGCCATGGCGTCGCCCTGGCCAACGAAGCCGGCACGGTGATCATGGAAATCCAGCAGGGCTCACGCCACGTGGTCGATGCGATCAGCCAGATCAGTTCGACGCTGCAATTGCACTGAGGGCGTCGGCCAGTTCGTGCAGCAAGCTCTGCATGCTGGCCTGCAGTTGCTGCCTTAGTTCAGCCGTAGGCAGCCCTTGGGCTTGCGCATGCTCGATGGCTTCGCAGTCCTTGACCAGTGTGCGTACCTTGAGCATTTTTGCCCCGCCCTTGATGCGATGGGCCAAGGCACGCACCGCATCGCCACTTGCGTCGGGGCCGAGCGCGCGCAGCGCGGCCAGGTCTTCGCTGGCGCTCTGCGACAATTGTTCCAGCAGGTGCCGCGTCAGTTGTTCATCGTCCTGAGTCAGGTGGCGCAATTCGTTCAGGTTGAAACCACTGCCTTGGGCTGGCACAGGCTGCGCATGCGCGCTGGCGTGCGGCAGGTGGGTTTTGAGGGTTTGCAGGCCAATGGGCTTGAACAGGCATTCATCCATGCCACTGGCCAGGCAGCGTGCACGCTCTTCAGCCTGTGCGTTGGCGGTGACGCCGAGAATCCGGCAAGGCGCCAGCGCGCCTTCGCTTTCGAGGCTGCGGATGCGCCGAGTCAGTTCGTGGCCGTCCATGATCGGCATGCTGCAGTCGGTGATCACCAGGTCGAACCGGGCCGCCTGCCAGCGCGTCAGCGCCGCTTCGCCGTTCTCAGCCAGGGTCACGCGATGCCCCAGCGTGTTCAGTTGCCGCTCCAGCAACAGCAAATTGGCAGGGTAGTCGTCGACCACCAGAATGTTCAGCGGGCCGCTGCTGCTTTCAAGGACAGGGGCAAGCGCTTCGGCAGGCGCGGGCGCCTGGCTGGCCGGCAGTTGCAGGCTGACCTGCACCTTGGTGCCCACGCCTTCGACGCTGTGCAGGCTGAGCGTACCGCCCATCAGTTCGGCCAGGGTGCGGCTGATGACCAGCCCCAGGCCGGCGCCCTGGCGTGCCCGTGGGCCGTCGGCCTGGGCGAAGGCATTGAACAGACGTGCCTGGTCTTCAGGGCTGATACCAATGCCGGTGTCACGCACGCACAGCTCAACTTGCATCTCGCCGCTGCTGGCTTGGGTCGACAGGGTCAGGCTGGCATGCACTTCACCGCGCTCGGTGAACTTGATGGCGTTGCTGATCAGGTTGGAGAGCACCTGCTTGAGCCGCAGCGGGTCTGCCATGACCCAACCCGCTGAAGGTGGCAGCGCACTGTGCAGGTGCAGGCCTTTGATTCGCGCATTGCCTTCGAATACCCGCAGCGTGTTGCGTACCAGTTCGACCAGGTTGCAGGGGACCGGTTGCAAGGTCATGTGCCCAGACTCGATACGCGAAATGTCGAGGATGTCGCCGATCAGCTCCAGCAGACCGATGGCCGAATCGTGGGCAGTCTGCAAGGTCTGGGTATCGCAGCGGCCGGCGCGACTGTCTTCCAGCGCCAGTTCGAGCAGGCCGATCACCGCGTTCATGGGTGTGCGGATTTCATGGCTCATGGTGGCCAGGAAGGTGCTCTTGGTCTGGCTGGCCTGTTCGGCGTCGTCCTTGGCCTGGCGCAGCTGTTCGAGCAGGCCGCGGCTCAATGCCAGCTGGGCCTGCAGGGCATGCTGGGCGTCGGTGCGCTGGTGGATCAGTTTGCGCAGGTAGCTGTTCCAGAACACCACCCCGGCCAGCAATAGCGCCGACAGCACCAGCACTTGCAGCGCCAGCGTGCGGTAATCGCGCCATGGGCTGTCACTGACCAGTGTGCTGGTGCGCCAGCGGTTGATCAGTTGGTCCAGCTCTTCTGGCGGGATGCTCAGCAGTGCCTTGTCGAGAATGGCCTGCAGTTGCGGTTGGTCCGAGGCCACCGCAAATGCCGCGATGGCCGGGCTGTCGTCCAGCACACTGGCGATGCGCAGCTGGTTCTTGAACACGTGGTTGATGTAGTAGGTGGCGTTGATGTGGTTGCTCAAGGCCACGTCGGCGGCGCCGTTGGCCACTGCTTCCATCAGCCCGAGGGGGTTGTCCACTTCGACCACCTTGGCGCGTGGGTAGCGACGCTTGAGTTCTGCCCGTTGCGGCGAACCGCGTACCAAGGCTATGCGCTGGCCATCGAGGGCCTTGGCCTGGGCAGGCGATGACGCGTCGTTGCGGGTGACCAATACCCGTGGACTGACCAGGTAGGGGCGGGTAAAACGCAATTGCCTGGCGCGCTCCGTGCCGTAACCCAGGGCGCCGATCATGTGCGCCTCGCCGCGCCCCAGGCGCTCGAGCATCGCCTGCGCCGACTGGCTTTCCAGCGGCTTGAACTGCAGCCCGGTGCGCAGGGATATCTGCTTGAGCAGTTCCAGGGTGATGCCGCTGGCGCGGTGCTGTGCGTCGTTGAAGGTCAGCGGCGCGAGCGACGTGTTGACCAGCACCTTGACGGTGGGGTTGCGGGCGATCCAGTCGGTTTCTTCAGCGGTCAGGGCCGCCAGGTGGCGCTCCAGCAGCAGGCTGGTGTTGCCGCTGGTCCAGCGGCGCAGGATGGTCAGGCGCTCGCTTTCGGTGATTCTGCCCAAGGCCTTGTCGATCAGGCTGCGCAGGCGTTGGTTGTCGTTGGCCAGGGCAAACGCGAAGGTGCCGGGCGGCACCTTGCAGAAGTGGTCGATCTTTACCGTGCCCTGGTAACTCTTGCCGATGAGAAAATCCGTGCTGATGGCATCACCCAGGTAGGCATCGGCCTCGCCCAATTCCACTGCGGCAAGGCCCGCCAGGGTTGAGCGGTACAGGCTCAATTGCGCTTTGGGGTAGAGCGCGCGCACGGTATTGGCGGGTAGGTAGTGGTCGACCATCGCAAGGCGCAGGCCATTGAGGTCTGGGGTGTTTTTCAAGGTGCGGCCTTCGCGCGTAACGATCACCGGCAGGTCGTCGGCGTAAGGCTCGCTAAGGCCGAGCTGGGCATCCGCCGCCTCGAATGCGTTGGAGCTACCCAGCAGGTCGATGCGGCCGTCGCGCAGCGCGGCAATCGCTTGGTGGCGGTTGTCGAAACGCCGGACTTCGATCGGGACGCCCAGTTGCTCGGCGATGATGCCTGCATAATCGGCGCTCAGGCCCTCGTAATCATGCTGGCTGATGTTGATTTCGAACGGCGGGTAATCAGGCCGCGAACTGCCCAGCACCAGGCGGCCGCGCTGCTGCAGCCATTGGCGGTCTTGGTCGCCCAGTTGCAAGGGCGCTGCGGCGCTGATCGAGCGCGCCAACAATTGCCTCGGTTCGCTGTCGGCAAACAGGCCGGTGGAGCCGGCCAGGCCGATGACCAGTAGAACGCTCGCCAGCAGGCGCTTCATGGCAGCTGGGCTCAGTTAACGCTGTTGCGCTTGGCCAGGTCGACCATTTCCACCAGCGATTCGGTCTTGAGCTTGTCCATGATGCGGCCGCGATAGGTGCTGATGGTCTTGGCACTGAGGTTCATGCAGGTGCCGATATTCTTGTTGTTTTCGCCGCGCGCAAGGCGCCGCAACACTTCCATTTCGCGGTTGGACAGGCTGCCCAGGCGTATCGACTCGCTCTCCAGCGAATTGCTGTTGACCGACATCTGCGGGAAGGTCGAATAGCCTTTGACCAGGGCCTTGAGTGCAAACAGCAAGGCTTCGTGGTCTTCGTCCTTGGTGACGAAGGCGCCGATGCCGGCATCCAGGCAGCGCCGTACATAAAGGTCGGTGGCCTGGCCGGTCAGCACCATGATCTTGGGCACCGGCTCGAGGCACTGAAGCCGCTTGATCACCTCCATGCCGTCCAGGCCGGGCAGGCCGATGTCCAGAAGCACCACGTCCGGCCGCAGTTCACGCGCCACCTGGGCGACTTCGCTGCCATTGGCGACTTCGCCGACGACGTTAAAGCGCTCCCGTTCGAGCAATAGGCGCAGGGACAGCCGGACGATAGGGTGGTCGTCGACGATCAGGACGGTTGTCATCAAGAAAACTCCTGTAGGGATGTGGTCCGCTTCCTGGAACACTCAGGAATACGTCTGCAAGTGGGGTTATCAGAAGCGCTGCAAGATACGACCATTCCCGAAGTTTGGTAATGCCGAGTATAGGACTGTTGATTAACCCAGTAGGAATTGTTGAAAAGTCCTACAAAAAAACGGGGATAAGCACCGCCAGCGTGGCGTGACGATGCCTATTTGCGCAGGGCTGTCAGGCGCAAGCGGGGTGGGGTTTGACTACGCGCAGGGGCGAGGCAGGGTTGTTGGCCAGCGCTTGGCCGACCCGTGTCGGGCGTGCCAGCAACTGGCCGGCGCAGTTGGGGCAGCGGCCGTGCAGGCGAGTGTCGGCACAGGTACGGCAGAACGTGCATTCGAACGAGCAGATCAACGCGTCCGGGCTATCCCCCGGCAGGTCGGCGTTGCAACACTCGCAGTTGGGTCGAAGTTCCAGCATTGGCATGGCTCCTGTTTGCAGGCGGGAGCCTTGAGTCTGCTACGCCAGTGCCAAGGCTGGCAATGCTCAGTCGCCGGGGCGATAGAGGTGTGCGTGCCCGGCCCGGTACAGGGCCGATTCGGCGAACGGCGTATCGCCCAGCACATGGCCGACGAGGATCAGCGCGGTACGGCGAAAATCCTTGAGTGCAACGCGTTCGACGATGTCTTCCAGGGTGCCACGCACCCAGTCCTGGTCCGGCCAGGTGGCGCGATGGACCACGGCAACCGGGCACTGTTGGCCATAGTGGGGTAACAGCTCGCTGACGATACGCGGCAGGTGTTTCACGCCCAGGTGGATCGCCAGGGTGCTGCCATGGCGCGCCAGATCGGCCAGTTGCTCGCCTGGCGGCATCGGCGAGCTGTCGCCGAAGCGGGTCAGAATCACCGTTTGCGACACCTGCGGCAAGGTCAGCTCGCAGCCCAGCAACGCCGCGCTGGCGGCGGTGGCGGTGACGCCCGGAATGATCTGGTAGTCGATGCCCAGCTCACGCAGGTGGCGGATCTGCTCGCCGATCGCGCCATACAGGCTCGGGTCGCCGCTGTGCACCCGGGCCACGTCCTGGCCTTGTGCGTGTGCCGTGCGCATGGCGCTGATGATCTGCTCCAGGTGCAGCTCGGCGCTGTTGATCACGGTCTCGGCCTGGTGGCCATCGAGTACGGCAGCGGGCACCAGCGAGCCGGCATAGATGATCACCGGGCACTGGCGGATCAGGCGCTGGCCCTTGACCGTGATCAGTTCCGGGTCGCCGGGGCCGGCGCCGATGAAGTAGACCGTCATGGAAAATCCTTGCAATGAATGGTTGGCGCAATTATCGCCCGCAGGCCAGGGCGAGGGTAGCTGGCCCGTACACCTGGCGGGTAACCAGCAGCCTGGCAGCGCCGAGGTGCTGGCTGGCCATGGCCAGCGCCGCGCTCTCTGCCACACCCCAGCAACCGCTGTGTGCGTGGGCAATGACCGAGCGATGGCTGAGCAGCGGTTCGTAGGGGGCAAGTTGCCTGGCATCGTACAGCAGCAACGGCACGCCGAGGCGCGTGGCGAGTTGCTGCAAGCCGGGTTCGTCGGCCTTCAAGGCGATGCTGGCGATACCGCGTAGCGCTGGCAGTGCCAGGCCGTGGTGGTCCAGAGCCTGGCGCAGCAGGGTTTCGAGGGTGTCCGCCGGGCAGCCCCGGCGGCAGCCGAAGCCGGCGTACAGTGTCGGCACCGAGGTGTCGACCGCCATCAGGCCTGGCTGGAGCGGCGGAACAGCCACGCGCTGAGCAGCCCCAAGGCCACCCAGAAGGCCGCGTTGGTCAGCCAGGAGGCGATCTTGAACTGCGCTTCCAGGGCCTCGGGTGCGAGGCTCTGATGAACTTCAGGTTGCGGTGCGCCGATGACATGCGGCAGCACCAGCAACACGGCGCCCAGCGCCTTCACCAGCCAGTGGCGGGCGAACACCAGCAGGGCCAGGCCCAACGCGGTGGCACTTGCGGTGCCGATCCACCAGGCCTGACGTTGCCCCAGGTCAGCGGCGGCGGTGCCCGGCAGCTCCGGTGGCAGGCCCAGGGTAGGTGCCAGGCAGAACACGGCGAAGCCTGCCAGGCCCCACAGCGCCCCTGTTGCCGCGCGCTTGGGCTCACGCAGGCTGTACAAGGCGGCGAGTATCAAGGCGAAGCCGACCGCGACCACCAGGTTGCCGCCGGTGGTGGACAGGATGCGCTGCCAGCCATCTTCGGGCGACCAGGCTTCGTCGCTGTGTTCATGCGCCGCAGCCCCTTCGGCGCCGTGTGCGTGATGCTCGGCAGCAGGGGCTGCAGACTCGTAGGTTTCCGCCTCAAGAATCAAAGGAGCAACCCAGAAGCTTTGCAGCAGGGTCAGCAGCAAGGCTGCAAGCAGCCCGCTGAAGCCCGCGGTTCGGGCGATGCGCGTGATCATGGGGCGTACTCAGTGGCAGGGGAAGGCAGCGCTGTGACGGGTGTCGTGGGCCGCGTTGTGGACGGCCTCGATGTGCGAGAAACCGGCAAAGTAGACCAGGCACAGGCCGAGCAGGCTGGCGCCGACGGCGATGACGACACGCTGACTGAGGGTAACGGGGGTGGCAATGCTGTGTTTGGCGCTGGTGACGGGCATGACGCGTTCCTCTGCTTTTGTGGGCAACGGGCAAGCGCGGCAGCCCCGAACGTGATCCGCCCAGGGGAATGCGACAGCGCCCGCCCACCGCGGGGTGTTGTTCATGAACGCCAGGCCGGTCTCCGGGCTAACGAGGAGGAGCAGCGCTCCTGAAAAGCGCCCCTTCCCATGCCAGATGATGCGGCACAGTGGTCTAGACGCTTCGCTCGCTTACCGTTGCGGGGGCAGCACCGGGTTTGTCCGGCCTTGGTCGAGGGCCTGTGACGCACCGGTTTCCCGTTTCACCCCTGAGGGGGCACCTGAACGCGAGGCATTAGGAGACCACGAGGCAAGTTTTGCGTCAATTGCACAGCGGTTCGCGCGCGAAAAGTATTTCAGAAGTTGTAGGTGACCCGGCCGAAGTAGTAGCCAGCTCGCCGAACAGTTCCACCGGCTCTTGCAGGTTGCCCAGCTAACGCAGATGGAACAGCCATAAATCCGCCCAGGGGCTGCGGCACGCCCAGGCGCAAGGTGCCCGACGGGGCACCGTCATTGGCGGTAGCCGAGTCGTGTCACCCTCTGTGGTGGTGGCTCAATGGGTAAGAAATTGCACTAAAAAGACAATATGAAACAAGGAAATACGAATATTTCTTTAGAAGTGACATAAGGAAACTGAAAAGGGTGAGTCGGGGCTCGAAGGTCAACCCCGCGCAAACGCCAGCAGCTTCTCGCCATCGAGCCGATACCGAAGCCACTCACTCTGCGCCTCGGCGCCCAACGACTGGTAAAACCCGATTGCCGGCGCGTTCCAGTCCAGCACGCTCCATTCCAGGCGCCCGCAATTGTTCTGCACGGCCTCGCTGGCAATATGGCGCAGCAGTTTGCGCCCAGCGCCATCGCCGCGCTGCTCGGGCGTCACGTACAGGTCTTCGAGGTAGATGCCATTGCGCCCGAGCCAGGTCGAGTAGCTGTAGAAGTACACGGCAAAACCAATCGCCAGGCCATCACGCTCGCAAATCAGGCTGTGTACGGTACTGCCTTCGTCAAACAGGCTGCGCTGGATGTCGTCGACAGACGCAACGACCTCGTGCCGGGCACGTTCGTAGTCGGCAAGCTCGGTGATGAATGCCAGAATCTGCGCGGCATCGGTACGCACGGCGGGGCGAATGGTGAGGCTCATGGGGCAGGCTTCCTTGAACTGAACGAGATAGGTACAGTATTTGTATCTATTTAATTTAGCGAAATTGTACCGGTCGCAAGGCAGGGCGACTCCGTTAGTGTGACAGCACCAATAATGATTGTGGAATGCCTGCCATGCTTGCCTCTGCCGACCTGCTGACAGCCTTTGTGCTGTTTGCCTTCGTATCCTCCATCACCCCGGGGCCGAACAACACCATGCTGCTGGCCTCCGGCGTGAACTTCGGCGTGCGCCGTTCGATCCCGCATGCCATCGGCATCAGTGTCGGCTTCATGGTCATGGTGCTGGCAGTCGGTTTAGGGCTGGGCGAGGTGTTCAAGGCATGGCCGGCGCTGTACACCATCCTGCGCTACACAGGCGCCGCCTACCTGCTGTACCTGGCCTGGAAGATCGCCACCTCGGGGCCGATCGGTACAGCCTCGGGCAGCGCCCGCAAACCGTTGGGCTTCTGGGGCGCTGCGGCATTTCAGTGGGTCAACCCCAAGGCCTGGGTAATGGCAGTGGGGGCAATCACCACCTACACACCGGCCCAGGGATACGTGATGAACGTGGTCGTCATCGCCGCGCTGTTCGCCCTGGTCAACCTGCCCAGCGTCGGGGTCTGGGTCATGTTCGGCAGCGCCTTGCGCAACCTGTTGCAGAATCCGCGTTGGCTGATGCTGTTCAATGTCCTGATGGCCGTGCTACTGGTGATTTCGCTATACCCGCTGCTGTTTGTAGAATCGGCGTTTTCATAGACCGATGAGTACAGCAAGCCCATGCAGTTGATCCCGTGGTCCCACCATTGCTCCGAAGGCTTTACCCTGCGCGGCTGGCGTACGCCGGCCAGTGGCAAGCCTTTGCTGCATTTTCTGCATGGCAACGGCTTCTGCTGCCTGGCCTACCAGCCGTTGCTGATGCGCCTGGGCGAGCACTTCGACCTGTGGCTATGCGATGTGCAAGGCCACGGCGACAGCGACCATGGCGGTGCGTTTCGCGGCTGGAACCGCACAGCTGAACTGGCAGTAGAGGCGTTCGAGCGCGGGCGTGGCGAATATGGCGAGGTGCCGCGTGTTGCCCTCGGGCACAGTTTTGGTGGCGTGCTCTCGGGGCTGATCCTGGCCAGCGAGCCGCAGTTGTTCGAGCGCGCCGTGCTGCTCGACCCGGTGTTGTTCAGCCGCAGCATGATCGGCGTGATGGGCGCCGCCGCGCTGGTTGGCCTGCACCAGCGCCACGCTTTGGCGCGCAAGGCTGCCAGCCGCCGCAGCCATTGGCCCGATCGCGAAACGGCGCTGGCCTCGCTGCAGAGCCGCGGTATCTTCAAAGGCTGGAGCGATGCGGCGCTGCAAGCCTATGTCGAGCATGCCATTGGCGATTGCGGCGAGGCGGTGGTACTCAAGTGTCGGCCCAGCCGCGAGGTGGAGATTTTCAGTTCGTTCCCCAAACGCATGTGGGCGAACCTGGCAGCGATCCAGACACCGACGCGGGTGCTGTATGGCGAACAGACCTACCCCTTCGTGCCACATTCGGTGAAGCGCCTGGTGGCGCTGAACCCGAACGTGACTGCCCAGCAGGTCGCGGGTGGGCACTGTTTCATGCAGGAGGACCCAGCGATGACAGCAGCGTCCGTGCTCAGCTTTCTAAACTGAAGTTTGTCCTATTGATGGAACGATGCATGCCATTTCAGCTGTCTACCGCCTGATTGGTATCATTGGTAAGGTGATCCCAGCCAAGAGAGGAGACTTCTCATGAAAAAGATTCTGGGTATTCACCGCAGCCCTCACCCCCACTGGGTAGGCGATGGCTTCCCGGTGCGCAGCCTGTTCACCTATGACAACCTGGCCAGCCAGATCAGCCCGTTCCTGTTGCTGGACTATGCCGGCCCGCACACCTTTACCCCGACCAGCGCCCGGCGCGGCGTCGGGCAACATCCGCACCGTGGTTTCGAGACCGTGACCATCGTCTACCAGGGCGAACTGGAGCACCGTGACTCGACGGGGGCGGGTGGCCTGATCGGCCCAGGCGACGTGCAATGGATGACAGCTGCCAATGGCATCCTCCATGAAGAGTTCCACGCCCCGGCGTTTGCCCGCAGTGGCGGTACGCTGGAGATGGTGCAGCTGTGGGTCAACCTGCCTGCGCGTGACAAGCGCGCTGCGGCGGGGTACCAGACGCTGCTGGCCACGGACATCCCTGTGGTGGCGCTGGACGGCAACGGTGGCAGCCTGCGGGTGATCGCGGGTGAGTACCAAGGGCAGCCAGGCCCTGCGCGAACCTTTACCGCCATGGATGTCTGGGACATGCGTTTGAACGCCCAGTCGAGCGTGCAACTGCCCGTCGCGACGGGGCGTAATGCAGCCCTGGTGGTGTTGCGCGGCAGCGTGCGGGTCAACGGTGAACGCGAAGCCGGGCCGGCCAGCCTGGTGCTGTTCGAGCGTAGCGGTGAGGGCATTGCCATCGAGGCGCTGGAAGACGCCAGCGTGCTGTTGCTCAGCGGTGAACCGATCGATGAGCCGATCGTTGGCTACGGGCCGTTCGTGATGAACAGCGAGGCAGAAATCGCAGAATCGTTCGATGATTTCCATGCCGGACGGTTCGGGCAGATGCCGGCCGAGACCGCTCGTCGTTAACTGCCAGCAGCCGATCGAACAGTACAGGCCCACCAGCGATCTTCCACTAAGGTGCTAGATGATTCCCCGCACGATCATTGCTCCGGCGCATGGACGGCCGCCGGAGGATGCGCAATATCAATTGGCACCTTGCCTGGCAAAGGCGTACCTAACCAATAGGCCATCCAGTACAGAGAGGGTCGTACAATGTCGTTGATAGGCGTTTCAATGCTGGAAATGCGGCAGATGATTGAGCAAGCCTGCCTGCCTGATCGCTGCGAAGTCAGTTGCGCGGATGGCGCTCACCTGACCATTCGCCTGGGCCAGGGGAAAAGCCTGGAAGAGGGGGTGACCCTGAGCGGGGTGGACCTGCAGGGCCTCAACAGTTGCCGCGACGTGGTGAACCTGCTTACGCAATTGCACGCGCTGCGTGATAAACCCACCACGCCGCTCAGGGCGATTGCCTGAGCCTGCCCGTAGAGCCCGGTCAGCCCAGGCTGGCCGGGCGCACATACTCCGGCATCAGGCCGTTGAACCAGAACAGGATCATCGACACCAGGATGGTCACCAGCACCAATAGGCCCACCCCCCACACACAGGCGGCGAACAGCATGGCCTGTTCTTTGCGCAAGCGTAAAAACGTCTGCAAACCGCCGAACAGCAGCACGCTGGCATACGCCGAGGCGGCCAACAGCGCCACCAGGGCCAGCCAGCGAATCGGCAGCAACCCGACCACTCCGGCAAAAAACCACGGCGTCGCGCAGTAGGCGGCAAAGCCGATGCATTGCTGCAGGCTGGGTTGTGCATCAAAGCCGCGTGACATCCAGCGGATCATCACCCCCATGATCATCACCCCGACCACCGTGACGGCATACAGCAGACACGCCAGCTGCGCCGCGCTGGCGAGGCTCAGGCGCACGCGTTCTTCGCCGGCAAGGCTCCAGCCAAAGGTGGTAGTACCGACGAATAGGCACACGGCAGGGATCAACGCCAACGCCAGCAGGCGCGGCAGGTATTGCTGCGGGTGGTCTTCTTCCGCCCGGCGGATCTCTATCCAGGCATCGGATGGGTGGGTGAAGAGCTTGAGCAACGGACTGTTCATGGCGATCTCCAGAAGGCATGGGCTCTTGTGCTATGGAGACGTGGTGTTGCCGGCAGGTTCAGCCCACTTGGCCGCCGTTGATCGGCTTATTGCAACTCCAGCAACAGGTTGAGCCCCCCGTCGCCGCACTTGCCTTGGTCGCGCACCACGCCGCGGTAACTGCGGCCGTCCCAGACGAACGCCACGCTGTGAGCACGGTCGACTTTGTCGGGCAGTGGCGGGCAGATGTGCAAACGCAGCGCAGGGCGGCCCTGCAGGTTGATGGCGGCGAGCTGGCATTGGCATTCAACGCTCTGCGCTACAGGGCCGAATAACGTATCGCGTACGTAATCGAGCTGCAGCGAGGCGTTGGGAGAGCGGCCGGGCATTTTCATCGGTGCGCAGCTCCATGGCAGGGCGTGTAGGTCATGTCGGGCTCCTCGAAAAGACTGACGCTGCTCATCTTTAGAAGCCTTACCGGCGAAGATGTTCAAGTTTTTACGCCATTACCCCGCCTTGCGCAGGGTCAGGTTGATGCGCCGTTCACCCATGCGCGGATGCACGCCGGGTTTGATTGGCAACACCCCATGAAAGCGCAAGCGGTCCTCACCGCCCCAGACCAGCACATCGCCATGGTTCAGCGGTACACGCTGGGTCTTATCCGCGCGTTGTAACCCGCCCAACAGGAACACCGCAGGCAAGCCCAGTGAAATCGACACGATCGGCTGGTCGTAGTCCTGTTCGTTGCGGTCTTGGTGCAAGCTCAGGCGGGTACCAGGCAGGTAGTGGTTGACCAGGCAGGCGTCGGCGACAAAATCGTCAAAGCCTGCGATGGCGGCTGCGCGACCTGCCAGGCTGAGCAGAACGGGCGGTAGCGCAGGCCAGGGCATGCCGCTTTGCGGGTCGGTGGAGGTGTAGCGGTAGCCGTGCGCATCACTGACCCAACCCAGCGCACCGCAATTGGTCAGCGCTACGGCCATGTGCAGGCCGCCTGGCGTCTGCATGTGCCGGAACGGCGCGGCGCGCAGCACTGGGCGCAGGGCGTCGAGCAGGGCCTCGAGCTCGGCCAGGGCGAAACCGGGCAGCAGCACGGTGTGGCTGGCCAGGCGTTGCGGCTGGGGGCCGAACAGGTCGAGGTCGGACTGGATCATGACGGGCGCACCGAATGGGGTGCTGACCATTGTAATGCTGTTGGCGTGCATGGCCTATTCGCGCCAAGCCCGCTGCAACAAAAAGGAACCGCGGCACTCGGGAGAGTGAGCACCGCGGTCCAAGGGGGAAGGGCTTACTTTTGAGTCACAGTGGCCGTGTTCGCGCTGCCCAGCTGGCTGATGGTGGCGGTTTGCGCGATACCGCTCTGGTCGACGAATGCCTTGTTGCCCTGGCCGCCCTGGGTCACGTAGGCGGCGTTGACGCTGTCGGTCTGTTTGATGGTGACCTCGTTGCCGCTACCGTAGAGCTGATTGGTGTGGCTCTGGTTGCTGTAGCCGGACTGGTCCAAGGTGATGGAGTTGCCGGTACCTTCGCTGCTGCCGAAGGCATAGTTGTCAGTGCCACGCTGGTCGGCGATGAGGATGTTGTCGCTGCCGTTCTGCTCGAAGAACAGCTCGTTGTTGCTGTCGGCCTGCTTGGTCTGCATCGCGTTGTTGTTGCCGGTCTGGTTCAGCGTGGCCAGCTGGTTGTCACCATTCTGCGTCAGGTTGACGCCGTTGCCGTTGCCGTACTGGTTGATAACGGCGGTCTGGTTGGTACCAAACTGGCCGCCCATCTTGTCGCCTTTCCAGTTGCTGGCGGTGATTTTGTTGCCGTTGCCTTGGGTGGTCACGGTCAGGTTGAGGTTTTCACCGTTCTGGTAGGTGTAGTGCAGGTTGTTGCTACCCTTCTGCGAAATGGTAGTGGTCGAGTTGTTGCTCTCGAACTGATCCGACCAGCTGGCGTTGGCCTTGCCATTTTGCGTCAGGCTGGCCTTGTTGGCTTCGCCGAAACTTTGGTCGATGTAGCCTTCGTTGAGCTGGCCGGTCTGAGTGACGTTGGCCTGGCTGCCCACCTGGGTGTCCTGCCATACCTCTACCGAGTTGCCAGTGCCGGTCTGGTTGAGGCCGATGGTGCCGCCTTGGCCGTCGCGCTGGTCACCGTAGGCCCAGTTCTCCTTGCCGTCCTGGTAGATCTGGATGTTGCCGTCGTTGTGGGTCAGGTGCTCGGCAGCGGCATAGTTGTCGGCGCCGGCCTGCATGATCAGGCTCTGGTTGTTGCTGCCGCCGAACATCTGCTCGGCGAAGGCTTCGTTGCGCTGGCCCGATTGCAGGGTGGTGACTTGGCTGCCTAGCTGGGTGTCCTGCCACACGGTCGAGTGGTTCTCGCTGCCTTGCTGGGTCTGCAGGACCTGGTTGTTTTCGCCCAGCGACTGGCTGGCGAAGGCATCGTTGTAGCTGCCCCCGGACTGCTGGGTGATCTGGCTGCCGTTTTCGAACAGTTGCTCGGCGTACCCTGCGTTGTACGAGCCGGTAGCGCTCTGCTGGATATCACTGGTGCTGTCGGCCTGCACTGCCAGGTGGTTGTGGCCCTTGCCGGTCTGGGTCTGGGTGGCCGAGGCGAACGGTGCGAGGGTCTGGGTCACTTCGGCAATGTTTTCCTTGCCGTCCTGAGTCTGCGTCGACGTGCTGTCGGCAGCCATGACCTGACCTGCAAGGGCCAGGACGATAGCGGCACTTAGGGGAGCGAGCTTGAACATGGTGGTGCCTCCAGGTCTATCGGTATTGGGTGATCTGAACATGCTGGCCATTGCCGGCTTGGGTCACGGAGCTGTTGAGGCCCGTGCCGGACTGCACGATGCTGGCGCTGTTGTCGTTGCCGATCTGGTCGATGGCAGCGCTGTTGCTGCTGCCGCTCTGGCGGATCGACGCGCTGTTGCCATTACCCTGCTGGCTGATGCTGGCCATCAGGTCACTGCCTTCTTGCAGGATGTACGCCTCCTGTGCGCCCCCGGCCTGGACGATGCGGCCCAGCAGGGCCTGGCCGTTCTGGTCGAGGGCGGCGCGGTTGCCGTTGCCTTGCTGTTCGATCACCGCGGCCTGGCCGGCGCCGACCGGTAACAGGCGGATGATCACGGGGTCGCCGAGGTCACTGCCGGGCGCAAGGTCGGCGTTGTCCATCAGGTCTTCGGCCCCCCTGGCCTGGCCCGTCAGGGCCAGGCAGAGCAGCAGTGGATACAGGCATTTCATGGCGTTCTCCGGCCTTTCACTGCACGACTACGTTGACGGTGCGGGTGGTGCCTGGGCTGGTGGTGATGGTCGCCGTCGGCGCGGCGGTCGGGATCACCGTGGTGCTGTTGCTGACGGCCAGGCGCCAGCGGCCGGTGACCGGTACCGTGGTGGTGCCCAATGTCTGCACGCCAGTGGTGGTGGTGACCCGCACGGTAACGACGTTGCCGGTGGTCACCGATGAGGTGCCGCTGATGTCCCAGTTGTAACGGTTGTTGGAGCGTGCCGTGACCGTGGCTGTGGTGACCGCGAAGGTCTCGGCGGCGGGGCGTGGCGACACGTTGACGGTGACGGTGGCGCTGTTGGACAGCGCCCCCAGCGCGTCACGCACCTGGTAGGTGAAGGTGGTGGTGAAGGCCGTCGTGACGGTCGCCGGTGGTGTGTAGGTGACAGTGGTGCCGTCAGTGCTGACGGTCCCTCTGCCTGCCGCCGGCTGGGTCACACTGGCAACCACCAGGGGCAGATTGCCTTCTGGATCGGTAGCGCCGGCCAGCGCGTTGATGGTGAGCGCTACACCGAGCGTGGCGACGGTTTGAGCGGCTGCGGTCGGCGCCTGGTTGGGTGCGACATTGACCGTAACCGTTGCCGGTTCCGACTTCAGGCCTTTGGCATCCACGGCCCGATAGCTGAAGGTGGCCACCAGCGGTTGCGTGGCCCCGACTGGTGGGGTGTAGGTCACCGACGTGCTGCCGTTGAGTACCACGCCGCCCAGGCCGGTACCCGGTTGGGTCAGGTCGCTGATGGTCAGCGGTACGTTGCCATCCGGGTCGCTGTCGTTCATCAGCAGGTTCAGGCTCAGCGGCACCCCGACACTGGTGCTGCCAATATCGGCCTGGGCCAGCGGTGGCTGGTTGGCGGCTTCGACAGGTGCATTGCCGACCACCACTACAGGCTCGACATCGCTGCCGCCATGGCCAGATTTGACCGTGACGGTCGCAGGCGGCTGGGCAATATCGTTGACCGTCAGGCTTTGCAGCGTGCCGGACTTGGACAGCCGTCCGTAGCCTTGGGCCACCAGGTCAGGGATCGCCACTTCGTCGCTGGAGCGGGCTTCGATGAACAGGCGTTTGTTGGCCCAGTCGTAGCGTGCGGTGCTTACCTTGACCACATCGCTGAGCTTGCTCGACAACGCCGTTGGCTGTGTGGTGCCGGTGGCGCTGCTGCCGGTAACCACCACCACCGGTGGCGGCGCGGCCTGGCTCAGTTGCTGGCTGAAGAACAGCCCGTTGTTGTCCGGCAGTAGGCTGAACTGGCAAGGCGAAGGCGGTGAGCCAATCAATGCCAAGCCATTGCGCATGCACACGCTGGCATTGTTGGGCGCTTTGGCAAAGACCTCGACACGGGTCCCGGCGCCGTTACGCGAGTAGGTGGCACGTTCCAGGGTGACGGGCGTTTGCGCGCGTTGATCGAGCACTTTGCCGGACACCGTGAAGGCGTTGGTCTGGATGGCGCCAGGTGGGCCTTCGATGCGCACGAAGTTGGTGTTGAAGGGGCTGCCGACCACCGCTTCGGTGATGTTCGGGTCGCCGATAAAGGTTTCGGTCGAGCCGGTGTCCGGGTTGACCGCGGTATAGGGGCCGCCGACGCCGCGTAGCCAAGGCCCGAGGTTACCGTTGAGTGGCCCGCGGAAGTTGCCTGGCGCGCCGATACCGATGTCGCGGGTGATGTTGATCGCCCGCCGGCCGGCCGTGGTGACGTTGACCGTCTCTACCCCATAAGGGTGGGTGATGGTGTAGACGCCTGTGCGCGGCACTGAGGCGCGGATTCGGATGCGGGCAAAGCTCTGCTGGTCGCCGTCCACCGGGTTCTCGGCGGCAAACGCCGCTTCCAGGCCGGCGACGTATACTTCCAGCTCGTAGCCACTGTTGCCTACCTGTGGTATCTCGGTCTCGGCCAGGAACCAGAACATCTCTGGCGGCCAGTTGTCGGGGAATACCAGCGGCAGGGTATCGTCATAGATGCCAGGTTCGGGCAGCAGGGTGCACATGTAGGCAGGGGCGCCGGGGCCACCAGGTGCTCGGGTGCTGGTGGCCCGCGACTGGCACAACTCCAGCGACAGGTCGTTGGCGTCCTTGTACCACATGGGATAACCACCAGTGGCAAAGGTGTACGGGCCTGGGTCGACATCGGACAACGCGGCAAAGGCGGCGCTGGTGACGGTGAGGGAAAAACCGGCGGCGAACAGCGCACGGCGTGGCCAAGTGTTCATGCTGCCTCCTTGAAGGCTGAGCCTTTGTCTGTTCATGGCACCAGCACCACGTCTTCGCTGTCGCTACCACCATTGGCGCTGGTGACTTGCACCTTGGCCGGGGGGATGGGCGAGAGGGTTGTGCTCAATGTTTTCACGGCGCCGTTGCCACTGAGGTTGCCGATCAACGTGCCGTTGGCGGTGTGGGCGGTCAGCACAGGCGGGCTGGTTTCATCGCTGGTGCTGGCGACCAGCGTCAGCTGGCCGGTGGACAGGCGGTATTCGGCCTGGGTGATGGTCACCAGGTCGGTCAGTGGCAGGTTGGCCGTGGTCAGGCTGCTGGTCGGGATGGCCACACTGTTGTCGGCGGTCAGCACCAGCGTTGTTGGCAGCGCTGGGTTGAGAACCGACTGGGCATACCAGGCACCGGTGCCGTTGGCTTCGGTCAGGCTCAGGTTTGGGGTCTGGCTGGTCAGGGTGACGGTCGCAGGCGGCGGCGGGGCCATGACGAACACATCTTGCTGGGCGCGCAGGTCGCCATTTTCGGTACGCCGCGAGTAGGTGGTGCGTAGCGGCATCAACGGGGTAGGCAGGGCGACGTTGGAGAGCTTGCCTGAGATCGAGAACAGCTCGGTACGCAGGTCGATGCCGCCGGGGCCTTCGATGCGCACGAAGTTGGTGTTGAACGGGCTGCCGGTCACAGGCTCTTCCAGGTTCGGGTCGCCAATGAAGCGTTCGCTGCCCTCGGTGTAAGGGCCGTTTACGCTGCGCAGGAACGGGCCGACATCGCCTTTGAGCGCACCGGTAAAGTCGCCTGCACCGGCGATGCCGATGTCGCGGGTCATGTTGATTGCCCGACGCCCGCCGGCCGGTACATCGAACACATCGACACCATAGGGGTGGGTGACCACGTAGGTGCCTGCCGTCGGTACATCCACCCGGATCCGCACCCGGGCGAAGCTGACTTGATCGCCTTCGACCGGTTCTTCGGCGGCGAACGCCGCCTCGATGGCCGTGCCGTAGCTCAGGTCGATGCCGCGTGCCGCGTCGACGATGGCGGCGTCAGCGGTAAACCAGAAGGCCTCGTCGGGGAAGTTGGTGGGGAAGGCGATGGGTTGGGTGTCATCGAACACCCCGGGGGTTGGCAGCAGTGTGCACATGTACGCCGGTGCGCCGGGCGCGCCGGCGGCCCTGGAACTCACCGCTTTGGTCAGGCACAGGTCGAGGGTACGACCGTGGCTATCCTGGTACCAACCGGCAAAGTTGCCGTTGCCAAGGTTATAGGGACCGGGGTCGACAGCGTTCAACGCAGCCTGCGCCGGGAGCTGGAGCATGCCGGCGAAAATCGCCACTGCCAGCGGGTGGGGTATCGGTCGGTGCATGAGTCAATTCCTCCTGCAAACGGGCCCATGGACTTGGGGCGTCTGGCAGGAGATCGGCAATAGGCGTGCCAAAACGATCTCATTGGGTTGCAAGCCTTGCGGCACAAGGGCTGCAGACCCTTCGTCAGGTTTTCCTGGAACTTGCCTATGGGCCCCGTACCCCCAGCATTGGGGGTTGGGGCCGGTGGTTGCGACCCACTCCCGAGAGCCGCTGGGGCTTGAGCGCAGCCTGCTTCTATATCGGCGATTTTGGCGCTTTGGGTGTACGCGGTTTACGTGGCTTTTTCGCTGGGCGCTTGCCAGGTTTGAGTTGCCAGCGGTCAGCATTGGCGAGCAGGCGCTCTTGGACTTCGAGCGGGTAGTCACTCAAAGTAGTGGGTGAAGGCACGGGTTTACCGGGCAAACCGGCCTCACGGATCACCTTCGGCCAGCGGGGTCGCCAGCACAGCAGCAGGCTGACCCAGTGCGCGGTGCCGATGATGACGAAAGCGGGCCAGACCATGAGCATTGCAAGTTTGAACAGCCAACTGCTATTGCGGAAGAAACGGCCAAGGCCTTCGAACTGGGCGCTGAATGCCTGAATGGGCGAAGGTAGCTGGGTACTCAGGCGGGGGCGGGGGACGGCGTGCGGGCCTTCTTCCATGTAGCGGCGGATGAATTCCCATTCATCACGGAGTTCACTGCCGCCTTGGCCTTGTTTACCGAGTAGGGCCATTTCCATGTGGGGAAGGCCGGTATGGATGGGGTGCCAGATCAGGCCAAGTCTCATTCCCACGCTGAGCGAGTCGTCTTCTGGATCAAGACCTGTGCTTCCGGTTGTTCTCCAAGGAAATGTTACGATGCCACCACACGAAGGTGGTCGATGAAGATGAACTTGCTGAGTTTTCCGATTGAAACGAATAAGTAAGTGGCGGCTGGTCAACATTTCCAGGCGTGTAAATTGCAAGCCGTACTTTATGTAGAAGTAAATGATTGCGCCATCCATCAGGCTCATAAGTAAGGCGAGTATAATGTCTAGGGCTGAGGTGTCGTAAGGTGAGAATATATTTAGATGAATTGAGCTAAGCGTCATCGTGACCCCGGTATACAATATCGGAATCAAGCTCCCTAAAGTCATCAATGTAAGTAGTCCGCGTTTTTCTTCTGAGCCCCCGCAACGCATTTCCATATAGGTATCGTTGAGCGTAAAGACTGGTCCCCGCACTTTTGGCGCTTCACTGACAGAGCGAAAGTGTGTTTCTTTCTCGAAGTCGCCCTCATAAAAATCCCTATCTGCACGTTTATCTGACGCACTTCTTTCGGCATCAAATTTCTTGCGTGCGGCGTACGACTCTATGGCCATTTGCCACAAGCCCCATTCAATTATATACATTACAGGGCCTCGCTGAATGCTGAGTACAACGCTGCTAGCTCTTCCTGCTCATCATATGATTTGGAGTTTTTCTCTAAGCGGTAGCTGCTCCGCTTGCACCACTTTTCCAATGCGTCGTCTTCAAATATGTAGATTAATACAGTCAGGATCAAGCCCAGCCAGAAAGTGGCTAAAACTAATCGA
The DNA here is from genome assembly GCF_014269105.1 of Pseudomonas sp. SWRI77. Classification (NCBI taxonomy): domain Bacteria; kingdom Pseudomonadati; phylum Pseudomonadota; class Gammaproteobacteria; order Pseudomonadales; family Pseudomonadaceae; genus Pseudomonas; species Pseudomonas sp. SWRI77. Next base: position 233,697 of record NZ_JABWRV010000002.1, on the reverse strand, counting down.
GCCAGGAGTAAACGTGCAGCCTGCGTGCCTAGTCGTGAAGCAACACTCTCTAAAGAGCGCCCAATAACCCGTAGCGTCTTGTTCTGGTTATTCAGGGACAAATAGTCGAAGAAGGGTTTCGCTAATGCTATAGCTGTTCCAGCTTCTGCCAACGCCAGTACTATGGTTGCGGCTCCTCGGGTACGGTATGCGTAACCCAGTCTTTGGGAATGAACGTTTGACGCTTTACCCTGCGCTTCACGGAAATGCTCAGATGCATCCGCAAAATCCCACCAAGCCAGCACGAAGCCTCCCATCCCAACCAGACCAGCCCCCCAAAGCTTCAATCTCCCCAACGTCGCCGCAGCGCCTCTCCCGGTCACGCTATTCGCGCCATACCTCACCACCACCTGATCCACATAACTGGCGCCAACTTCAAACCCGGCCGCAGCCGTGGTCATGGCCGCTGCCAAAAGCTCGGTCTTCACCCGCGCATCACTGTCGGGCAGCTCTCGTGCCTTGAATGCCATCAGCATTCCTTCCAGTAGGCAAACCAGCCCGGAGACACGCACTTAGCGACAGGGCTGTTACGTCGTGCTGGGCGGTAGCCGGCTGTAACACGTCTGCCCAGTTCGAGCGTTTGGGTGAGCGAGTCCATGGGGGTGTGCCTCAGGCCTTGGTGCGCAGGTATTGCTGCACGTTGTCGATAAGCGCGGTCCGCTGCTTGCGTGAGCTTTTATGTCGGTATTTTTCGCGCTTTGGGTGTACGCGGTTTACGTGGCTTTTTCGCTGGGCGCTTGCCAGGTTTGAGTTGCCAGCGGTCAGCATTGGCGAGCAGGCGCTCTTGGATTTCGGGCGGGTAGTCACTCAAAGTAGTGGGTGAAGGCACGGGTTTACCGGGCAAACCGGCCTCACGGATCACCTTCGGCCAGCGGGGTCGCCAGCACAGCAGCAGGCTGGCCCAGTGCGCGGTGCCGATGATGACGAAAGCGGGCCAGACCATGAGCATTGCAAGTTTGAACAGCCAACTGCTTTTGCGGAAGAAACGGCCAAGGCCTTCGAACTGGGCGCTGAATGCCTGGATGGGCGAGGGTAGCTGGGTACTCAGGCGGGGGCGAGGGACGGCGTGCGGGCCTTCTTCCATGTAGCGGCGGATGAATTCCCATTCATCACGGAGTTCGCTGCCACCTTGGCCTTGTTTGCCGAGTAGGGCCATTTCCATGTGGGGAAGGCCGGTATGGATGGGGTGCCAGATCAGGCCAAGTCTCATTCCCACGCTGAGCGAGTCATCCTCTGGGTAGAGTCCTGTGCTTCCGGTGGTTTTCCAGGGAAATGTTACGACGCCGCCGCAATAGCTTGGTCTATGCAGGTGCACCTGCTGTGTTATTCGGTTGAAGCGAATGAGCAGATGGCGGCTGGTCAGTATTTCCAGTCGGGTTAATTTTATGCCATGTTTTGCGTATAGGTATATTACGGTGGCTGCAATTAGAGTCATGATCAGGGTCAGCGTAACGGTTATAAATGAGCGTGTAGCATGATCCGTTATGTCAATCCATAGGAAGCTTACTGCGGAGATTGTCGTGACGCTTATAACAGGTATAATTCCGCCGAGCACTGCAAGTGTTAAGAGGCCACGTTTCTCTTCTGAGCCGCCGCAGCGCATCTCCATGAAGTTTTCATTGAAGGCGTATACCGGTCCGCGTGTCTGAGGTTTTTCGCTGGCAGGCTGAAAATTAAATTCTTCTTCCAGATCCCCTGCGTAGAATTCGTTAGTCATGCGTATCTCTGACGACGTCATCTCTGCTTTGGACGCTTTTCGCTTGGGTTCTGACTCGGTGATCATCTGCCAGAATTCCCATTCAATCAAGTACATTATAAGACCTCACCAAATGCGGAATGTAGAGCCCTCAGCTCTTCTTGCTCTTCATAAGTGTTGGAGCTATTTCCACTGCGAAAACAACTGCGCTTGCACCACTTCTCCAGTGCGTCATCTTCAAAAATATAAATTACGAGTGTTAGGGCGAGGCCTATCCAAAAAGCTCCCAGTACTAATCGAGCGAGTAGCAGACGAGCAGCTTGTGTGCCCAGAGTGTTTGCGAGCCCTGTCATGGACCGACCTAGAAGCTTTACTATTTTATTAGAGTGCGAGTTAGCCAAGTGCTCGAATAAAGGTTTCGCAATCGCGACGGCTGTTCCAAACTCTGCCAATGATATTGTTATGGTAGCCGCTCCCCGAAGAGCATATGCAGTGGCGAGGATCCTAGATTCCTTTCTTCCCTGCTTCGTAGTCGGTTCGCTTTCAAGATGTTTATGCCAGTCTGCAAAATCCCACCATGCCAGCATGCCGCCTCCCATCCCAGCCAGACCAGCCCCCCAAAGTTTCAATCTCCCCAACGTCGCCGCAGCGCCTCTCCCGGTCACGCTATTCGCGCCATACCTCACCACCACTTGATCCACATAACTGGCGCCAACTTCAAACCCGGCCGCAGCCGTGGTCATGGCCGCTGCCAAAAGCTCGGTCTTCACCCGCACATCACTGTCGGGCAGCTCTCGCGCCTTGAATGCCATCAGCATCCCTTCCAGTAGGCAAACCAACCCGGAGACACGCACTTTGTAGAAATCACTGCTGTTGGCCTGCATCAGTCCTTCAGCCCAGGCCTGATCCAGATAGCGTGCAACCTGAGCACCGCTGCGCTGTGCATTCAGTGGTTGCCCACTGCGAGCAGCGTCGCCCAGGCGAATGTCGACAGCCGTTTCATGCACCGATGCAAACAATGTCAGGCGCAGGCCATGGTGCAGGGCGCGGTCCATGCTGTTTGGTGACCCGGTACGCAGCACCTGCCGTCCCAGCGCGACGTACCAGGCATGCAAACCGATGCTGGCAGTGCTGTTCCTGCTCTGTAGCTCCTCATACAGCGTATTGATACGCCCGAAGGCATTCGCCGCAATGTGCGCTTGGCGGGCGAGCGCTTCACGCAACACGAACGATGTCTCTGCCGGCGGTTCGGCCTTGGCCGCTTCCTGCAACGCTGCTAGCGCTTCCCGGATGTCGTCCTGGTTATAGGTGATGCCGCGCATCGCCAGGTTGCAGCGGTCCGCCACATCGCTGCGCCACCAGTGGTCAAGGATGGCCGTGCCCAGTTCGCTGAGCTCCATGCCGATCACGCACTGGCCGGTCTGTTCGGCAAAGGCCAAGCCATTGATCAGGTCGGCGTTGTCGTAGCGGTCCAGCGTTTGTAGCAAACGCTCGCTTGTCACCCAGTGGGCATGGTCCTTGGCGCGGTCCTGTGCAGCCTGCTGGGCCTGCTGCATCGCCTGCTCGAAGCCTTCGAGCTGATCGTGCATGGCCTGGCGGTCGACCAGATGGCCGTATTTCTCGTCGAACTTCTTGCTGAATTCGCCAGCATCCTGACGGGCCTGGACCTTGGCGCGGACTTCGCGCTCGAACTGCGCGAGATGAGGTTTCATCTGTTCGTCATGCGCGTCGGCCTGCTGCCTTGCGCGTTCGGAAAACGCATAGAACTCCACGGGCGTGGCTGGCTGGTTGCGGATGGTCTCAGCCATGACCTGACGCTTGACGATCTGCTCAGCCACCATCTGCGGGTAGAGCTTTTCTATTTCCAGGAACGATTGCGCGACCAGCAATTTGCGCTCGTTGTCCACGCCAGGTTCCACGGTGCGCTGCAGCCATGTCGTCTTCACCTCCTCGACGGCTGCGTTGCGCCAGGCATTGAGCTCCTGAGTGATGCCGATGGCGTCTTCGATCACGATGGCGGCGCCACGGGGTTTGGTTTGATGCATAAGCGGCGCCAGGGCTTGCCGTGAGGCATGCGGCGATACGATCTGGTCGTTGTTGAATGGCTGCAGGTCCAGCAGCGCCTGCAGCTGTGCATCGTCTTGCGCCTTGAAGTCAGCCACCCAGCCCAGTTGATCGTGCTTGAGTACGTTTGGCTGAGGCGGTGCATCCGAAGGCTGGATGAAGCGGGCGATATCGATGGAGGGCAGGCTGTTGCGATACTCGTCTTCCAGCAGGCGGTAGTTGTCGAGCATGCGCGGTGTGAGCGGGGAGGGGCTGAACAACGGGCGCAGTTCCTGGATGTCGTCCAGGTCGTAGAGGGTGATGGTCCAGCCGAAGGCGCTCAGGATGTCGTCCAGGTTGCCTGTGCTGGGGGCAGGCTCCCAAGGGGCGTCGGCGTTGATGTACAGCAGTGAGCCATTGGGCGCTACACGGTACTGGCTGTGCCATTCGTAGGCCGGCGCGCTGTAGCGTTTGATCAGCAGGTAGAGAAAGCCTTCGCGCAGCGGGCGGATGGCATAGCTGGAGTGGGTCAGTTCACCCACATCCTGAAAGGGGCTGAGGTAGCCTGGCAACTTGGGCAAGCGGGCACGCTGTGCCGAGTTGCCGCCGACAGCGGCATAGCGCAGGGGCAGCAGTTCGAAGCGGCGTGTGCAATCGGCGACGGGGCTGTTACGTAGTGCTGGGCGGTAGCCGGCTGTAACACGTCGGCACAGTTCGAGCGTTTGGGTGAGCGAGTCCATGGGGGTGTGCCTCAGGCCTTGGTGCGCAGGTATTGCTGCACGTTGTCGATAAGCGCGGTCCGCTGCTCGCGTGTCGCAGCGATTGCGTCCTGCCAGGCCGGTGATGTGCTCAGCTGTTCACCGTCGCGCGCCGTCATCAGTACATAGGTGATGAGGTCCTCTTCACGGTCCAGGCCTTGCTCACGTGCCTGATCGAGGTAGTGCTGGATCAGGCCAACCCGTGTGCCGTGGCAAGCAGCGGCCAAGGTGGGGCAGGACTGCTCGCCCTTCAGTACCTCGGCAAGTTGGTAGCTCAGTGGGTCTCCCGCCAATGCAGCCCAGCAGTTATCGTCCAGCGTGATGGGCGTGATGTGTGCAGGTGGCGCTTGGTTGCCGCCGGCTATCTTCAACCACAGTGTTTTGTGCGGGTCCGCCACGGGTGCCCACCAGTGATAGATAGGCGCCAACCACTCGCTGACCCCAGGCAACTGGCGGTGTGCAGCCAGCACGCCAAGGGCTGCAGCGGTGTGGTAGCGCATAAGGTACGCCTGGCCATCTGCACCGGTGACGATGTTGGCCTGGCTCAAGTGTCGGGCGAGCAGGCCAGGTGGCAACGCGCTGACTATCCAGCCGCATACCGCACCCACTGCGCCTTGTTCGAGCTGCCATTGAAAGTCGTATTGGGCTGAGACATCAGAACCAGGGCGCGAACCGAATAGCCAGGGCCCTACTGCTCGCAAGTTGCTGAATTGAGCTTGCTGCAACAGTGGCCAGCAGCGCCCCGAGTAATACTCGGTCAGCTCTTCACGAATTTGAGGTGAAAGATCGGCCATTTCGACAATGGCGCTCAGGCGATACCGATCGGAGGTTCTCAGTACCTCGACCAGTGCTCTGACGAAAGGGCTCGGCATCAGTGGGTGCCCCCCATGCGGATCATGTTGTGGCCATCCGCGATCGCTTTCAGCATGCAGCTGAGGCAAATGGGCTCGCCGGGCTCCGGTATACCGGCGGTCGACGTTGTACGTTGGCTGCCCACTGCCTGCTGGCTGACCGGCCCTCTGAACGCGAGTGCCACGCCATCCAACGTCACACCGGCCCCATCGATCCGCAGCAGCCCGCCCGGGCTTCTGATTGTGAGGCTCTCGCTGACCTGTATGTCGTACACCTTGGTGGTGTGCCTGATGGCTTCCCCGGTTTGCAATAGGTTATGACCTGCCACCACTTGTTCGAGGTGGCCACCGATCTCTACCGTGTGGTTGGCTTTGGTGAAGTCCTGGCGGTGATTGCCAACTTTTTCGATCCGGTCCTGCCCTGTGACGATGGTATGGGTTCGGCCGATTGAAAGGCTGTCGTCATTGCCAATTTCGTGTACGCGGTTTTGGCCAATGCTGAGTGACTCGTCTTGGGCGACATCTTCCCGGCGGTCCCGGCCAATCGAAATCGTTTCGTCTTGCTCCACGCGTTCGGCGCGATCGTTGCCGACCCGCGTGGTTTCGTTGTGCTTTACAACGTTGTTCTGGTCCCGTTCTGCGTGGATGAACACTTCTTGTCGGCCCAGTTCGTCTTCGAAGCGCAGCTCGTTGTAACCACCGCCCTTGTGGGTCTGGCTCTTGATGGTCATGCGCGTCTTGTGTTCGGGCAGGTCGTAGGGCGGAAGCTGATTGCCGCAGTAGGTACGGCCGGTGATCATCGGCTGGTCCGGGTCGGCGTTGACATACTGGATGATCACGTCCTGGCCGATACGCGGGATGGCCATCGAGCCCCAGCTACCACCGGCCCAGCCTTGCGAAACCCGCACCCAGCAGGAGCTGAATTCATTGTTCTCGCTCTCCCGGTCCCAGGGGAAGCTGACCTTGACCCGGCCCCACGAATCGCAATAGATCTCCTCGCCAGGCGGGCCGACGACGGTTGCCATATGTGGGCCGTCGATGCGCGGCTTGGCCAGCGGCGCCGGGCGCCACTCGGCTCTGCCCGGCACCAGCACTGCGGCCTGCGAGTAACGAGTACCTTGCTGGGCGCCCGCAGCTTCCTCCTGCAGGCTGGTAAACTGGGTACCTTCATGCTGCACGTTGATCACACGCCAGTGCACGTTCAAGTCGTCCCGAGGGTGTTCGATCAGGGTGAAACTCAGCCCCGGTTGCAGGCGCACATCATCGCCTTCCACTTCGGCAATGCGGGCATCATGGCGCAGAGCGGTTATCCGGGTGGCTGTGAAGGGCACGCCGACAGCGTCACGCTTGTAGCGGCCGGGGTAGTCGAAATACTCGTACGCTGTAGATTGATGTTTCAGGTCACTGGCTTCTGCGCGATGCTCCTGCCGGTAGGCCGGGTTGGTGAAGGTGTAATCCCGTTGCACCTGGCGCGCAGTACGCACCTGCTCGCTGTAGCGCAACCGGTGCAGGCAAGGCATGGCCTGGTCCCCACCCCGGTTGGAACGGTACAGCACCTGGTTGGGGTCGATGTCGTCGTCATCGAAGCCTTCATCGTCGTCGCGCTGGATGACACCACGGCTGATCTGCCCCAGCCACAGCAAGCGGTCGGTGAAGAGCAGCATGTGTTGCTTCGGCGTGTGCTCGAAGCGGTAGACGAACCCTTCTTCGGCAGCCAGGCGGGCGATGAAAGCGAGATCGGTTTCACCGGCTTGCACGCAGAACTCGCGTACTTGATGCTCGCCGCTGCTGTTCAGCTGAAAATGAAGGATGCCTTGGCGCTTAAGCATGATTTCAAGTATTTGCGGCACAGTCTTCTGCTGGAAGATGCGCCAGTTGGAGCGCAGCCCGGCGCGCGCCAGCATGGGTTCGACCAAGGCGCGATAACGTGTGCGGCAAAAACCTGTGTCGCCTTGGCTGAAGGTGCTGACCAGGCCGTGCACGTAGCGCAGCGCGCGCTCCCCACGCCAAATGGTAAACAGCACAGGTTTGTCGAGCAGTTGGCCGAAGTCGACTTCATCGTCGAAGCTGATCAGCTCCAGGTTCAGCTGGTAGGGTGTACTTATCGCTTCGTTGAGTTCGAACGAAACCACTTCGAATTCACTCTGACCAGCCAGCGGCTGGAAGGTGAAGTAAAAGTCGGACTGGCTGGGCATGCGGATTCCCTCGAAAATCAGGCAGCGTCTGCAAAGGGCATGCGCCACCCGCGCGATCAGACGTAGGCATTTAGCTGGAGCCTGAACACTAACGAGGAATCAGTTCACTGGAGAGTATTGAGCGTCCTAAACAGTTGTAGGAAGTTTCGTTTTCTACTTTGCTAGGAAACTATTGGTTGCGGCTAGAGAAGGCGGGGGGTGCTTTAAAGTGCCGGGTGTGAAAAACCTTGGCGAGCCACGGATTCCCGCAGCTGGGCTTTAGCTGTGGCCAGAAAGTCAAGCATGAAACCGGTTTCAAAACATTTCTGAACGCGTTAGATTATTCGGCTGTCTTCTTGATGGCCTATCAAGATCTCCCCCCACATTGAACATCAGACGGTTCGTTTCAAGGCCGCCCCCAAGCCGATGAGGATTCGTAATGCCTGAGCATGCCCCCGATAACCCACGCAGGGACTTCCTGCGCAAGACCTTGACCCTGATACCCGTCGTGACCGTGGCCAGCACGGGGTTGGGCGTGGGTGCCAGCCAGTTGCTTGCGGCCCCGCAGCACGCACCCAAAGTGCCTGCCACGCCGCCGGCGGGGCACTACCAGCCGACCTTTTTCACCGTCGAGGAGTGGGCGTTTCTGCAAGCCGCTGTTGCCCGTATCATCCCCGCCGATGAGCTTGGCCCTGGCGCGCTTGAGGCCGGCGCCGCCGAATTCATCGACCGCCAGATGAATACCCCGTATGCAACCGGCGCGCAGTGGTACATGCAGGGGCCGTTCAATGCCGACGCCGCCCCAGAATTGGGTTATCAGTTGCAACTCAGCCCGCAACAGATCTATCGCCTGGGCATCGCCGCCGTGGATGACTGGTGCAAAGCCAACTCCGGACACGTTTTTGCTGAGCAAGATAGCGCTACCCGGGACCGTGTTCTCGCCAAGGTGGAAGCCGGTGAGCTGGTTTTCGACGCGCTTCCGGCCAAGCTGTTTTTCAGCTTGCTGGTGCAGAACACCCGCGAAGGGTTCTTCTGCGACCCGGTTCACGGTGGCAACAAAGGCATGGTGGGCTGGACCCAGATCGGTTTCCCCGGTGCTCGGGCCGACTTCATGGACTGGGTCGAGCGCAATGAGCCGTACCCGTTTCCGGCGGTGTCCATCCGCGGCGAGAGGGCCTGAACCATGGCGAATGTGTTGAAGAAAGTTGATGCTGTGATCGTCGGTTTCGGCTGGGCCGGCGCGATCATGGCCAAGGAGCTTACCGAAGCAGGGCTGCAGGTCGTTGCTCTGGAACGTGGCCCGATGCAGGATACCTACCCCGAGGGCAGCTACCCGCAGGTGATCGATGAACTCACCTACAGCGTGCGCAAGAAGCTGTTCGTCGATGTGTCGAAAGAGACCGTCACCATCCGCCACAGCGTCAACGATGTCGCGTTGCCCAACCGCCAGCTGGGCGCGTTCTTGCCAGGCAAGGGCGTAGGTGGCGCGGGCCTGCACTGGTCTGGTGTGCATTTTCGGGTAGACCCGATCGAGCTGCGCATGCGCAGCCACTACGAAGAGCGCTACGGCAAGGCGTTCATCCCCGAAGACATGACCATTCAGGACTTCGGCGTCACGTATCAGGAGCTTGAGCCGTACTTCGACTTTGCCGAGAAGGTCTTCGGCACCTCGGGCCAGGCCTGGACCGTCAACGGTACGGTGGTCGGCGCGGGGAAGGGCGGCAACCCCTATGCCGCTGATCGCTCCAGCCCGTTCCCGCTGCCCGCACAGAAGAACGTGGTGTCGGCAAAACTGTTTGAAAGGGCCGCGACCAGCCTGGGCTACAAACCGTACAACCTGCCTTCGGCCAATACCTCCGGGCCCTACACCAACCCCTACGGGGCGCAGATGGGGCCGTGCAATTTCTGCGGTTTCTGCAGTGGCTACGTCTGCTACATGTACTCCAAGGCCTCGCCCAACGTGAACATTCTGCCGGCGCTGCGCCAGGTACCGAATTTCGAGCTGCGCGCCAACGCCCATGTGTTGCGGGTGAACCTGGACGACAGCAAACGCAACGCCACCGGCGTGACCTACATCGACGCGCAAGGGCGGGAAGTGGAGCAGCCGGCGGACCTGGTCATCCTCGCGGCCTTCCAGTTCAACAACGTGCGCCTGATGCTGCTATCGGGCATCGGCAAACCGTACGACCCGGTCAAGAACGAAGGCGTGGTCGGGCGCAACTTCGCCTACCAGAACATGGGCACGGTCAAGGCGTTCTTCGACAAGGACACCTACACCAACAACTTTATCGGCGCCGGTGGCAACGGCATTGCGATCGATGACTTCAACGCAGATAACTTCGACCACGGGCCATATGGTTTCGTCGGCGGCTCGCCCATGTGGGTGAACCAGGCCGGCAGCCGCCCGATCGCCGGCATCGCCAACCCGCCCGGCACGCCCGCCTGGGGCAGCGCCTGGAAAAAGGCCACCGCCGACTACTACACCCACCAGGTGTCGATGGACGCACATGGCGCGCACCAGTCGTACCGGGGCAACTACCTGGACCTGGACCCAACCTACCGCGATGCCTTCGGCCAACCGTTGCTGCGCATGACCTTCGACTGGCAGGAAAACGACATCAAGATGAACCAGTTCATGGTCGACAAACTCAGCAAGGTCGCCCAGGCGATGAACCCCAAGTCCATTGCCGTGCTGGGCAAAAAGGTCAAGGAACACTTCAACACCGCCAGCTACCAGACCACTCACCTCAACGGCGGCGCGATCATGGGCACCGACCCCAAGACCAGCGCACTGAACCGTTACCTGCAGAGCTGGGACGTGCCCAACGTCTTCGTCCCGGGGGCGTCTGCGTTCCCGCAGGGGTTGGGTTACAACCCGACCGGGCTGGTGGCGGCCCTGACGTATTGGTCTGCCCGCGCGATCCGCGAGCAGTACCTGAAAAACCCTGGCCCACTGGTTCAGGCTTGAGGAGCGATGAGCATGAAGACAATGTTGATCGCAACGGCCCTGTGCGCTGCAAGCCTGACGGCTCAGGCCGACAATACGCTGATCAAGCAGGGCGAATACCTGGCGCGCGCAGGTGACTGCGTGGCCTGCCACACGGCCAAAGGCGGCAAGCCGTTCGCAGGCGGGCTGCCCATGGAAACCCCCATCGGTACAGTGTACTCGACCAATATCACGCCTGACGCCAGCGGTATCGGCAATTACAGTTTTGAAGACTTTGACCAGGCCGTGCGCCATGGCGTTGGCAAGGACGGCAGCACCTTGTACCCCGCCATGCCGTACCCCTCGTATGCGCGCGTCAGCGATGACGACATGCGTGCGCTGTATGCCTACTTCATGCAGGGCGTTGAGCCGGTTGCCCAGCCCAATAAGGCGACGGATATTCCATGGCCGTTGAGCATGCGTTGGCCGTTGGCGATCTGGCGCGGGTTGTTCGCCCCAGAAGTGAAAGCCTGGCAGGCCTCGGCGGCTGCCGACCCGGTGGTCAATCGCGGCGCCTACCTGGTCGAGGGGCTTGGCCACTGCGGCGCCTGCCATACCCCGCGCGCCTTGACCATGCAGGAAAAGGCGCTGAGCCCGCAGGATGGCGAGCAGTTTCTGGCAGGTAGCGCCCCGCTTGAGGGCTGGATCGCCAAGAGCCTTCGCGGCGACCACAAGGATGGCCTGGGCAACTGGAGCGAAGCGCAACTGGTGCAGTTCCTCAAGACTGGCCGAAGCGAGCGCAGCGCCGTGTTCGGCGGCATGAGCGATGTGGTCGAGCACAGCATGCAGTACATGAGCGACGCAGACCTCACCGCCATTGCCCGTTACCTCAAGACGTTGCCCGCGAGCAATCCTGACGACAAGCCGCATGTGTATGACAAGCAGGTCGCACAAGCGCTTTGGAACGGCGATGACAGCAAGCCCGGCGCGTCGGTGTACATCGACAACTGCGCGGCCTGCCACCGTACCGATGGGCACGGCTATACCCGGGTATTCCCGGCGTTGGCCGGCAACCCGGTGCTGCAGACGGCCGATGCGACCTCGCTGATCCATGTGGTACTGGCCGGCGGCACGGTGCCTGCCACACACACGGCCCCGTCGAACTTGACCATGCCGGCGTTCGGTTGGCGGTTGAGTGACCAGGAAGTGGCGGATGTGGTCAGTTTCATACGCACCAGCTGGGGGAACCAAGGTGGGGCGGTGAAGGCGGGCGAGGTCGCCAAGTTGCGGACCGATGACATGAAGCATACGTCGGGGGATGACCTTGGGCAGGTGACAACCCATTAACCCTCAGGGGGCGCTCTGCGCCCCTTGCGCTTTGGTCAAGGTAAATCCCGACGAACGGTAGGTGACTAAATGCGCCGGTTTTGATGTATTGAAACCGGTTTCATACCGTCACCGACAATAACCACAAGGGACACCGATGACCGACATGCTTGCCAATACCCGTGAGCGGGTGACCATCAGCGAAGTAGCCCGTGTCGCCGGCGTATCCAAAGCCACCGTCTCGCGCTACATCGGGGGTGATCGCCAGTTGCTGGCCGAGGCCACCGCCAAGCGCCTGGCAGAGGTCATCGAGCGCCTTGGCTATCGCCCCAACCAGATGGCCAGGGGCCTCAAGCGCGGGCAGACCCGGCTGATCGGCATGTTGGTGGCGGACATCCTCAACCCTTATTCGGTGGCGGTGATGCATGCCGTCGAAACCGCCTGCCGCCAGCACGGCTACAGCCTGGTGGTGTGCAACACCAACCGCGACGACGAGCAGGAGCGCCATCACCTGGTGGCCCTGCAGTCTTACAACGTCGAGGGGTTGATCGTGAACACCCTCGGCCATCATCCCGGCGAACTGCTCAACCTGCAGCGCGAAATCCCCATGGTCCTTGTCGACCGTCAATTACCTGAACTCAAGGTCGACCTGGTCGGGCTGGACAATGCCGATGCCGTCGAACAAGCCCTGGACCACCTGCAGGCGCAGGGCTACCGCGACATTCTGGCAGTCACCGAACCCCTCGACGGCACCAGTTCGCGTGTTGAGCGGGTGCAGGCGTTCGGTGCGTCCATCAGCCGGCGTTCAGGGATGCGCCACCAGGTGCTGGAAGTCACCCCAGGCCTGGCAGCCGGCCTGGCTTCGTTTCTTGCGGCCAGCGGCCATGGCCCGCAGGCCATCTTCACCTGCAACGGCGTGGCCACGCTGGCCGTTACCCGCGCCCTGCACGACTCGGGTTGCAGCTTGTTCGAGGACGTCGGCCTGATCGCCCTCGACGAACTGGACTGGTACCCCTTGGTCGGTAGCGGCATCACCGCATTGGCCCAGCCCACCGAGCGAATCGGCGTGGCCGCCTTCAACTGCCTGCTCGCCCGCCTGCGCGGTGAAAGCGCGGCACCCCGACGTATCGACTTCAAAGCCGACCTGATCATCCGAGGCTCAACACATTCACGCGAATGAACCACAGGCACGTGGCGGTTAGGCCGTGCCGAAAAATGAAACCGGTTTCATAAGGACAATAACAATGCGCTCGAACCCCGTTTCCATCAGTCTTTCCAGCTACGGCGCCACCTTGGTACGCCAGCGCGGCCAGGCGCACTTTCTGGGCTTGCTGGCCGCCGCAGGCGTTGCCCGTGTCGAATTGCGCGAAGAGCTGTTCGACAGTGCGCCGGACACCGCCGCGCTGGCCAACGCCATCGCCGCGTCAAAGCTCGAATGCCTTTACTCGACACCCCTTGAACTGTGGACCGAGCAAGGCCTGCCCGATGCCCGGCTGACACAGAAACTGGCGTTGGCGCGCGCACTAGGCGCGGTCGCGTTGAAGGTGTCCCTGGGGCACTACAACGACCGCTGCGATGTGGGGGCGTTGGCAACGTTGTTACCTCACGACGGCCCTGTGTTGTTGGTCGAAAACGACCAGACCGAGCAGGGCGGGCGCATCGAGCCGATGCGCCGGTTCTTCCAGCGCGCCGACGACCTTGGCCTGGCGCTGGGCATGACCTTCGACATCGGTAACTGGCAATGGCAAGCGCAATCGGCGCAGCAAGCGGCCCGCACGCTTGGGCGCTGGGTGCGTTATGTGCACTGCAAGGCGGTCGAACGCAAGCCTGACGGCCGGCTGGCCGCAGTGCCCCCGCAAGTTGAAGACCTGCTGGCCTGGGAGGCCTTGCTGGGCGAGTTCACGCCCGGTGTGGTGCGTGCGGTGGAATACCCCTTGGTCAGCGACGATTTGCTGACATTGACCCGTGCTCAGGTCGCCGCCCTGTCCAAACTGGGCGAGGAGGTGAGCCATGCATGAGCATGACGTGCTGTGCTTTGGCGAGACCATGGCCATGTTCGTGGCAGAGCAGACCGGCGACCTGGCGCAGGTCGGGCAGTTCGGCAAGCGTATCGCTGGTGCCGACAGCAACGTGGCGATCGGCCTGTCGCGCCTCGGCTTCAAGGTCCGCTGGCTGAGCCGCGTTGGCGACGACTCGCTAGGCCGCTTCGTTCTCGACAGCCTGCGCCGCGAAGGGCTGGACTGCACTGATGTCGAAGTCGACTGCAAACACCCCACCGGCTTTCAGCTCAAGGCCCGCTGCGAGGATGGCAGCGACCCCGCCGTGGAGTACTTCCGCGGCCACTCCGCTGCCAGCCTGCTATCGCCGACCCAGGTCCGCCCGCATTGGCTGCAGGCCCGGCATCTGCACGCCACCGGCATCCCCTTGGCGCTTTCGACCGGATGCAGGGCGTTGTCCCACACGCTGGTGGACGCCATGCGCGCGGCCGGGCGCAGCATTTCGTTCGACCCCAACCTGCGCCCCTCGCTGTGGCCAGACCGCACGTGCATGGTCCGCGAGATCAACGCCCTGGCTGTCAAGGCCGACTGGGTGCTGCCCGGCCTGGAGGAGGGGCGCCTGCTGACTGGCCAGCACACCCCGGCGGACATCGCCGCGTTCTACCTCGACAAAGGGGTGGAGCTGGTGGTGATCAAACTGGGTGATGAGGGCGCCTATTTTCGCACCGGCAGATGCGAGGGCCAGGTGGCTGCGGTGCCGGTGGCCAAGGTGGTGGACACCGTCGGCGCCGGTGACGCCTTTGCCGTCGGTGTACTCAGTGCCTTGCTCGAAGGCCGCGAACTGCCGCAGGCGGTGGCACGCGGCAACTGGTGTGGCAGCCGCGCCGTGCAGTCGCGCGGCGATATGGAAGGCTTGCCGCTGCGCCACGAACTGGAGGAGCACGACCTGCGCAGGCGCGCCTGACGGCCTGATCCCGAACCCTTGGTACCTGTTGCAACAAAAACAAAAAGCTCAGGAGCACACATCATGCAAACGACAAGTCTCGCGCGCCGCCGCTGGTGGTACATCATCCCGATCGTGTTCGTCACCTACAGCCTGGCGTACCTCGACCGCGCAAACTATGGGTTCGCCGCCGCTTCCGGCATGGCCGACGACCTGAAGATCACCCCGGTGCTGTCGTCGCTGCTGGGGGCGCTGTTCTTCCTCGGTTACTTCTTCTTCCAGGTACCCGGCGCCATCTACGCCGAAAAACGCAGCGTGAAGAAGCTGATCTTCGTCAGCCTGATCCTCTGGGGTGGCCTGGCTACCCTGACGGGCATGATCAGCAATGTGTACATGCTGATCGGCATCCGCTTCCTGCTCGGAGTGGTGGAAGCCGCAGTAATGCCGGCGATGCTGGTGTACCTCTGCCACTGGTTCACCCGCGCCGAACGCTCGCGGGCCAACACCTTCCTGATGCTCGGCAACCCGGTGACCATCCTGTGGATGTCGGTGGTGTCGGGCTACCTCATCAAACACTACGACTGGCGTTGGATGTTCATCATCGAAGGCCTGCCGGCCGTGATCTGGGCGTTCTTCTGGTGGCGCCTGGTGGATGACCGCCCAGCCCAGGTCAACTGGTTGAGCGCGCAGGAAAAGGCCAGCCTGGAGCAAGCCCTGGCAGCGGAACAGCAGGGCATAAAGCCTGTGAAAAACTACCGCGAGGCGTTCCGTTCGCCGCAGGTGATCATCCTGTCGATGCAGTACTTCTGCTGGAGCATCGGGGTTTATGGCTTCGTGCTCTGGCTGCCCTCGATTCTGAAGCAGGCGGCGAACGTCGACATCGTGCAGGCGGGCTGGCTGTCGTCGGTGCCGTATCTGGCAGCGGTGCTGGCCATGGTCGGGGTGTCCTGGGCTTCGGACCGCTTGCAGAAGCGCAAGCGTTTCGTCTGGCCACCCTTGCTGATCGCGGCGCTGGCCTTCTATGGCTCGTATGCCTTGGGCAGCGAGCATTTCTGGTGGTCCTACGCACTGCTGGTGATCGCCGGGGCCTGCATGTACGCGCCCTATGGCCCGTTCTTCGCGATTGTCCCGGAAATCCTCCCCAGCAACGTTGCCGGTGGCGCCATGGCGCTGATCAACAGCATGGGCGCGCTGGGTTCCTTCGGCGGCTCTTGGCTGGTGGGATACCTCAATGGCGCCACCGGCGGGCCGGGCGCCTCTTATCTGTTTATGTGCGGTGCGTTGCTGACCGCCGTCGCGCTCACGGCAGCGCTGAAAACAACCCAAACGCCTGGCCGTGCCAAACGGGGCGGCTCCCACCTGGCGATGAGCCAACAGGAAACCCTGGTATGAAAAAGCGAATCGTGCTGTACAAACGCCTGTCCGACGACCTCATGGCGCGCCTGCAACAACAGGTTGAAGTGACCTGGGTGGACACCACGCGGCCGGACGGCCTGGCCCGCCTGCGTGATGCCTTGCCCGGCGCTCAGGGGCTGCTGGGCGCGAGCCTGCGCCTGGACGGCAGCCTGCTCGACCTGGCCCCGCAATTGAAGGTGATCGCCAGTGTGTCGGTGGGGGTCGACAACTACGACATTGCCGACCTGACCCGACGTGGCATCATGCTGACCAACACCCCAGACGTACTCACCGAAACCACGGCCGACACTGGCTTTGCCCTGATCCTGGCCAGTGCGCGTCGGGTGGTGGAGCTGGCGGGCTGGGTGCGTGACGGCCAGTGGCAGGCCAGCCTCGGGCCGGCGCATTTTGGCAGCGACGTGCATGGCAAGACCTTAGGCATCGTCGGCATGGGGCGCATAGGCCAAGCGCTGGCGCGGCGCGGTGCGGCCGGCTTCGGGATGCGCGTGCTCTACCACAGCCCACGCCCCAAGCCAGAGGTGGAGGCGCTTTACGACGCGCGCCATTGCAGCCTGGACGATCTGTTGCAACACGCGGATTTCGTGTGCCTGACCGTACCGCTGAGTACCAGCACCGAGGGCCTGATCGGCACCCGCGAGTTGGCACTGATGAAGCCGCATGCGTTTCTGGTGAACATTGCACGGGGGCGGGTGGTGGACGAAGCCGCGCTGATCGCGGCCTTGCGTGAAAAGCGCATCCGTGGCGCGGGCCTGGACGTGTTCGTTCAGGAACCCTTGCCGAACGATTCGCCCCTGTTGCAACTGGACAACGTGGTGGCGACCCCGCATATCGGCTCGGCGACGCACGATACCCGCGAGGCCATGGCGCGCTGCGCCGTAGATAGCCTGCTCAGCGCGCTGGCCGGTGAACGCCCGGCGAACCTGGTGAACGAAACGCCCAGGCGCTGACCCGACGGGGCGCGGCCGTTACCGGCAGTTGCCAGCCTTGCGGTAGCCCGCAGCCTGCGCCTCGCCTTCGGAGCCGAACATCACCTGGTTCTTCGAGGCCACCTGGGCGTAACCCGGGCAACCATTGGCCAGGTGATAGACATGGCTGTTGCGGTTGCCGAGCACTGCGCCGGTCGCTGCGCTGCTGGCCAGGCTGGGCTTGGCCGCGTCCTTGGCGGGCTTGGCCGGCAGGGCTTGCACAACGCCGCTGCCAACGGGCTTGTAGTCGGCTGTCCATTTGCGCTCGCCGGTCACGAACGGGTTGGCATGCCCCATGATGGCGGCGATGCGCCGGTTGCGCTCCTGCTCCCAGGCCGAGACGGGGTGCTGCTTGTCCCAGGCCATCAGCAGTTGTTGCTGCTGGCGCGACATGCTCAGCTTGTAGCGGTCGAACATGTAGAACGTAGTGCGGGCAACCAGGCCTTTGACTTCGTCACGGGGTTCGGCAGCACGCTGCACGAAATCGACCTTGGTCGGGCACTGGCCATATTGGCCGGCGTTGCCGGCAACCATGCCGTAGTTGAAGTTGCTGCGGTCACCGTTGACCTCGCCCACGGCCGGGTACAGGTTGAACAGGTCGGCTTCCATGGCGCGGAAGACCGGGTCGTCATCGACACAATGCTCGCGACCGCCGTTCTTCCAGCACTGGCGCTGATTACCGAAGGTATAGGCGGGCACGATGTGTTCCCACTCGGTACGCTCGGCGCGGTTTTGCTGCTTGCGGGTCTCGTATCCGCAGGAGGCGGCGTCGATGCGCCCACCCGACTTGCCCACCCAGGTCCATTTGCAACCGCAATACAGGTCGCCCATGGCGCTGCTTGCCTGGTCCAGGTAGATCTTCTGTTTGGCGACGACCTTGGCTTCGGTGAAGGTCGAAGGCGGGTTGGCGAAGGCGGGGAGGTTGACGGCGAGAAGCAGGGATACGGCGTAGAGCAGTTTTTTCATGGGGGAAAGCAGATTTCAGAGACGGGCACGCATTGTAATCAAAAAAAGCCTAAGTAACTGATTTTACTGGGCTGTATGAGGCCGCCTGGGCAACGCCGCCGGGCTGGGTAAAAACTACCCAGTATTGTTCACCTTTGGTGCGTAGCTGCATCAAATCAAGGCATCAAGCACACACCCTGTTCGGATGCACCCTGCTTTAATAGGCACAGTGCACATCTTATGCTGTGCCGTTCGCCACCCATTTCGAGGGTTGCCACCTGCTGTGAAAGCGGCCCGCATATTGCTGTACCTGCTCCAACTACCACCCGGAGCCCCGTGCAATGAGCTCACCTACCGAATTCCCGCTTTGCGAAGCCCCGCGCGCTTCCCGCAAGGGCCTGTTGCCCATTGCCATGGTGCTGTTCAGCTTCACATTCTTCACCGGTACGATGTTCGCCGGTGGCAAGCTGGGCATGGCCTTCAACTTTGCCGACATGCTGTGGGTGGCCACGGTCGGCAACACGTTATTGGCTTTGTATGCCGCCACCTTGGCGTTCATCGCGTCACGCAGCGGGCTCAACACCGTGCTGATGGGCCGCTTTTGCTTTGGTGAGGCGGGCAGCCGGCTTTCGGATTTTCTGTTGGGTTTCGCTGAGCTCGGCTGGTATGCCTGGGGCACGGCCACCGTGGCAATCGTGCTGGTCAAGCTGTTGGGACTGGCAGGGGACTTTGCCGTGCCCTTGATGGTGCTGTTCGGCTTGGGCTTCAGTATCACGGCCATCATCGGTTTCAAAGGCCTGGACTTGCTGTCACGGGTTTCGGTGCCATTGATGTTCGCGCTGCTGCTGGTGTCGATGTACATCGCCACCCGCGATGCCGGTGGGTTTGCCGGCCTGGCCGCGGTGGTGCCGCACGAAACCATGACTTTCTCGGCGGCCGTGACCATGGTATTCGGCACCTTCGCCAGTGGCGCCACCCAAGCCACCAACTGGACGCGCCTGGCGCGCAGCGGGCGGGTGGCGGTGGTGGCCAGCATCGTTGCGTTTCTGCTGGGCAATGGCCTGATGGTGGTGGCCGGGGCCTGGTGCGCGATGGTGTATCAGCAGGCCGACATCGTCGAGGTGATGATGCTGCAAGGCCTGTCATTCGCGGCGGTGGTGATGTTGTGCCTGAACCTGTGGACGATTCAGGGCCCGACCCTCTACAACGTATCGGCAGCGGCCTGCCACCTGCTGCGCAGCGAGCGCCGGCGCACCGCGACACTGGTCGCGGCCGGGGTGGGGATCATGCTGGCCATCGGCGGCATGTACGAAATGCTGATCCCGTTCCTGGTGCTGCTGGGGTCGGTGATTCCGCCGGTGGGCGGTGTAATCATGGCCGACTTCTGGTACCGCCACCGCGGCCGGTACCCGGCACTGGGCGCCACGGGCCTGCCGCGTTACAACCGGGTGGGGCTTTTTGCTTATGCCGTAGGTGCGGTATTGGCGTATGCCTCGCCCTGGGTCGCGCCGCTGGTGGGCATCGCTGCTTCGGCGCTGTGTTACATCCTCATGCATGAACTGAGCGGGCGGCGCCGGGTGGTAGGCGAGGCGGGTGTCGAGCCGTGAGTCTGGCACTGGATGAAATTCTGCACCTGCCCGGCTTGGAGGAGATGACCGTGCGTGCTGGCGCGCGCAACCTGCAGCGGCGGGTGCGCTGGCCTTATGTAGCCGAGAACGAAGGCATCGCCGAGTGGGTGATGGGCGGCGAGTTGGTGTTCGTTACGGGCATCAACCACCCCCGTGGCGAGGCCAACCTGCTGAGCCTGGTGGAGGACGGCGAGGCCGTGGGCATCGCGGGCCTGGTTATCCTTACCGGTGGTACGTACATCCAGGGTATCCCGGCCAACGTGCTCACGCGCGCCGAACAACTGGGCTTGCCGTTGATCGAGCAGCCCTATGCGCTGAAGATGGTGGTGGTCACCCACCTGATCGGGACGGCGCTGGTACAGATGGCCCAGGTGCGGCGTTCGCGCAACGATATCCTGGGCCAGCTGTTGACCGGTGACTATCCAAGCCTGGCGATCGCCCGGCAGCGTGCAGCCCACCTGGCACTGGCGCTTGACGAGCCGCGGCGCCTGCTGGCGCTGCGCTTGTCGGGCGTCGATGGCTTGTTCGAGCGCCATGGGCTGGCCCAGGGCGAGCGGGTGTGGCAAGGCGTTCGCCAGGCCCTGGAAGACCAGTTGGAAGCGTGGTGCCGTGGCAGGCCGGGCACCGTGACCGCGCACTTGCCGGGTGACCTGTTCGTGCTGTTGCTGCCGGACGCTGCCGGCCTGCCAGCCACGCTGGCCGCGCTGCACCGGCAATTGGTCGCTGTGGCCGGGGAGTTGGGCCTGTACATGGGCCTGTCGAGCCGTGCCGAGGAGTGTGCCCACTACCGCCATGCACTCAACGAGGCGCGTCAGGCCTTGGAGGTGGCGCAAAACCTGCGCCCGGCCAACGGCTTTTGCGACTTCAGCGAACTGGGTGTACTGCGCCTGCTGCAAGGTATCGTCGATCGCTCGTTGATCGACGATTTCGTCGCCCAGACACTTGGGCCGTTGATCGCGCCGGGCCGCAAGCATCCCAATACCCTGGTGCATACCCTCGACGCCCTGCTCAAGGAAAATGGCAATGGGCTGAAGGCCGCCCAGCGCTTGGGGCTGCACCGTAATACCATCAACCAACGCATTCAACGCATCGAACAACTGAGTGGCCAGTCCCTGGACGATCCGCTTTTTCGTATGAACGCTTCGGTGGCCATGCTGGTTTGGCGCATGACTGAAGCCCAAGGCAAGGAGTAACGCCATGAACATCATCAACGCACGCCTGCGGGGCAAGGCTGGCTTGTTTCGCATCGAACTGAACGGCGACCGCATCGCCAGCATCCAGCCCCAGAGCGGTACGGTGGCACCAGGGGCCAGCGATGACTTGGATGCCGGGCAGAACCTGGTGGTACCCCCCTTCGTCGAGCCGCACATCCACCTCGACGCCACCCTCACTGCCGGCCAGCCGAAGTGGAACATGAGTGGCACCTTGTTCGAAGGCATCGAGCGCTGGGCCGAACGCAAGGAAATCACCACCCACGAAGACATCAAGACCCGCGCCACCAAGACCATCGGCATGCTGGTCGACCACGGCATTCAGCACGTACGCACCCATGTCGATGTCACCGACCCCAAGCTCACTGCGCTCAAGGCCATGGTCGAAGTGCGTGAAGAGGTGCGCCACCTGGTCGACCTGCAAATCGTCGCCTTCCCCCAGGAGGGCATCGAGTCGTACGCCAACGGCCGGGCACTGATGACCGAAGCAGTCGCCATCGGCGCCGATGTGGTCGGCGGTATTCCGCATTTCGAGAACACCCGCGACCAGGGCGTGTCGTCGGTCAAATTCCTGATGGACCTGGCCGAGCGCACCGGCTGCCTGGTGGATGTGCACTGCGACGAAACCGACGACCCGCAGTCGCGCTTCCTCGAAGTGCTGGCCGAGGAGGCCCGCGTGCGGGGCATGGGCGCCCGGGTCACGGCCAGCCACACCGTGGCGATGGGCTCTTACGACAACGCCTACTGCTACAAGCTGTTCCGTTTGCTCAAGATGTCGGGCATCAACTTTGTGTCGTGCCCGACCGAGAGCATTCACCTGCAAGGGCGCTTCGACAGCTACCCCAAGCGCCGCGGGGTAACGCGCGTGGCGGAAATCGACCGGGCGGGCATGAACGTGTGTTTTGGCCAGGACTCCATCGTTGACCCGTGGTACCCGCTGGGCAATGGCAACATCCTGCGCATCCTCGAGGCCGGGCTGCACATCTGCCACATGCTCGGCTATGAAGACCTGCAGCGCTGCCTGGACCTGATCACCGACAACAGTGCACGTACGCTCAACCTGGGGGATCGCTATGGCATCGAGGTCGGGCGGCCAGCGAACTTGCTGTTGCTGTCGGCGCCGGATGATTACGAGATGGTCCGCAGCCAAGGGTACGCGCTGGTGTCGGTGCGCAATGGCAAGGTGCTGATGCGGCGTACGCCTTCGCAGGTCGAACGCTTGGCCTGACCCCGCTACAGGCTTCAATCGAACGCCCCGCAGGCTTTGGCCTGGCGGGGCGTTTTGCATTCTGCGTGACGCTACTCGACGACTGCCGTACGCGTTTCCCTCTCGAAATTGTCATTTCCAGCGCCTCACATGCGATAAGCCGTGATTATTCCATGTGATTTAGCACTTGAAATACCCTCGACGCGCAGTCAAAATTGGCATGTAATTACATGTTACGTACCATGGTACAAAATCGTAGGAGCAAGCATGGCCCGGGGCGGTATCAACAAGGTGGTAGTACAGCAGGCGCGTCAGGCTCTGATCGCCCGTGGCGAGAACCCCAGCATCGATGCAGTACGCATCGAGCTGGGGAATACGGGCTCGAAAAGCACCATTCACCGCTACCTGAAAGAGCTCAACGAGCAGCAGGCCGTGGCTAAGGCAGGGCCCGCAGGGTTGAGCGAGACGCTTGGGCGCTTTGTCGGGCAGTTGGCCAGCCAACTGCAGGAAGAAGCGGACGCGCGCATCGAAGAGGCCGAAGCTGTTTTCACCCAGCAGCGCGAGCAGCTTGAAGGGCAGTTGCAGCTGGCCCAGCAGGCCCTGGCTGCGGGCCACCAGCAACAGCAGATACAGGCTGCCGCACTGGCTGCCGAGTCGGAAAAACTGCTTTCGACCCAGAGCACTTTGCAGGCCGAACAACTGCGCAGCGCCAGCCTCAACCAGGCATTGGGCGAGTTGCAGGTGCGCCTGGGCGACAAGGAAGAGCAGGTGCGCTCACTGGAAGACAAGCATCGCCACGCCCGCGATGCGCTGGAGCATTACCGCAGCGCTAGCCGTGAGCAGCGCGAGCAGGAGCAACGCCGCCACGAGGCGCAGCTGCAGCAACTGCAAGTAGAAATACGCCAACTGCAGCAGGGCATGATCATCAAGCAGGATGAACTGACCAGACTGCACCGCGATAACGAGCGCTTGTTGGGCGAACACCGGCAGGCCAGCAGCGACCGCAAGGCGCGTGACGAACTGCTGGAGCAGCGTGACGCGCAGATCCAGGGCTTGCGCACGATCCTGGCCCAGGCCCAAGGCGCCAGTGAGGAGATGCGCCGGCAACTGGACGTGCAAACGCAGTTGCTTGACGCCAAGCGCGAGCTGCACGCCGAACAGGTGCGCCAGGTGCAGCATCTGGAGGCTGAGCTACTGGAGCGCGATGAGGCGCTGAAGGCCTGCCACACGCAATTGAGCGAACACACCCAAGCCAAATAAGCCCTTAGATAAATCAAACTTCCTCGGGCGGGTGCTTTCTTCCGTAGACCTTCACAGGAGACAGTGCCATGCATACGCCAGGACCAAAGCAAACCCCGGAGAAGGGGCCTCACTCGTCCGATCACGCGGATAAAAAGGAAGACTTGGGTTTTGACCCCGACTCGCCAGACCTGGAAGACCCCCAGGTAGACCCGCAAGGCCCGGCCATCGCGCCCCGAGACGTCGAGAAAGACCAGTGAGCTACGGGGCCGCCGAGCGGCCCCGCATTCACCGTGGTTAGCCTTGCGATTGCTTGGCGGCTTCCACGCCCGAAGCGGACAGCTTGATCGGGTAGTGCAGGCTGACCTGGTGGTTGCCATCGACAGCGACGCTGCCGTCGTGAATCAATCCGTCGTCCTGAAGCGTCTTGAGCATGCCGGCTACCACTTTTTCACCCCGGTAGTTGTCCAGCACTTCCTTGCCCAGCCCCTCAGGGTGGGCGTGCAGCAGACGGGTCAACACTTCAGCGCGCAATGCATCATTAGTCATGTCTGGCCTCACTTGCCGTGTTTGGCCTGAAGCGCCTTGGCATGCTCCAGGTGCTGTTCGAGTTTAGGCAGTGTGTCGCTGGCGAATGCCTTCAGCTCAGCCTTGTCGGACGATGCGGCTTCTTTCTTGAACAGTTCGACGGCCTTTTCATGGGCGTCGACCTGGTTGTTGATGTAGGACTTGTCGAAGGATTCTTCACGCCATTCCAGGATCATCTTCTTGACCTTGTCGGTCAGTGCCGCCTCATCGGGCACCGAAATGTCCAGCTTGCGGGCAATGTCGCCGAGTTTCTGGTTGGCCTGGGTATGGTCGGTGACCATCTGCTGGGCGAACGCTTTGATGTCGGCATTCTGGCTTTTCTCCTTGGCCAGGTTGCCCGTTACCACTTCGGCGATGCCCGCTTCGGTCGCCGCGTCGACGAAATCATCGGAACTCGCTGCCATTGCATGCACCGACGCCAGGCCCAGCGCCATGGATAGCCCCACGCGCTTGATGAACAGACTGCTCATGCTTCACTCCTTAACCGTTGGCGCGACTTCAGTGTCGCGTACGGTTGAGCATGCGCAGGCGCTAAAGGTTTAAAGTTTTTCCCGACTGGCGCTCACCTCGCCAGCAAGGTTGAACGTTGAGCGAGGGCAGGGCTCACACATTCAAAGCAGGCAGCGAGGAGCCACGCACATGAGCATTGACCGCAGCATCCCCGAGCTTGAGGCCTGGTACGCCCAGTATGACGATGTCAGTTACCGGCGCGAGTCGCCGGACGCCTACCATCATGAGCTGGTGCGCACGGCCGAAGCCCTGCGCGACGATGGCGCCATCGACTGGGATGACTGGCTGCAACTCAAGGCGATGGCCGACCAGGCGCACATCAACGCGCTCGCAGATGCGGTGCGGGCGCATGTGGAAGACCCGGACGCATGAAAGCGCTGAAGATCGCCACCTTCAATATCAACGGTATTCGCAGTCGGCTACCGGCTTTGATTGCCTGGCTGGAGCGAGAAAAGCCTGACATCGCCTGCCTGCAGGAGCTGAAAGCGCCCGATCAGCAGTTCCCCCGCGACGCGCTCGAAGCCGTGGGGTACGGCTGTTTGTATCAGGGGCAACCTTCGTGGAACGGCGTTGCCATTCTCGCCCGTGGCAGCGAGCCGCTGGAGGTGCGGCGCGGCCTCCCAGGCATGGAGGCGGATGAGCAGAGCCGCTACCTGGAGGCCGCCGTGCAAGGGCTGGTCATCGGCTGCCTGTACCTGCCCAACGGCAACCCGCAACCCGGGCCAAAGTTCGACTACAAGCTGCGCTGGTTCGAATGCCTGATCGAACATGCAGCCCGCTTGCGCGCGAGTGAGCACCCGGTGTTGCTGGCGGGAGATTTCAACGTCGTGCCCACCGATTTCGACATCTATAACCCGCGCTCCTGGCTCAAGGACGCGCTGCTGCAGCCTGAGTCCCGAGCCTGCTACCAGCGCTTGCTAAGCCAGGGCTGGACCGATGCGCTACGCCATTTGCACCCGGACGAGCGGGTCTATACCTTCTGGGACTACTTCCGTAACCACTGGCAGCGTAATGCCGGGTTGCGTATCGACCATCTGCTGCTCAACCCGGAACTTGCGCCTTACCTCAAGGCCGCCGGGGTAGATGCCTGGGTGCGCAACGAACCCAAGGCCAGCGACCATGCCCCGGTGTGGATCGAACTGGCTTCACGCAAGCGGCGCTGAACTATAGTCATAAGCGGCGAACGCGGGATCGCAAGGGAATAGAATGTGCGCAGCCAGGCAACAGGATGATGAAGGGCACCTCGCGGTAACCAGCGAGGGCCGCGCCGTGGGGCTGTTCCGCCTGGTCCTGACGTTCATGGTGGTGGTGATGTTGGCTTTCGTGGTGGTGGAGGGCTGGCGCATCTGGCGCGACTACCGCCATGCCTTCAGCAACGCCGAGAACATGGTGACCAACCTGGCCCGCGCCACGGCCCAACATGCCGAAGACGCCATACGCCAGGTGGATGTGGTGACCGCATCCTTGGCCGAACGCCTGGAAGGTGACGGCTTCGAGCATATGGACCGCCCGCGGCTGCATGCCTTGCTGGCCCAGCAGAAGGCGCTGATGCCGCAGTTGCATGGGTTGTTCGTGTATGGCCCCGATGGCAACTGGCTGGTCACCGACCAGGCGGCCATACCGCCCAATGCCAACAATGCCGACCGCGACTATTTCGTTTATCACCGCACCCATGCCGGCCACCAGGTACGCATCGGCTCGGTGGTGCGCAGCCGCTCGACGGGCGACCTGATCATCCCCATCTCCCGGCGCCTGGAGTATGGCGATGGGCGTTTTGCCGGGGTATTGCTGGGCACCATCAAAGTGGACTGGTTCGTGCGCTACTACGGCGATTTCAAGATCGACGAGCGTGGCGCGCTGGTACTGGCCAAGCGCGACGGCACCATTCTGGTTCGGCGGCCGTTCGTGTCCAGAATGGTGGGGCGGACACTGGCCAACAGCGACATCTTTCGCAACCACTTGCCCTATGCCAACGAAGGGGTGGCCGAGGCGGTGGCGGTAGTGGATGGCACGCCACGGCTGTATGCCTACCGTGCCTTGTCGAGTTACCCGCTGGTAGTCGAAGCCGGGCTTTCCCGGGAGTCCATCGTGGCACCGTGGCGGCACGATGCGATCAAGTCGGTGGCTGCCTTGCTGCTGTTGTTGGTGGGGTTGGCGGCGTTTGGCGGGGTGGTCTTGCGCCAGCTGCGCGAGCGCATTGTCATCGAGCGCGCGCTGCACCAGGCGCACCAGACTTTGCGCTCACTGGCGCTGACCGACAGCCTGACCGGGCTTGGCAATCGTCGGCGGCTGGATGCGGTGCTCGCACCGGAGCTACGGCGGGCCCGCCGGCAGGGGCACTCGGTGGCGCTGGTGATGCTCGACCTGGACTACTTCAAGGCTTACAACGACCGTTATGGGCACCTTGCCGGGGATGAGTGTCTGCAGCGTTTCGCCGAGCTGTTGCAACAGGCATTGAGGCGTCCGGCGGACTTGGCGGTGCGCTACGGCGGCGAGGAGTTCACGCTGCTGATGCCCGACACTGATGGGCCGGGCGCCGAATTGGTCGTTCAGGCGCTGCAACAGCTGCTGCGCCGGCATGTGATCGAGCATGGCGGCAGCCCACTGGGGCGTGTGTCGTTCAGCGCTGGGATTGCGATCGGCGACCTGGCCCGCGACACGATCACCGCTGAACGCCTGATGGCGGCGGCGGACGGGGCGTTGTATCAGGCCAAGCGGCAGGGCCGGGACCGTTATTGCCTGGCGGATAGCGTGGCGGCAGGTGTAGACCCCTGAACTGCCATGACAGCAAGGGTGCGCAGCTCAGTCGATACGCAGGCGCATCGCGCAGCGGCCCTTGAGCCCGTGGGCAGCTTCGCTGGCCAGAATCTGCCGCAGCCGCGCGCACAGCGGGCCTTCGTCAAGGGTTTCGAAGCCATAGCGTCTGTAGAACGGCGCATTCCAGGGCACGTCGGCAAAGGTGGTCAAGGTCAGTTCCCGGGCGCCTGATGCGCGGGCCACCGTGACCAACTGATCGAGCAGCTTGCGCCCGATACCTTGCCCTTGCGCGTCACGGCGCACGGAGATCTCATGAATGTGCAATGCCTGTTGCTCATACCCTGCGCACGCAAAACCCAGAATCTGCCCGGTGTCAGCCTCGGCCAGCCAGCTTGCACCGGCGTCGACGCAGGCCTGATGGGTGGTGATGTCCAGCACATCACCTGCAGCCAGCCAGGCCAGCGCCGGCAGGCTGGCGAAAGCCTGAGCGGCTGACCGCTCGACCTCGGCAAGCCTGGGGATGTCACGGGTAAGGGTAGGGCGTATAAGCACAAGTCGGTCCTGCAAGCCGTCGGGTGGGTGGGCGTCAGTCTGCCGCCGCCACCTGCGGCTGCAGTTGCCAGCGCACCGAGCTTACACCCTTTTCCAGGCTTACCCGGCTGACCAGCCGCTCCAGTTGCGCCGGCGCCTGCGGGTTGCCAAGCAGCTCGGCGCGTACTTCAAGACGCGCCGGGTTGGGCAGGTCCTCACTGTGCAGCGACTGCAGGCGCAGCTCAGGGTCGCCCAGGCTGTGCAGCATCAGGCTGCGCACCTGGATTTCGTCCTCGGCGCGGCACACCACGCGCACTTCGAAGCGTTGATCCACTTCAGTGGCCGGCACGATGTCCTGGCGGTCCAGGCGCTGGGCGATATCACGCAGCAGGATGTTGGCGCACAACACCGCCAGGCTGCCCAGGGTGGCCTCCAGCAGCAGGCCAAGGCTGCACAGTACGCCAACGGCGGCCGTGCACCAGAGGGTGGCGGCGGTGTTCAGGCCGCGCACGTTGAAGCCGTCGCGCATGATCACGCCGCCGCCCAGAAAGCCGATGCCCGACACCACATAGGCAGCAACGCGCGAGGCATCGTTGGCGGCCATGCCCGGCACTGCCTGGGTCATCAGCACGAACAGACAGGCACCGGTACTGACCAGTGCATTGGTGCGCAGGCCGGTCAGGCGTTGACGCAGTTGACGCTCGGCGCCGATGAGTGCGCCCAGCAGCAGGGCGACGCTGACGCGCAGCAGAAAGACTTTCCAATCCATAGCAAACCTCTTCCACGGGCACAGGCCCGCATGAACGCCATCACGTGTTGGCGTGGTTGAATAACCAGAAAATGCGCAGGGCCACAAAGGGTAGGGAAAGAGGAAGGCTTCAGCCAGGAAGGCTGGAGAAAACCACCATCACACCATGACGGCGAGACAGTGGCAGGACACTGCCGGACTAGCTCGCCAAGTGGGCCTGTCGCAAGCGACTGGGGCTACTGTCCAATGCAGGACTCCTGTTCAGGGATGCGAAATTGCGTCGCGGACCTTACGCCGCGAGGTAGACGAGGTCAAGGGCAAAAACATGACAACGGCTTCATCCAGAAAGTGCCTACAGCCCGTCACGGCTTCATGGCAAAAAAAGCCGGCAGTCGTTACCCTTGCGCCTTCCCTTGATACTGCCCGGGCCCTTACATGCTGTTCAATCTCGCCGTGCTGTTCGGCACACTGGTGGCCATGGAGGGCGTTGGCACGCTGGCTCACAAGTACATCATGCATGGCTGGGGCTGGTGGCTGCATCGCTCGCACCACGAGCCGCACCTGGGCATGCTCGAGACCAACGACCTCTACCTGGTGGCGCTCGGGCTGATCGCCGCCGGGCTGGTGGCGCTGGGCAAAGGCGGGTATGCACCGCTGCAATGGGTGGGCGGGGGAGTGGCAGGGTACGGCGTGCTGTATGTGCTGGCCCACGATGGCGTGTTCCATCGCCACTGGCCGCAGAAACCGCGGCCGGTCAATCGCTACCTCAAGCGGCTGCATCGCGCCCATCGTCTGCACCATGCGATCAAGGGCCGCAAGGGCACTGTGTCGTTCGGCTTCTTCTACGCACCCCCGCTCAAGGTGCTGAAGCGCCAATTGCACAGCCGTCGCGACCGGCCCTGAGCTCAGTTGACCGGCTCGCCTTTGGCCTCTGCCGTGGCTGCGCCGTGCCCACGGCTTACCCACCAGCCAAAGCCGGCTGCGGTAAAGAACATGATCAGGCTGTAAAGCGCCGCCGGCACCGCCATGGTCGGGTTGTTCAGCAGCGAAGGGCTCAACGCCAAGGCGATCGCCAGGGTGCCGTTGTGGATGCCGATTTCCATGCCGATGGCGATGGCCTGGCGCTTGGGAATGTTCAGCAGCCGGGGCACCCAGTAGCCCACCGACAGGCTCAGCAGGTTGAACAACAGGGCAGCCAGGCCGACTACTGGGGCATACGCCAGCACGGTCTGCCAATCCTTGGCCAAGGCCAGCACGATGGTGAAGGCCAGAAACAGCGCCGCCACCAGCTTCATGGGCTTTTCCATGCGTGCAGCGAAGCCCGGTGCAAAACGGCGGATCAACATGCCCAACGCCACCGGCAGCAGCACAATCGCGAACACCTGCATAACCTTGGCGAACTGCAAGGGGATGGCCTGGTCCGACGCCATGAACCAGCCCAGTG
The DNA here is from genome assembly GCF_014269105.1 of Pseudomonas sp. SWRI77. Lineage (NCBI taxonomy): Bacteria > Pseudomonadati > Pseudomonadota > Gammaproteobacteria > Pseudomonadales > Pseudomonadaceae > Pseudomonas > Pseudomonas sp. SWRI77. The sequence continues at coordinate 203,755 of NZ_JABWRV010000002.1, read as the reverse complement.
ACAGGTTCACCAGCAGCGGCATGGTAAGGATCGCGATCAACGAGTTGACCGCCGTCAGGGTGATGTTCAACGCCACATCACCGTGGGCCAGATGGCTGAACAGGTTGGCCGTGGTGCCGCCCGGCGAGGCGGCCAGCAGCATCAGCCCCACCGCCAGGGCAGACTCCAGGCCAAAGCCGTTGGCGATCAGGAAGCACACCAGTGGCAACAACAGAATCTGGCAGGCCAGGCCAACTACGACCGGCTTGGGGTATTTCACCACCCTGGCAAAATCGGCCAGGGTCAGTGACAGCCCAAGGCCGAGCATGATGATGCCCAATGCCAAGGGCAGGAAGGCGGTAAGCAGGGGCGAGGCAGTCATGGAGGGCTCTCGGATCAAGGCGTCGTACGAAGGATTCCGAGAAGTGTAGGCCGCGCTGTATTGATAGCTAATTGCAAAGCGCCATCTCTTGGTAACCTTTTGTTACCGAACTGGTCGCCTGCAGCGTCTGCATGCCGCGTTGCGAAGGGCGTGCCGGCGCAGTAGCATGCGCGCTTTTATCAAGGATTAGCCTGTCATGCCGTTTCAGCAAGGTCTGCTTGCCACGCCGGTGCCGGCCCATGCCCGCCACCTGTTCTTCACGCTGCACTCCCCCGAAGCGTTGCCCGCTGCACTCGACGCCTTGCTGCCGCAGGTCGATGGCGAACAGCTGATCCTTGGCGTCGGCGCACCCTTGGCCAAGGCCTTGGGCCGTGAAGTCCCGGGCTTGCGTGCCTTCCCGCTGCTGGATGCTGCGGTCGAGAACCCAAGTACCCAGCACGCCCTGTGGCTGTGGCTGCGGGGTAACGAGCGGGGTGACTTGTTGCTGCGCGCCCAGGCCCTGGAGCAAGCGCTGGCACCGGCACTGCACCTGGCTGACAGCATCGACGGCTTCCTTCACCGGGGCGGGCACGACCTGACCGGCTATGAAGACGGCACCGAAAACCCGGTGGACGAAGAGGCTGTGCAAGCGGCCATCGTCGACGCTGGCCAGCCAGGCCTCAGGGGTTCCAGCTTTGCCGCGTTCCAGCTGTGGAAGCATGACCTGACGTACTTCAAGTCGCTGCCCCAGGCAGACCAGGACAACATCATCGGCCGCCGCCTGGCCGACAACGAAGAACTCGACGACGCCCCGGCATCCGCACACGTCAAGCGTACCGCCCAGGAAAGCTTCGAACCTGAAGCGTTCATGGTCCGTCGTTCGGTCGCCTGGGCCGACGCGCGAGGCGCAGGCCTTGCCTTCGTTGCCCTGGGCCACAGTTTCGATGCCTTCGAAGTGCAACTGCGGCGCATGAGCGGCCTGGAAGACGGCATCATCGATGGCCTCTACCGTTTCAGCCGGCCACTGACCGGCGGCTACTACTGGTGCCCACCCCTGGGTGATACCGGCCTGGACCTGCGCCTGCTGTTGCAGGCCTGATCGCTAAACATCCAGATACAGAATCACTCGCCGGCGCAGGGTAGAGCGGCTAGCCTTGAAAGTTTCCGATTCATGACGGGAGCTTTTCCATGTACGCACGTCGTGATGTCCTGCGCGCCAGCGCAGCTTTGGGGCTGCTGGCCGCAAGCCCCTGGTTGCACGCTGCCGCACCCAGCGGGCTACTGACCCGCAAGATCCCGTCCACCGGTGAAGCCCTGCCGGTGATCGGTGCCGGTACCTCTGGCAGTTTCGAGGTCGAAGCCGGCACTGCCGAATACCAACAGCTGGCCACGGTGCTCAAGGCCTTCTTCCAGGGTGGCGGCAGGGTCATCGACACCTCGCCCAACTATGGCGGCGCCGACAGTATCCTTGGCCAATTACTGGAAGAAGGCGGTTGGCGCCGGCAGTGCTTCCTTGCCACCAAGATCGCCGCTGACAGCCTCGCCGATGCGCAAGCGCAGTGGGCCGGCAGCCTTCGCAACCTGCGCACCGACAAGGTCGAACTGCTGCAGATCCACAACCTGCGCGATTGGCAGACCCAGCTGCCCTATGCCCGTGAACTCAAGCAGCAGGGCAAGACCCGCTACGTCGGCATCACCCACTACCTGAACAGCGGCCAGGATGAAGTCGCCAGGATCGTGCGCAGCGAGCCCTTGGATTTCATCCAGATCAACTATTCGGTCAATGCGCCACATGCCGCGCGCGAACTGCTGCCGCTGTGCCAGGACAAGGGCGTTGCGGTGCTGATCAACCGGGCGTTCGACGATGGCCGGTTGTTCGCCAAGGTCAAGGGCCAGCCCTTGCCTGGCTGGGCTACAGAGGCAGGCATCGGCAGTTGGGCGCAGCTGTTTCTCAAGTTCGCCATCAGCCACCCGGCAGTAACTACGGTCATACCCGCCACCAGCCGCCCGGATCGCCAGCTCGATCAGCTCAAGGCCGGCCACACACCGCTGCTCAGCCAGGCGCAGCAACAGGCGCTGATAGAGCAGTTTGCCTGACGCCATGCAAAGCTGGCGGCGGCGCCTGGGCAACGGCTTGAACATTCAACCGGGTGAAGGGCCCGCAGTGCTTGCCGGGCTGTCGTTATTCTACCTGCTGTTCACCGGTTACTTCATGCTGCGCCCGGTGCGCGAGACCATGGGTGTGGCCGGTGGCGTGGACAACCTGCAATGGCTGTTTACCGGCACCTTCGTTGCCACCCTGGCGTGCCTGCCGCTGTTTGGCTGGCTGGCGTCGAAAGTGCGTCGGCGGCATATCCTGCCGTGGACCTATGGCTTTTTCACCAGCAACCTGCTGCTCTTCGCTGTGCTCTTTGCCCGTGATCCAGACGGTCTGTGGACGGCACGGGCGTTCTACATCTGGCTGTCGGTGTTCAACCTGCTGACCATCTCGCTGGGCTGGAGCGTGCTTGCCGACCTGTTTTCCACCGAGCAAGGCAAACGCCTGTTCGGCCTGCTGGCGGCCGGTGCCAGCCTGGGCGGGCTCAGTGGGCCGATCCTGGGCACCGTGCTGGTGGGCCCGCTGGGGCATGCCGGCCTGTTGGTACTGGCGGGGGTGTTCTTGCTGGGCAGCACAGGCGCAACGCTGTACTTGCAGCGCTGGCGGGCCCGTCATCCACTGCCGGCGCACCAGCAGCGCTCGTCGTCGAAACCCTTGGGTGGCAACCCGTTCGCCGGCGCCACGGCGGTACTGCGCTCTCCCTATCTGCTGGGTATCGCGCTGTTCGTGGTACTGCTGGCCAGCGTCAGCACGTTCCTGTACTTCGAACAGGCGCGCATTGTCAGCGAGACCTTCACCGACCGCACACGGCAAACCCAGGTGTTCGGCCTGATCGACACTGTGGTCCAGGCCTTGGCGATCCTCACCCAGGTGTTCCTGACCGGACGCCTGGCCCGACGGATGGGCGTGGGGGTGCTGCTCGTGGCGGTGCCGTTGGTAATGGCTGCAGGTTTTGTCTGGCTGGCACTGGCGCCGGTGTTCGCCGCCTTCGTCGTGGTCATGGTGGTGCGCCGGGCCGGCGAGTATGCGCTGGTGCGGCCAGGGCGCGAGATGCTCTTTACGGTCCTGCCGGCAGAAGACAAGTACAAGGCCAAGAACTTCATCGACACGGTGGTCTACCGCGGCGGTGACGCCCTGAGCGGTTGGGTCAAGCGGGCACTGGACGTGATGGCCGAGCACCCGCAACTGGCGATGCTGATGGGGGCCGCGATAGCCCTGGGGTGGGCGGCGACCGGCGGCTGGCTGGGGCGGCGGCAGGCGCGGCTCGATACAACGGATACCGAGTGAGCCAGACGTCACTTGGTGCACCAAATATGCAGCTGCCGCTTATTTAATGCCACCGGTCCGAACCTGTCGCATTAAAACGAATCCCTCCATATCGCCGAACTCCGAACCTATGTACGGCACAGTGCCGTGCTTCCTGAAGTCATATGAGGTTTCACGACCATGGCTAACAAAGAGAACAGCCGCACCGGCACCCAGGGCAAGGAAGGCAGCCAAGGCGGCAGCAAGAACCCGGGCAACTTCGCCAACGACCGCGAGAAGGCCTCTGAAGCGGGGCGTAAAGGTGGCCAGTCTTCGGGGGGCAACATGCCTCACGACACCAGCCGTAAAGGCGGCCGTTCGTAATTGAGGAATTCGCAGTGCCGGGGCGACCTGGCACTGCAATTGAACACAACGGAGGACTTCCCATGCGATTGACTCATTGGGTCGCCCTGGTGGGCGCCATGACGCTGATGGGTGGTTGTTTCGACCGAGACAACAATCACCCCGGCAAAGACGCCGACCCCAGCAAGCCATCGTTGCAAATGCAAAAACCGGATGATCTGCCAGCGCCGCAGCCTGCGCCTGACCCCGAGCCTATGCCGGGGCAAAAACCGGCCCAATAAGTTCGGAGGAGCTCGGCATGACGGTCATTACCCGCAAGGCCGCTGCTGATGCAGGGGCTCGCGCAGCACACCTGAGCCTGCAACACCGCTACCAGAACCTCCTGGAAGGCCCGGACGCCACAAGCGCCGCCTGGCTGGGTGAACAAATCGCGCGCGTTGAACACTGGCCGGACGATTTGCCTGACACGCCCGCACAGCTCCCTGCCTGGAGCGATCATCATGCCGGCGAAGTCGCCAAGGCCTATGCCGACTACCTGCAGCAACGTCGCCAAGGTGCGCCACGCCACTTCTTCAGCAACCGCGCCCATGCCCTGTGGTTTCTGCAGCAGGTTGCACCCACCAAGGCGGTGGACGGTGCCTGGCTGCACGGCACGTTGCAGCACTGGCGCGACCCCCGTTACCACGGGCTGATCCGCACCTACCTGGAAGAGCTGGGTAATGGCGACCCGCGTTGCAACCATGTGCTGATCTACCAGCGGCTGCTGAGCCGCCTGGGCTGCCTGGAACTGCCGCAACTGGATGACCAGCGCTACTTGCAAGGTGCCGTGCAACTGGCCCTTGGGCAGCACGGTGACGCATTCCTGCCGGAAGTGCTGGGGTACAACCTGGGTTACGAGCAACCGCCGCTGCATTTGCTGATAACCACCTATGAACTGGCGGAGCTGGGCATCGACGGCCATTACTTTCAGCTGCATGTCACCATCGACAACGCCGCCAGCGGCCATGCCCAGCTGTCCCTCCAGGCGTTACGACAACTGTGCCCGGCACAGGACGCACAGCACTTCTACCAACGGGTGCGGCGCGGCTACCGGTTGAACGACCTGGGCACTTCAGCGACCGCATTGGTCGCCGAGTTCGACCTGCAGGCACAGCTGTTCGCAGCGCTGGAGCGCAAGCGCCAATACGGCCAGTTCATGCACGCCGATCACTGCCGTTTGCAAAAGCGCACCATCAATCAGTGGCTGGCCGAGCCCGGCGCCATGCCGGCCTTCGTCGACGCGCTGCAGGCCCAGGGGTGGATCCGGCGCGGGGAGAACCCGGTAAACAGCCGCTGGTGGCAACTGATCGACGGGCCTGCTGCGGCCATGTTCGGTGTATTCACGGCCTACGAGAAGCAGTTGTGGCACGACTGGATCGCTGACGACTGGCAGGCGCCTATCCGGCGCGTCATGCCGGGTAGCTGGGACATCAACGTGTCGGCCGATGACAGGCCCATGGTCAGCCAGCGCCCAGAGACTGTGGAAGCCCTGGTGCAGCGCATGGCCGGCAACCGTCACGCGTCGCCGGAGGGGTTGTTGGCCACTCAGGCCTTCATCAACGCCACGGGCCTGGTTCAAGAAGGATGTCAGTGATGATGTTAGACCCAGAGCAAGCCCAGGCAGACCTGGCACTGCTGCAGCTAGGCAAGCGCTTGCGTGCGGACGGTTACCGCTTCACCTGTGTAACCCCCGCCACCCATGCACGCAACAACGCCCGTGAGAGCGCCCGGCAGGCCAGCAACTTGCGCGACGTGTTCGGCTGGAGCCGGCCGTTTGCGCCTTCGTTGCTTTCGGCCGACGAATTGCAAGCGCTGCAGCATGCGCAGGTGCTGGAGCAGCGCGGTGAACTGCTGGCCAGCAAGGTGCGTTGGTCGAGCCTGGACGACCTGCTGCTGGTGCATTCGGCGTACCCCACACACGCCAGTGACGCGGTGTTCTTCGGCCCCGACAGCTACCGCTTTGCCCAGGTCATTCATGACCATCTGCAACGCTGCCCGGATCGCGTGGAACACGCGGTCGATATTGGCTGCGGCAGTGGCGTGGGGGCATTGCTCATCGCCCGCGCCGCCCCCCATGCACAGGTCAGCGCGCTGGACATCAACCCGCTGGCGTTGCGCTATACCGCCATCAACGCGGCCTTGGCGGGCATCAGTAATGTGTCCGTGGAGCCGAGTGATTTGCTTCACGGCGTTACCGGCACCTTCGACCTGATCGTGGCCAATCCGCCCTACATGCTCGACCACAATGCGCGCACCTACCGCCACGGGGGCGGGGCGCTGGGCGCCGAGCTGTCACTGCGCATCGTCGAACAGGCCCGGGAACGCCTGAGCATGAGGGGCACGTTGTTGCTCTACACCGGGGTGGCGATTGTCGAAGGCCGGGACGCGCTGCTCGAGGCTGTTCGCCTGCGCCTGGCGGGCCCGCAATGGTCCTGGGTATACCAGGAAATCGACCCCGACGTGTTTGGCGAACAGCTTGACGAACCCGGCTATGAACACGTCGAGCGCATTGCCGCCGTTGCGCTTACCGTCACCCGTAACGGTTGAAGCATGGCCCGGCCTTGTACGTTTGGCATCGAGGAGGAATACCTGCTGGTGGACCTGGCTACCGGCAAGGTGCCGGCGATGCCTGCCTCGAGCCTGGTCAGGCAGTGTCGTGAAGTACTGGGGCAGCATTTTGCCCAGGAGATGTTCCGCAGCCAGATAGAAGTCGCCTCACCCGTGTTCGCCAACCTGTTCGAGGCGCGCGAGTTCTTCTTGCAGGCCCGGCAGCGATTGAGCGAGGTGCTGGCGGCACAAGGCATGGGCCTGTATGGCGCGGGCAGCCACCCGAATGCAGCCTGGCTGCGGCACAAGCCTGCGCCGTGTGCGCACTACCACCAGTTGTTCGATGACTACCAGCACGTGGCGCGGCGCAGCCTGCTCAATGGCTTGCATGTGCACGTGGGGGTGCCGGCGGACTGCGACCGCATGCAATTGATCAATCGGCTGGTGCACTGGTTGCCGCTGCTGCTGATTCTCAGTACATCCTCGCCCTTGTGGCTGGGCCAGGGTACCGGCTACATGAGCTATCGGCGGGTCATTTGTGGCGAGTGGCCGCACATGGGGTTGCCCGAGCCGCTGGCCGACTGGTCTGCCTATGAACGCTACCGGGCCTTGCTTCAGCGCACCGGCTCGTTGGCTGCTGATGGTGACTTCTGGTGGGCCATCCGACCGTCGCGACGTTTCCCCACCGTCGAGCTGCGTATCTGTGATGGCTGCCCCTGCCTTGAGGACGCTTTGAGCATCGCCGGGGTGTTTCGCCACTTGGTGGAGCACAGCGTGCAGCCAAGGCAAGCGCGCGCCCCCCTCAACCGGGCGTTGCGCTGGGTCGCGCAGGAGAATTACTGGCGCGCCCTGCGCTACGGCCGCCAAGGCCAGTTCATTGGTACCCAGGAGCAACAGCCGGTCACGGCCGAAGGCTGGCTGGCGCAGTTGCAGGGGCAGTTCCCCGTCGACACCGTGGACGCCGAACGCGCCTTCGAGCATGCCCGGCGTATCCTGCGTGAGGGCACCAGTGCCGACCGACAGCTTGAATGTCTGGGGCAGGCGTGCGCCGCCGGGAAGAACGCTACCGAAGCGCTACAGGCCGTGGTCGAGCAGGTGATCAGGCAAGGGCTTACGCAACGGTAGCCGGGGCTTGCAATTCGCCAGGGTTGTCCGAAAATGGCCGCGCCCTTTGCAGCCACCCGGAACCCCTGCGCCATGATGCTGATCAAGCAATTCCCCGACATTTCCCTGGATGACACGCTGTTTGTCTTCGCCCTCGAGGCCGAGGCTGGCACTGTGTTTGCCGAGGTGAACACCGTGTTCACTGGCATCGGCAAGGTCAATGCTGCCATCGCGCTGACCAAGGCCATCGCCCAGCGCAAGCCCAAGCTGATCGTCAACCTGGGTTCGGCCGGCAGCCAGGGCCATGGCAAGGGTGAAGTGGTGTGCTGCACCCGTTTCGTCCAGCGCGACATGGATGTCACGCCGCTGGGCTTCGCCCGCTACGAGACGCCACTGTCGGACATCCCCGTTCTGCTCGAACACGGCGAGCCAATCCCAGGGCTTGCCCTTGAAACCTGCGGCACAGGTGACAATTTCGAGACCAGCCACGGCAAGGCACCTTACGATGTGGTCGACATGGAGGCTTACGTACTGGCGCTGATCGCCCGCAGCGAAGGCATTCCATTCGTCTGCCTCAAGTACATTTCCGACGATGCCGGCAGCGAAGCCGCAGACGATTGGTCGGTGCAAGTGCACCTGGCCGCCGAGGCCTTCAAGCGCGTGCTGTTCAGCTAAGCACCGAGTCGCTGCCCGCCGCAGGGCAGCCTGACTAAACCTTCCCAGCGCGCCGCAGTCACTTCAAGTAGAGGCTCCGATAGGCGCAGGGCTGGAGGGAGGTGACTTAACCATGGCAAGGGCAATCTGGAAGGGCGCGATCAGTTTCGGGCTGGTGCACATCCCCGTCTCGCTGAATACTGCGGTGCGCACCGAGCGGGTCGATTTCGACTGGCTGGACAAACGCAGCATGGAGCCGGTCGGTTACAAGCGGATCAACAAAGTCACCGGCAAAGAGATCGACAAGGACAACATCGTCAAAGGTGTGGAGTACGAGAAAGGCCGTTATGTGGTGATCAGCGAGGAAGAGATCCGCACGGCCCGGCCTGAAGCGACTCAGACCATCGATATCTTCTCGTTCGTCGATGCCGGCGAAATTCCCCTGCAGCATTTCGATACCCCGTATTACCTGAGCCCCGACCGCCGCGGCGGCAAGGTCTATGCGTTGCTGCGCGAAACGCTGGCCAGCACCGGCAAGGTGGCGTTGGCCACGGTGGTGTTGCATACCCGTCAGCACTTGACGCTGCTGCGCCCGCTGGATGATGCCCTGGTGATGATCACCCTGCGCTGGCCCGAGGAAGTGCGCGGGTTAGAGACGCTGGAGCTGGACAAGAGCGTGACCGATACCAAAGTGGACAAACGTGAACTGGACATGGCCAAGCGGCTGGTCGAGGACATGAGCGGCGCATGGCAGCCGGATGAGTATCAGGATGCCTTTCGCCAGACCATCATGGACCTGGTGGAAGAGAAAGCCAGCAAGGGCAAGATCAGCGTGGTGGAGAAGGGCGAGGGCGGTACTGCAGAGAAAGGTGCCGATATTATCGACCTTACCGAACTGCTCAAACGCAGCTTGGGCGGCAAGGGTGCGGCGGCGGGGAAGAAAAAGCCCGAGCCCGAGAAGAAACCTGCCAAGCGTACGCGCAAGGCTTCTTGAGCCATGGCTGAGATTTTGGGGGCAGTGCAAAAGAACGCGATCGGTGTAGGAGCGGCCGTGCGTCGCGAAAGGGCTGCAAAGCAGCCCCAGGACCCCAATTACGACACCGTCACCTCAAGGCTCGCCAAATAATCCCCAAATCCCTCCCGCGCCCGGCTGTCCCGCCGGCTGCTGGTGGCCACGCTATGCCGTGCCGTCCACGAAATCTGCGCCCCTTGCGCTTCCAGGTCGCGCACCAACTGTACATCCTCATGCGCTGGCAACGGCTGGAAGCCCCCAATCTGCAGATAAGCCTGCGCGCTGACTCCAAGGTTGGCACCGTGAATATGCCGATGCCCTTCACGCGCCTCGTAGCGGCTCAGGTACAGCCGACGCAAGGCAGCCTTCTGCCAAGGCTGCCAGCATTCCACATGCACCGTTCCACAGACCACATCTGCCCCAAACGCCAGTTGCGACAGCAGCCAGTGCGGCGGCACCTGGCTGTCGGCATCGGTACAGGCCAGCCAGCTGGCGCCTTGTTCGATCACCTTGGCGGCCCCAGCCCTGCGTGCCATGCCAACGTTGCCGGCGTGAACGTCCAGCGTCTGCACGCCATGACGCCTGGCCACCGCCGCACTACCGTCACTGCAGCGGTCCAACACCACCAGGATGCTGACCTGGTAGCCCACTTGTTCGGCCTGCGCGGCAGCGACCTTGACCGCCTTCAGGCACCGGCCCAGGCGTCGCGCCTCGTTGTGCGCGGGGATCACCACGGCAATCATGGGCAGGTCTCGTCAAGGTCCACCACGCTGGGCTGGCATGACCAGTATTCGAGTAGAAAGTCCGCTTCCTCGTGGCGATACACCGGATACAGCGGTAGATGCTTGCCCAGCATCCGGTGCACCTCGCGGCCATCCTGCGGGCAGCCCGCGATCGGGTGTTTCCAGTGACAGGCCAGCAAGCCGCCGTCGTAGCTCAGGCTGGCGACCGACTGCTCGATAACCTGCAGCCAGTCTGTCGGGTCGAGGTAGTAACCCAGTTCACTCAACACAATGAGATCGAAGCGCCCCCCGGGCCAGTCACCCGGTAGCTTGCCTAGTTCAACCGAGGCGTGGCTCACGTTCGCGAGGCGTTCACGGGCCAGGCCCACCGCGGTCGGGTCCAGGTCCTGGCACAGCAGGTCGGCACAACGCTCGGCCAGCAAGGCGCTGAGTTCGCCGTTGGCACAGGCCGGTTCAAATACACGCTGGTAGCATTGGCGAGGCAGGCTGGCCATGACCAGCTCACGTTTGCGCTTTTCATACCAGCGGGTGCGGAAGGCCCAGGGGTCTTCACTGCTGGCGTAGAGGTCGGCGAAGTATTGCGCGTCGAGGCTCATGTCGATTCCCTTACAAGAACACCAGTTCGAATGGCTGTAGCAGGCAGTCCTGCAAAGCGGCGGGCAGCACGGGCGGTTGGCCGTCATCCGGCTCCAGCTGGCTGGCGTGCGCAGCCAGGGCCTTGCGCTTGCGGGCCAGGCGGGCTTCATCGAGCTGCACGCGATGAGCCCGCGGCCAGGGCAGGCGAGGGTCGTCCGGTTGCGCCCAGTGCCAGGCCCATACCGGCACCTCCACCAGTTGCACCTTGCGCGCCAGTGCCGATTGCGCGGCGGCCCTGCCAACCGCTTCGTGATCACAATGGCCATCGTTGCGCCAGGTGGCCATGAGCAGGTCGTCGGGCTTGAGCAGCTGGCTCAGGTGGTTGACCAGAAAGGCCTCGTCGCGCGGCAGCGCGCCATCCTTCAGGTGCAGCCTGCGCCAGTCCAGGCGGTTGAGGTCCAGGTCGAGCTGTTGCAGGGCGTGGCGGCTCTCCAGCGGCCGTTGCCTGCGCAAGCGGTGCTCGGTCCAGTGCCTGGAGCCTGGGTGGCTGCCCTCGCCATCGGTGGCCGAAATCAGCACCAAGTCTTCTTCGCGCCCGTGGAAGCCCGCCAGCAAGCCGCCCGCCATGAGAATCTCGTCATCTGGGTGGGGGGCGATCAGTACCAGGCGACGCCCCGGCGGGCACAGTTGCCCGGGGTCGATCCAGGTGGCCCTGGCCAGGTGCGCGGCATGCTGCCAGTCAGCCCAGGGGGTGCCGTTACTGGACGCGATCAAATTCATAACTGCCAAGCTCCTGCTGGCAGGTTCGCCAGCTGCTGTCCGAGGGCCGCCAGGTCACGCTCGGCGTGGCTCTGGCGCATAAAGACCGGCAAATCGGCGCTCAACCGGGCAAAGTGGCTGCTGCGGCAGAACGGCGAGGCACCCAGTGCCCGCCCCACGTGATGGATCACCTGCTCGACGGCCTGTTCGACCTGCGCGCGGGTGCGCCGCACCTCGAAGCTGGCATCCGCGCTTGGCTCGCGGTCGATCAAGGCTGCACACTCGCGCAGCGCTGCCCTGGCGCCAAGCAAGGCCGCGTCGACCGCGCCCAGGTGGGCGTCGGCATGCGGGTCGGGGCGCGGGTTGCGACAGTGTTCGCGCAGGTAATCGGCCAATGCCTCCGCCGCACCGTACCAGCAGGCCGCGATGCCAGCCCCGCCGTGCCAGAAGCCCGGGCGCGACAGATACTGCCCCGGCTTGCCGATGGCGATGCCGGGTGTATGGTTGAACTCGACCTCGACGCTTGCCGTGGTGGCCATGCCCACCGCTTGCCAGTGCTCGATGTTCAAGCCTTGGCTGGGGTGCGACAGCTCTATCGCTACCAGCTGCGGTTGTTCGTCATGACCCCAGGCAGTAATGAGCGCGCGGTCGATCTGCAAGGCACCTGAACACCAAGCCTTGCGGCCAGCCAGGCGCACCTGCTCGCCCTGGCGTTCGACGATACGTGCGCGGGCATTCGGCGGTTCGGCAGCCCACACGCCCCAGATACCCTCCTGGGCGTGGTGCGCGGCGCCGCATTCGGCAAGGATCGCCAAGGCATCGGTATGGCCCTCGTAGAGTTTGGCCAGGGCCATGTCACAGCCAGCGATGCGTGCCAGGCTCTGCCACCGCCGCAAGGTGTTGCCTTGGCCCGGCAAGGGCAGCAGGTCAAGGTGGTCAGCCTGCAACGCCTGGATCAGCGTTGGCAGCTGGGTATCGAGGTTGAGCGCCTGCGGCCGTTCGGTAAAGGCGCGCAACAGGCGGTCAAGGTTGTTCAGATCAAAGTCCTGAATGATGCTCATCAGCCCAGCCCTAGCTGTTTGCGCATGCGCGCGGTGATCGATTGACGGGTCTTGCCCATGTCGGCCCATGGGTCGTCCACTTCGGCAAGGCGTTCGTGCAGGTTGCCGATGTGCCATTGGTTGGCGCCCTTGAGTTGCGCCAACTCTTCGCGCCAGATGGGCACGGACACCGGCAGGCCTTCACGCGCCCGCAATGAGTAGGCGCAGGCGGTAGTAGCGCCTTGGCCATTGCGCAGATAGTCGATGAAGATGCGCCCGACCCTGTTCTTCGGCCCCGACACGGCGCTGAGCCGATCGGGAAACAGATTGGCCAAGTAATCGACGATGGCATGGCTGAAATCCTTCACCTCGTCCCAGCCCGCTTTGCGGGTCAGTGGCACGACGAGGTGGATACCCTTGCCGCCGCTGGTCTTGAGGAACACCTTCAGGCCAAGCTCGTCGAGCAGGGTCAGGGTCAGTTGCGTGGCCTCCAGCATCGCCTTCCACGGCAGCGCAGGGTCCGGGTCCAGGTCGAGGATGAAGCGGTCCGGCTTGTCGAAATCCTTGTCGGTGGCGTTCCAGGTATGCAGTTCGAGCATGTTCATTTGCACCGCGCCCAGCAGGGTGTCGGCGCGGTTGATGACCATGGCGGCCTGGCCGGCCGCTTTCTTGTCGTAGCTGACCACATTGGGGATGTGCAACTGGTCGGCGTTTTTCTGAAAGAACAGCTCACCCGCCAGGCCATCGGGGGCGCGTACCAGCGCCACGGGGCGGTTTTTCAGTTGCGGCAGAATCCACTCGCTGACCTGCGCGTAGTACTCGGCCACCTGGCGCTTGGTGGTTGCGCGGGTGGCGTCGATGATGCGCTCAGGGTGGGTCAGGCGCAGTTCGCCCAGCGCCTCGGGTTTGCGCTGAGCCTTGGGCTTGGCGACGGACTTGCCAGGCATGGCGTGCTCCAGATCGATGGCGGTGGCAGGTTTGTCATCCCGCAGCCCATGGAACACCGCGTGGCGCACCACACCGTCGCGGGTCATCTGGGCGTAGGCTACTTCGGCCAGCAGGGTCGGCTTGAGCCAATGCACACCCCGCGCTTCGGCACCGGTCGGTGGTTGGCTCAAGGGTGGTTTGGCCGTTTGCAAAGGCTTGAGCCGCGCATGAATGCTGCCCAGGGTGGCCACGCTGAAGCCGGTGCCCACCTTGCCGGCATAGCGCAACGCGCCGCCTTCGTCGTGCACAGCCAGTAGCAACGCGCCAAAGGCGCTGCGGCTACCCTTGGGGTCGGTGTAGCCGACTATCACGAATTCCTGGCGTTGCTGGCACTTGAGTTTGATCCAGTCGGCACTGCGCCGGCCGGTGTAGGGGCTGTCGGCGCGCTTGCCAATCAGGCCTTCGAGCTTCATGCGGCAGGCGCTGTCGAGCAGTGAGTCGACCGGCTGATCGAAGCCTTCGGAAAACCGCAGCCATTGCGAATCGTCCTGGTCCAGCAACTGCTGCAGGGTGTTGCGCCGCTCTTGCAGCGGTAATTGGCGCAGGTCCTGGCCGCCCAGAAAGGGCAGGTCGAACAGGTAATAGAGGATGTGCTGATCGTCTTCGCTATCGAAGGCGTTCTGCAGGGCCTGGAAGTCCGCCACGCCATGGGCGTCGTTGACCACCATTTCGCCGTCCAGCCAGGCGGAATCGAGGCCAAGGCTGCGCAGCGCGGCTCGCTGATGCGGCAGCTTGGCAGTCCAGTCATGGCCGTTGCGGGTGTACAGGCGTACGTCATCACCGTCGATGCGCGCGAGAATCCGGTAGCCGTCGAACTTCACCTCGTACAACCAATCGCCGGCCGGTGGCGAGTCGACCAGCGTGGCCAGTTGCGGTTGCAGCGTATCGGGTAGCGCGGCCTGCTGGGCGCTGGCCTTGCGTTTGCGTGACTTACGGGGCGCCGCCTTGCCGGCCGTTTTTCGCACCCTGGGGACCAGGGTCCGCTCGCTGAGCACGCTGTCGGGCTGAGCCTCGACGATGCTGTACTCGGCCTCGCTGCGGGCTTCGCCATCGTGCGACTTGACCAGCATCCACTGTTCTTTCTTGCCCCCAAGGTGGGTGCGAAACAGGTTCCATACGCCATTGAGTTTCTCGCCCTGCAAGCGAAAACGCAGCTTGCCCTTGGTATAGGCCTGCTGCGCGTCACCCTCGGGCTCCCAGATGCCCCGGTCCCAGACAATCACGTCGCCTGCGCCGTAGTGGCCTTCCGGGATATTGCCCTCGAAGTCGGCGTAGTCCAGCGGGTGGTCTTCGACGTGTACGGCCAGCCGGCGCACCTTCGGGTCCAGCGAAGGGCCCTTGGGGATCGCCCAGCTTTTCAGGGTGCCGTCGAGCTCCAGACGAAAATCGTAGTGCAGGTGGCTGGCGTCGTGCTTCTGGATGCAGAACTGCAGGGCATGGGGCTGCTTGCCTCGGCCACGGTTACCGCTGGGCTCGGGCGTGGCATTGAAGTCGCGTTTGCGCTGGTACTCCTGCAGGGGCTTGGCCATGGCGGGGTCCTGAAGAATCGCGGGGGCTCTTCAGGTGGGAGAGGGCGGTGCGAAGGGAGTTCAAAATTTCCGTATAGGCAGCCGCCCCCTCAGGGCACCCCAGTGTTCGTCGGGGCGGCTGCACGGCGGCCCTCAGCAGGCTGAACGGCTAGCCTCGCGCATCGAGTTCGTCGGCAATGGCATCCAGAACCACTGCGCGTCGTTCGACAGGCAGGCTGCGATACGCCGGGAAGGATGCCGTGGGATGTCACCAAGGTCGCGGTGGATCACGGCATGCTGGCGCGCCTGCCGTTGCAGTTGAAGTCACGCAGTGAGCCGTACGAAGTGGTTACGCGCAAGGACGTGGAGCTGAGCACACCAACGCAGATGCTGGTGAGCATCCTGATGGCCTGAGCCCGCTGGCGTTGGCGCCTTCAGTCACCGAAAGGGCCGGCGGCGGTGAACGCGCCACCTTGCAGGTGCGCACTGGCATCGTCAGCAGCAGGCTTGGGCTGTTGCGCAAGCTTCTCGCGAAAGTGCTCCGAGCTGTCCTGCGGGTTGAAGCCCAGGTGCGCGGCGAAGCGGTTGTCCCACCACAGCTCACGGTTTGCCGAAACCCCATACACCACGGTGTGGCCAACGTTTTCGGCGAGCAACGCACGTTCTACCAGGTGCGCAAGGTCCGCATAACTCAGCCACGTCGAGAGCATGCGCAGGTTGCGTGGCTCGGGGAATGACGAGCCGATGCGCAGGCTCACGGTTTCGATGCCGTAGCGGTGAAAGTAGAAGGTGGCCAGGTCTTCGCCATACGACTTGGACAAGCCGTAGTAGCAGTCCGGGCGGCGCACAGACTGCGCATCCACCGTCTCGTCCTGCGGGTAGAAGCCAGTCACATGGTTGGAGCTGGCGAACACTACCCGCTTGATGCCGTGCTTGCGTGCGGCCTCATAGACATGAAAGGTGCCGCGAATATTGGCGTCGAGAATGTCTTCGAACGCACGCTCCGTGGAAATGCCCCCCAGGTGAACGATGGCGTCCACGCCTTGGGCAAGCGCCAGTACCCCGTCCTTGTCCGCCAGGTTGCAACTGATCACCTCTTCATGGTCGCCAGCCGCTGGCGCCATCGCACTGATATCTGAAGCGCGCACGACAGTGGCGTGGGCCTGCAAGGCTTCGCGCAGGATCTGCCCGAGCCCGCCGGCAGCGCCGGTCAGCAGCAAGCGGTTGAAGGGTTTGCCCGAAGTGGGCGAGGCGAGTGTGGTCATGGTCAGCACCTTGGCTTTAAAGGTCGTTGGGGGTAGCGATGACGCCGGGCTACCTGGCAGGCCCCCGGCAGCGCGGCATTACATGAAGTTGTACTGGACGCCCAGACGCCAGCGGGCCTGGCGGTCATCGGTATAGGCGTTGACTTTGATGTCACCCACCTCCATGAACGGCGCCCACTGCTTGTTGAGCTTGTACTTGATGCTCAGGTTCTGCTCGTAGTCGCTCTTCTTGTTGTCGTAGCGGATGTAGTCGGTATCGAAGTGAATGTACTGGTACTCGAAGGCCCACGGGCCTTTCGGGGTGTAGCCCAGCCAACCTTCGAGGCGCGTGGTGTTCTGGTTGTCCTTGGCTCGGTCCGCCTTGGAATGATCGATCTGGTCGCGGTCGAGGTTGCGCGCGTCATGCCGCACACGGGTGGCGACGTACCAGGTGTCGCTGATCTTGTAGCTGTACTTCAAGCCGAACTTGTAGGCGGTGGCGTCCTTGGAGCTGTCCATCTGGAACGCCGGGGTAAGGGTCGACTTGGGGCTCAGCTTGTAGTTGTAGTCCACGGTGAACTCATGGCCGTTGTTGACCATGTTGTCGTAGGCCACGTCCTCACGGTCGCCGGCGGTCTTGTACTTGATCTCGGCGGCGAACCCCAGGCCGGTTTCCATCCGGTAATTCAGCTTGATGCGGTCGGAATGGATGCTGTCGTCTTCGGTGTAGCCGTGGCGGTAGTTGAGGCTGGCCGAGTCTGCGCAGGCATAGAAAGACAGGCCGAGTGTGCTGACAGCAATGAGATTGCGGAGTGTGGTGTTCATTCGATCTTCTTTTCTTGTTTTTGTTGAGGTCGTTTTGAAGCGGGTGGTCACCATCGGATGCGGTGGGGGGGTAGGTGCCGCGATCAGATGCGGCAAAGTTATCGTACAACATTTGGGTTGTCTACGATTTCTTGGGTGGTTGTCGGATGACTTCTTTTAAAGCGCCTGAAATGCGCTTTCTAGAGGGTTCTATACGAACATTAAAATGCGATGCACGTCCCAAAAGACGAAAATAGGGGCTCGCAAAGGCCGGATCTGAAAGTTCTAAAGGGGTGCTTTTCAAAAGTTGTATGATGACGTAGGATTGCCTCCAGAGCGTGACTCACCCGCCACAAATCCAATAAGAAGGCTCAGACGTCCATGATCATCACTGCTGTAAACGTCCAGGTTTTTTCCTACCCCACGCGCCGCGCTGTCGACAGTGCCGGCCATGCCCACCCCGGTGACGTGACCCAGGCCAAGATGGCGTTGCTGCGCATCACCACCGAATGCGGCAACGAAGGCTATGCACTGGGTGCCCCTGAACTGATCCGCCCTTACGTACTCGATGGTTTCGTGCGCAAAGTGCTGGTAGGCGCCAATGCCTTTGATCGCGAGAAGATCTGGCACGACCTTGCGCACTGGCAACGCGGCAGCGCCAGCCAGTTGACCGATCGCGCCCTGGCACTGGTCGAGCAGGCCTTGTGGGATTGGGCCGGGCGCAAGCTGAACGTGCCGGTGCACAAGCTGATTGGCGGTTACCGCGACAAGGTGCCTGCGTATGGCTCGACCATGTGTGGCGACGAGCTCGAAGGCGGCTTGTCCAGCCCTGAGGAATACGGGCGTTTTGCCGAAACCCTGGTCAAGCGTGGCTACAAGGCAATCAAGCTGCACACCTGGATGCCGCCGGTATCCTTCGCGCCCAGCGTGAGCATGGACATCAAGGCCTGCGCCGCCGTGCGCGAAGCGGTCGGCCCCGACATCGCACTGATGATCGACGGCTACCACTGGTACAGCCGTACCGACGCCCTGACCATCGGCCGCGCCCTGGAAAAGCTCAACTTCGCCTGGTTCGAAGAACCGATGATGGAAGACTCTGCCGAATCCTATGCCTGGCTCGCCGGCCAGCTGGACATCCCGGTGCTGGGCCCGGAAAGCCTGGGTGGCAAGCACCTGAGCCGGGCCAGTTGGGTCAAGCATGACGTGTGTGACATCCTGCGCGCCGGGGTTGCCGGGGTCGGCGGTATTGCACCGTGCCTGAAAGTGGCGCACATGGCCGAAGCGTTCGGCATGGATTGCGAAATCCACGGCAACGGCGCAGCCAACCTGGCCGTGGTCGGGGCCATCAAGAACTGCACCTGGTACGAGCGCGGCCTGTTGCACCCGTTCCTCGACTATGACGAGGTGCCGGCCTACCTCAAACGCCTGGTCGACCCGATGGACAAGGACGGTTTCGTCCACCTGTCGGACCTGCCTGGCCTGGGTGAAGAGATCGACTTCGACTACGTCGAGACCCATACATTGCAGCGCTTCTGACCCGTGCATGGCGGCGCGCGACAGTGCGCGCCGCCCGAGAGTCCAATAACTATAAAAAGGCAATCTCACATGAGCGTACTTCCCACATTCTGGGCAGGGGTCCTTGCCGCATCGCTGGCAATGACCTCGGCACCCACTGCTTTGGCCAAGACACCCGCCGACCAGTTGATCGTCGGCATGAGCATGATCAACCTGTTGTCCCTGGACCCAGCCGGTGCCACCGGGCTGGACGTCTCCGAGGTCAACGCCAACCTGTACGACATGCTGCTGGTGCAGGATGCGCAGCAACCGGACCAACTGGTGCCGGCGCTGGCGCAAAGCTGGCAGGTCAGCGATGACCGCAAGACCCTCACGTTCAAGCTGCGCGAGGGCGTCACGTTCCAGTCCGGCAATGCCTTCAGTGCCGAGGACGTCGTCTGGTCGCTGCAACGCATCCTCAAGCTCAACCTGGCCTTGGCCTCGACCTGGAAGGCTTACGGTTTCACGGCAGGCAATGTCGCCCAGTACATGCGTGCCAGTGATGCGCACACCTTCGTCCTCGAGCTGCCGCGGCCGACCGACCCGCTGCTGGTGCTCAACACCCTGGCGACATCGCCTAGTGCCTTCATTCTCGACCGCAAGGTGGTCCAGCAGCACCAGAAGGGCGATGACCTCGGCGCCGCCTGGCTGACCACGCATGCTGCCGGCAGCGGGCCGTTCATCCTCAATGACTGGCGCGCCAATGATGTGATCCTGATGAGCCGTTTCGACGGTTACTGGGGCGGCCCGGCCAAGCTCAAGCGCATCGTCATGCGCAACATGACCGAATCGCAGTCGCTGCGGCTGATGGTAGAGCGCGGTGACCTGGACCTGGCCAAAGGCATGTCCGCCCCAGACATCGAAGCGCTGGAGAAGTCCGACAAGGTGCGCACCGAGACCGTGCAGCGCGGCACCCTCTACTACGTGGCGCTGAGCGTGAAGCAAAAGCCCTACGACGACGCCCGCGTGCGCAAGGCGGTACGCTCGCTGATTGACTACCAGGGCATCAACCAGACAGTCATGCCGCATTACGGCCAGCTCAATCAACGGCCACTGCCGCTGGGCCTGCCGGCACGCCTGGACGACCCAGGCTACCGCCTGAACGTGGCCGAGGCGAAACAACTGCTGGCCGAAGCCGGTTACCCCAACGGCTTCAAGACCACCATCCGCGTGCTCACCGAGCCGCCCTTCATCAACATTGCCTCCAGCCTGCAGGCCACCCTGGCCCAGGCGGGTATACAGGCCACCATCGTCACCGGTACCGGCAACCAGATCTACGGCGCCATGCGCGAACGCAGCTTCGACATCCTGGTCGGCCGTGGCGGCGGCGGTGCCGAGCGCCACCCGCATTCGAGCTTGCGCACCCTGGTGTACAACCCGGACAACCGTGACGAAGCCAAGCTGAGCAACTTCCAGGGCTGGCGCACCTCGTTCTATAGCCCCGAGCTGAACAGCCTGATCGAGCAGGCCGAAGTCGAACCCGACAAGGCCCGGCAGCTGGCCCAGTACCAGCAGATCCAGAACACGCTCGACACCCAGGTTGGCGCGATCCTGCCGGTTTCACAGATGACCGACACCGTGGTGCTGTACCACGACGTGCAGAACTATCAGGCCCACAGCGCGGCCACCACCCGTTACAAAGACGTCTACAAGTCGCGATGAGCGGGACGGGGGCGTGCGCGCCCCTGACGCCTCGGTGTTTGCTGAACGCTTTTTCAGGAGCCTGTTATGTTGCTTTCGACTGCCTCTGTGCTGGGCACCCGCGTGTCTGCCACTGCCCGACGGGCCAGCACGGTGCTGGTGACCTTGCTTGGCCTGTTGGCGCTGACGTTCTTCATTGGTCGGGTGATGCCGCTGGACCCGGTGCTGGCCGTGGTCGGTCCGGATGCCGACAGCTCCACCTATGAGCAGGTCTACCAGGCCATGGGCCTGGACAAACCGATCTGGACCCAGTTCGGGCTGTACCTCAACGATTTGCTGCACGGCGATTTCGGCAATGCGCTGCTCACCGGCCACCCGGTGCTGGACGACATCAAGCGGGTGTTCCCGGCGACCATCGAGCTGGCCACGCTGGCGATCCTGTTCGGCATCCTCATCGGCCTGCCACTGGGCGTGGTCGCCGCCAGCAACCAGGGCCGGCTGGGCGACCATGTGGCGCGGGTCATCACCCTGTTCGGCTACTCCACGCCGATTTTCTGGGTCGGCATGATGGGCCTGCTGGTGTTCTACGCCTGGCTTGGCTGGGCCGGCGGGGCAGGGCGCATCGACCTTGCCTACGACGGCATGGTCCCCGACGTGACCGGCCTGCTGCTGATCGACACGGCCTTGGCGCGTGACTGGGAAGCCTTCAGCAGTGCGCTGCGCCACATCATCTTGCCGGGGCTTATCCTCGGGCTGAACTCGGTGGCCTATATCAGCCGCATGACGCGCAGCTTCATGCTCGAGCAGCTCTCCCAGGAATACATCATCACAGCGCGGGTCAAGGGCCTGTCGCGGCGCCAAGTGGTCTGGGGCCATGCGTTTCGCAACATCCTCGTGCAGTTGCTGACCGTCGTCGCGCTGGCCTACGGCTCGCTGCTCGAAGGCGCGGTACTGATCGAGACCGTGTTCGCCTGGCCCGGTTTCGGCCAATACCTCACCAGCAGCCTGATGCTCGGTGACATGAACGCGGTGATGGGCTGCGTGCTGGTGATCGGCCTGATCTTCGTCGCCCTCAACCTGATCAGCGATGCCCTGTACAAGGTGTTCGACCCAAGGACCCGCTGAGCCCCAGCGGGCCGCGTGAACACATTGCATAACTATAAAAAGAAGGACGCCCACATGAAGACTGTACTCCCCCCGCTGCACATGAGCCTGCTGGGTGCGATCCTGGCGCTTGGGCCAATGGCTGCCGTGCAGGCCAAGACCCCCGCCGACCAGTTGATCGTCGGCATGAGCATGGTCAACCTGTTTTCCATCGACCCGGCCAACGCGCCGGGCCTGGATGCCTCCGGAGTCAATGCCAACCTGTACGACACGCTGGTCAAGCGCGACCAGGGCAACCCGGAAAAACACCTGCCACAGCTGGCCGAACGCTGGGCCATCAGCGAAGACGGCAAGCAGATCACTTTCCACCTGCGCACTGACGTTACGTTCCATTCCGGCAACCCCCTTACCGCCGAGGACGTGGCCTGGTCGCTGTACCGCGTGATGAAGCTCAACTACGGCCTGGCCACTACCTGGAAGGCCTACGGCTACACCGTCGACAACATTCAGGCACTGATTCGCGCCAGCGACGCACACACCTTGGTCATCGGCCTGCCACAGCCGACCGACCCGCTGCTGCTGATCGACTCGCTGGCAACTTCGCCCAGTGCGGTCATCGTCGACCGCCTGCAGGCCTTGAAACATGAAAAGAATGGCGACCTCGGCGCCGCCTGGCTGGTCACCAACGAAGCCGGCAGCGGCCCGTTCACCTTGGCCAAGTGGAGCGCCAACGATGCGCTGGTGATGAACCGTTTCGACGGCTACTGGGCAGGCCCGGCAAAGATGAAGCGGGTGCTGGTGCGACACATGACCGAATCACAGTCGCTGCGCCTGATGCTTGAACGCGGCGACCTGGACCTGGCCTATGGCATGGCCGCGCCCGACATCAAGGCCGTCGAGCGCACCGGCACGCTGCAGGTTCAGCCCTTGCAACGGGGCACCCTGTACTACGTGGCGATGAGCATGAAACAGCCCGAGTTCGCCAACCCGAAAGTGCGTGAGGCCGTGCGCTACCTGATCGACTACAAAGGGATCGACGAGCAGGTCATGCCGCACTATGGCCTGCTCAACCAGCAGCCGATGCAACTGGGCCTGGACGCACGCCTGCCAGACCCTGGCTACCGGCTCGACGTGGCCAAGGCCAAGGCGTTGCTGAGCGAAGCTGGCTACCCGCAAGGCTTCAGCACCACCCTGCGGACGTTGTCCGAACCGCCTTTCATCGACATTGCCGCACGCATGCAAGCGACCCTGGCCGAGGGCGGCATCAAGGCCAGCATCGTCACCGGTACCGGCAACCAGGTGTACGGCGCAATGCGCGCACGCAACTTCGAGATGATCGTCGCCCGCGGCGCCGAGCGCTACCCGCACCCTTACTTCAGCCTGCGCACCTTCGCTTACAACCCCGACAACAGTGACGCGGCCGGCCTGCCCAACTTCCAGGGCTGGCGTGCATCGTTCTTCGATCAACCGCTCAATGCGCTGATCGAGCAGGCCGGGGTCGAGCGAGACCCTGGCAAGCGCCTGAACCTGTACCACCAGGCGCAGAAGCGTTACGACGAACAGGTCGGCCCGATCATGATGATTTCGCAGATGACCGACACCGCAGTCAGCGCGGTGGACGTCAAGGGCTTCACCGGCGATGACGCCGAGGCGACCCGTTACCTGGGCGTCTACAAGCAACGCTGAACACTGCCGAGGGCGCCTGCGGGTGCCCCAGGTGGCCATGAGTTCACATCGAGAGCATGCCGATGATTGCCAACCTGTCTTCTACCGTTTCAAGCGACAAGGCGCAGGCCGACCGCGCACCCGCGTCGAGCGTCGACGCGCTGTACAAGAGCAGCCTGCGGGTGCTGCGCCACCTGCTGCGCAACCCGATGACCCTGGCGGGCCTGCTGGTGGCCTTGCTGCTGGTCGTGGTGGCCGCCTTCGCACCCTGGATCGCCACCCATGACCCGGTGGTGCAAAACCTCGCCAATGCCTTGCAGGCACCCGGTGCAGCGCACTGGTTCGGCACCGACGAATACGGCCGCGATATCTTCAGCCGGCTGGTGTATGGCTCACGCATCACCCTGTACATCATTACCCTGGTAACCGTCATCGTCGGCCCGATCGGGTTGTTCATCGGCACCGTGTCGGGTTACTTCGGCGGCGTCGTCGACACCGTTTTCATGCGCATCACCGATATCTTCATCTCCTTCCCCAGCCTGGTCCTGGCGCTGGCGTTCATCGCGGCCCTGGGCCCCGGCCTGGAACATGCCGTGGTCGCCATCGCGCTGACCTCGTGGCCACCGATCGCACGCCTGGCGCGCGCCGAAACGCTGTCGTTGCGCAAGGCCGACTTTGTCGTCGCGGTCGAGCTGCAGGGCGCCTCGCCGACGCGGATCATCCTGCGCCACATCGTGCCGATGTGCCTGTCGTCGGTGATCATCCGCCTGACCATGAACATGGCCGGCATCATTCTGACCGCCGCTGCGCTGGGCTTTCTTGGCCTGGGTGCGCAGGCGCCGCTGCCGGAGTGGGGCGCAATGATCTCCACCGGCAGGCGCTACATGCTCGAATGCTGGTGGCTGGTAGCCGTGCCGGGGGCCGCGATCATGCTGGTGAGCCTGGCGTTCAACCTGTTGGGCGATGGCCTGCGGGACATTCTCGACCCGCGTAGCGAGTAACTGGAGGCTTTATGTCGACGCTCAAACTCACTGTCGATTCGCTCAACGTGCGCTTCGTCAATGGCAAGAAAGAAACCCATGCGGTGCGCGACGTGTCGTTCACCCTGGGCCGGGAAAAACTGGCCATCGTCGGCGAGTCCGGCTCGGGCAAGTCCACGGTCGGGCGCAGCCTGCTCAAGCTGCACCCCGGTAGCACGCAGATCACCGCCAAGGCCCTGCAGTTCGGTGATGTCGACCTGCTCAGCGCCAGCGAGAAGGCCATGCAGAAGATTCGCGGCCAGCGCATCTCGATGATCATGCAAGACCCCAAGTACTCGCTCAACCCGGTGGTAAAGGTCGGCGAGCAGATCGCCGAGGCGTACCTCGCGCACCACAAGGCCAGCCGCAGCGAAGCGCGCGAGCGGGTCTTGCTGATGCTGGAAAAGGTCCATATCCGTGACCCCGGGCGGGTCTACAACCTGTACCCGCATGAAGTCAGCGGCGGCATGGGCCAGCGCATCATGATTGCCATGATGGTGATCACCAACCCGGAAGTGATCATCGCCGACGAGCCGACCTCGGCACTCGATGTGTCGGTACGCCAGCAAGTGCTCAACGTGCTCGAAGAGCTGGTGGTCGAGCAGCAGATGGGCCTGATCTTCGTCAGCCACGACCTCAACCTGGTCCGCAACTACTGCGACCGGGTGCTGGTGATGTACGCCGGGCGGGTGGTGGAATCGCTGGCCGCCTGCGACCTGCAGTACGCCGAACACCCGTACACCCGTGGCCTGCTGGCAGCCTTGCCGAGCATGGACAACCGCCGGCCGCGCTTGCCGGTCTTGCAACGCGACCCGCTGTGGCTCACCTGCTGAGGTAACTGACATGACCATGATCCAAGCACAATCGCTGAACCTGAGCTTCGGTGTGGGCGCTGCCTGCAACCAGGTGCTGCACGACGTCGACCTGACGGTAGAAGACGGCGAGTCGTTCGGCCTGGTCGGCGAGTCGGGCTCGGGCAAGACCACGGTCTTGCGCTGCCTGGCCGGCCAGTACCGGCATTGGAGCGGGGCGCTGAGCATTGCCGGGGCGCCCCTGCAACACAAGCTCAGCAAGGAACATTTTCGCAAGGTGCAGATGGTCTTCCAGGACCCTTACGGCTCGCTGCACCCGCGGCACACCATCGACACCGCGTTGCGCGAGCCGCTGACCATCCATGGCATGGGCGAACGCGACGACCGCATCAACGACATTTTGCTCAAGGTCGGGCTTAACGACAGCTTCCGCTACCGCTACCCGCACCAGTTGTCGGGCGGGCAACGCCAGCGCGTGGCCATCGCCCGGGCGCTGATCCTCGAACCGCGCGTGCTGTTGCTGGATGAACCGACGTCGGCGCTGGATGTGTCGGTGCAGGCCGAGATTCTCAACCTGCTGGCGGACCTGCGTCAGCGCGAGAAGCTGACCTACCTGATGGTCACCCACGACCTGGGTGTGGTCAGCCACCTGTGCGACAAGGTGGCGGTGATGCAGCAGGGGCGGATTGTCGAGCGCCTGGACAGCCAGGCCTTGAGCCAGGACCTGGCCTGCCACGACTACACCCGCATGCTGGTGCAAGCCAGCCGCGATTTCAGTGCCGAGTCGCCGCGCGTGGCATCCGCCTGATCAGCCACCTCACCGCAATGGCAACTACAAGGAAGATAAAAATGCCGTACGCAAGACCACTTCTGACCACGTTGGCCATCAGCTGCAGCCTGCCGCTGTGGGCGATGGAGCCCCCCACCAAGCTGCAGGTGCCGACGCTGGCCTATGACGACCAGCAGATCATCCTGGTCTGGGAAAAACCGGCCGACCACGCCGCCATCACCGACTACCACGTCTACGCCAACGGCAAGCTGCTCGGGGGCAGCAACGCCAACAACGGCCAGGTATCGCCCGCCAAACCCTACATCGACCACTTCTACCAGCAGGACACGCGCAATTTCCATCACCGCATCGCCATCCACAGTTACACCGCGCAGGGCCTGGCGCCCGACACCGAATACCGCTTCACCGTGCGTTCGGTGGGCCGCGACGGCAAAGAGTCGGCTGATAGCCCCGTCATCACCCAACGCACCACCGCCGTGCCGGCGTTGTTCGATGTCAAACAGTACGGCGCCAAGGGAGACGGCCGCGCCCTCGACACTGTCGCGATCCAGCGTGCCATCGATGCCTGCACAGCAGGCTGCAAAGTGCTGCTGCCCGCCGGCACCTACAAGAGCGGCTCGCTGTACCTCAAAAGCAACATGACCCTGGAAATCGCCGAGGGCGCGACGCTGCTGGGCTCCGAGCGCGCCGAGGACTATCCACGCCAAGGCTACATCCAGTACCCGTACTCCACCACCGTGCGCCCGGCCTCGCTGATCAACGCCTTGCCGCGTGACCCACGCAAGCACCAGGCATTCGAGAACATCCGCATTGTCGGCAAGGGCGTCATCGACGGCAACGGCTGGAAGCGCCACGCCGACGTGCTCGACGAGCGTGGCCAGGCGCTGCCGTTCTACCTGCCCAGCGACAATACCCGTTACCTGCAGGACGGCCTGCTGGCCAAAGCCCAGGTCGAACGTGCAGTAGCCGAGGGCATGAACGTCAAGGACGCCTATGGCCAGATGCGCTCGTCGCTGGTCACTTTGCGCAATGTCACCAACGTCTTCTACGGTGGCTTCACCGTGCTTAACCCGGCCTACCACGGCATCATGAACCTGGAGACCGAAAACGTGGTGCTGGCCAACACCACGCACAAGACCTACGACGCCAACAACGGCGATGGCATCGAGTTCGCCAACAGCCGTGGCGCCATGGTGTTCAACAACTTCTTCGATACCGGTGATGATTGCGTCAACTTCGCTGCCGGCACGGGCGCCGATGCGGTCAGGCAAAAGCCCCAGGAAGACGCCTGGATCTTCAACAACTACTTCCGCAAGGGCCACGGCATGGTCGTCGCAGGCAGCCACACCGGGGCGTGGATCCAGAACATCCTGGCCGAGGACAACGTCTCCGACGGCACCGATACCGGCTTGCGCATGAAGAGCACCAACTTCATGGGGGGTGGGGCGCGTAACGTGGTATTCCGCGATTCGGCGATGCGCAACACGGTCAAGCAGGCGTTTATCTTTACCCTCGATTACAACGACCCCAATGCCAAGCTGGACTACCAGAAGTCGACGATAGCGGGGCAGTTCCGCGATGTGCGGGTCAGCGATGTCACCGTCGAGAACGCCCAACTGGCGGCGATCGAGGTCAAGGGCGACAGCCTGCATGGCGCTTATCACCAAGGCCTGGCCTTCGAGCGCGTGCGCTTCAGCGGGCCCGCCAAGGTGAAGATCGACGGCCTGCAAGGCTCACGGTTCGAGGCGGTTCACTTCAGCGAAGCCGGCACCGGCAACCCCTGGCAGGTCGGTAGCAGCGAAGGGCTGGTGTTCAAGGATGTACGGCCAGCCCCTGAGCCCGCTCACTCGCTGTAGACCGCCTGAAGCTTCTGCGCCTCACGCAGGCGCATGCGGCTGTTGCTCAAGTGCAGGAACATCGCCGCACGGGCGGCATCGACCTGCCTGCTGACGATGGCGTCGAAGATCTGCTGATGTTCGGCGTTGATGCCTGCCAGGTAGGTGCTGCGATTGCTT
The DNA here is from genome assembly GCF_014269105.1 of Pseudomonas sp. SWRI77. Lineage (NCBI taxonomy): Bacteria > Pseudomonadati > Pseudomonadota > Gammaproteobacteria > Pseudomonadales > Pseudomonadaceae > Pseudomonas > Pseudomonas sp. SWRI77. The sequence goes on along the minus strand of NZ_JABWRV010000002.1, from coordinate 176,092 downwards.
TGCCCGGTGTAGGCCGAGTTCATCCGGGTGCGGGGGATCAGCTTGGTACCCAGGTGCTTCATGATGTCGATCAGGTAGGGGTTGCCAGCGGCCTTGGCGATTTTCAGGTGGAACTGGAAGTCGGCGTTGGTGGTGCTACCGGACTTTTCCGGACCTTGCAGCAGCGCCTTCAGCGCCTGTTCCAGTTCGTCGATGGCCTGGGGCGTGGCCCGTTCGGCGGCCATGCCGGCGGCTTGCACCTCCAGGCTCAGGCGAAACTCCAGCAGGTCGAGCACGTCGGACAACAGCATGATGGTCGCCGGCCCGACGTTGAAGCCTTCCGGTGCCGGCATATCGAGGACGAAGGTACCGACGCCGTGCTGGGTTTCGACCAGGCCGGCCGCCTGCATCCGCGACAAGGCGTCACGCACCACCGACCGGCTGACGCTTTCGGCGGCCATGATCTGGGTTTCGGTGGGGAGTTTGTCGCCACGCTTGAGGGTGCCCTCGCGCATGCGTTGGGCAAAGCGCTCGACCAGCGATTCGGCGAGGCGGCGCGGTTTGATTTGGGCGGTGGCGTTGAAGTCCGACATCGTCGTGCTCTTGGCTGATCAGCAGGCATTATAGTGCGTTTTGCGGCAAAACTGCGGTTACAATCCTCCATCGTCTGGTTTGAATGGATCCTCCCATGGAGCGTGTTAACCCTGATCGACGGGTCAGCCTGGCCCAGCAACTGGTGCTGGAGTTGTCGCGCAGCATATTGGCCGGCGAACTGCCGGCCGGTACCAAGCTGCCGACCGAGCAAGCCTTCACCGAAGCGCGCAAGGTCAGCCGTACCGTGGTTCGCGAGGCGATGTCGCGGCTGCAGGCCGAGGGCCTGGTAGAAACCCGGCGTGGCATCGGTACGTTCGTGATGGACACCATCCGGCCGGGCGACCTTCAAGCCCATCCACATGAAAAGGGCAGCGCCCTTGATGCGGTGGCACTGCTCGAACTACGCCTGAGCCTTGAAGTGGAGTGCGCTGCGCTGGCTGCGCAACGCGCTACACCCGGCCAGTTGCTGGCCATTCGCGCGGCGCTGGACGATGCCAATGCCGTGGGGCCGCTGCACAAGGACAGCACCCGTATCGTCTTCGAGTTTCACCTGCAGATTGCCCTGTGCACCGGCAACAGCTTTTTCATCGATGCCATGCAGCACCTGGCCGATACCTTGATGAGCGGCGCACAACGCACGCTCAGCGACGGGCAACGCGCCCAGCACGTGCGTGAGCGCGCGCAGCTGTACGTTGCGCTCGAGCATCACGACGCCGATGCCGCTCGGGCCGCCATGCGGCTGCATCTGACCAATGCCCTGCATCGCGCGCGCAGCGCCGTTCAGGCGCCGGCTTGAAAAAATGCCGTTCAGACGCCGGCGTGAAAAACTCTGAATCTTCCCGGGGGTAGCGCAGTCGACCGGTTGTAGCCAACTGACGGAGAACGCACATGTCTCGCCCCGATCAACCCAAGCCTTACACGCCAGCGGAAATCGACGACACCGAAGACCGCCTGGGCAGTGTCCACGAGCTTGACTTCGATGACCATAACGACGAACGCGAAGGGCGGGTGGGTGACGAGCGACCTGCCCGTGAAGTCGACCAGGAATTTGCGCCCAAACGTGTCGCCGAAGCCGGCATGACGGGCGGCGAGGCGCTGAGCGACAGCCTCCATGAAGATAATGTCACCTATGACGACATGAGCCCGGACACCTTGCTGGACGAGACCGGTGCCCGTGACCCGTATGAAGCCGGTGACGGCGAAGGCCCGGCTGACCAGTCCTTGCGGCGGGTCGGTGCGGGCGAAATTGGCGGCGGGTTCGGCCTGGACGAGGCTGAGCTGGCGCGTTCGGCGCCGCTGGACGGTGAACCCTGGACCGATGACGTAGTAGACGAGGAGGACAAACCCCATGAATGAGCAACGCTGTGCCTGTGCCCACTGTTCTTGCACGGTGGATGTCAATGCCTTGCAACAAGAGGGCAAGGCGTATTGCTGTGAAGCCTGTGCGTCGGGGCATCGCAATGGCGAGCCGTGTCGCATGAGCGGTTGTGATTGCGCTGAGGCGTCGCGGCCAGTCGAGGACGACGACAGCGCGGTGTGAATTGGACCGCCTTTTGGGGTTGCGAGCAGCCCCAAAAGGCGCCACTACGGGTCAATGCGTTTGCCAGATCCCGTCGCTGCGCTCGCAATCTGCCCGCGCCTGGCCAAGGCTGGGCGTGTCGTAATAGTAGGTAATCACCCGCGCATCCTTGGACAACGCCGGCCGTGTCGAAGGTTGCCCACCCCCGGCTTTGGGGTTGGCCAAGGCTTCCTGGGTCAAGGGCGCGATGCAACTGCCTACGCTGCCATCCGCGCACCGCGCGACTTTCTGCTTCTGCGTACTGAGCATGTCCTTGCTCTCGTTGCTGCACGACCAGTTGATCGCTTCGGCAGGCAGGTTGCTGTAGCTGTAACAGGTGTGCTGCTCAACCGGCTTGACGGCTTCGCTGGAGGAACGGGTCAGCACATTGCAGGCCTCTGCCAGCACATGGGTGCTGGCAAAGCTTGTGAGCATCATCATCAACAGAGCGACTCGCATACGCTACCTCCCGGGCCAAGGCCCTTGAACCGCGCTAGGCTGGGTTATCGCGCTGGCGCATGGCCTTGGCGCGCTTTTCCAGAATCAGATACGTAACGACTGCCAGCACCAGGGGGATCAGGTAGTACAGCGTTCGATACCCCAATAGCGCGGCTACCAGCGTGCCTTGAGGGATCTGGCCGTGCAGCAAGGCCAGGAACACCGTTTCAAGCACGCCAAGGCCTGCCGGGATGTGCGCGACCACACCTGCCACGCAACTGATGAGCAGGATCCCGAGAATCGACGGGTAAAAGGCCTTTTCAGGGAGCAGCCAGAAGATCAGCAGCGCCATCAACGCCCAGTTGCTGGCGCCAAGGGCTACCTGGCACAGCGCCAGGCGCAAGGCCGGCAGGGTGACTTCATGTTCGCGCCACTGCCAGGTACGTTTTTTTGCAAAGCCGCAGGCCAGCAGGTAGGCAAGGGCGATGGCCAGCAAGCCGAACCCGATCAGTTGCAAGCCTGTAGCGCCCACCGCCCAGCTTTCGGGCAGTTTCACCAAGCGCAGGGCGAATACCGTACCGGCCAGCAGCATGTAGCCCATCCAGTTGGTCAACAGGCCTAAGGTCAGGATGCGGGTGATCGTCGCGGTGTCCAGGCCAAGCCGGCCATACAGCCGATAACGCAAGGCGACGCCGCCCACCCATGTGGTGAAGTTGAGGTTGAAGGCGTAGCACACGAACGCCACCGGCAACACCTGCCTGGCGGGCAGCGTATGCCCTGTGTAGGCACGTGCGAGCAGGTCGTAACTGGCAAACGTCAGGTAGCTGCACAAGGCGATGACCAAGCCGATGGCCAGGGTCCCTGGTTTGTAGGCCAGCAGTGACTGACGCACCTCGTTCCAGTCAAGGTTGCGCGCCAGCATGTACAGCAAGGCGGGTATCAGCAACAGGAACAGCAAGGTGAACAGGCGCTTGGCCGAGGTTTGCCACCGTGTGCGCGCCATCAGGTCTGCCCCTCGTGAAAATCGCCGTGTGCTTCGACTTCCGGTTGCACCGAGCGCAAGCGCTGACGGTGCGCCGGGAACCAGCCGGCTATCCGCGGGAAGTGGCGTATGGCGTGGAAGCACAGGAAGATCAGCGGTGCCCGCCACCAGTAGCCGCGGATCATCCGTTCCAGGGTGACCGATTTGCATTGTTCGCTGGCCAGCGCCTGCAGATGCTGGTGCAACTGCTGGTTGAACCCACGATCGCGGATGAACAGGTTGGCCTCCAGGTTGAACGACAGGCTCAACGGGTCCAGGTTGCTTGAACCCACAGTGGCCCACTGGTCGTCGACCAAGGCGACCTTGCCGTGCAACGGCCGGCTGCAGTACTCGTGAATACGCACCCCGTCGCGCAATAGGTAGTTGTACAGCAGCCGCGACAAGGCCCGCACCCAGCGCATGTCGGGCTGGCCCTGCAGAATCAAGGTCACGGCCACCCCGCGCCGCGCTGCATTACGCAGTTCGCGCAGCAACCGGTAGCCCGGAAAGAAATAGGCATTGGCCACCACGATACGCTGCCGGGCCGCACGAAAGGCTTGCAGGTACTGCGCTTCGATGGCGGTGCTGCGCTGGCCATTGTCGCGCTCGACCAGCACGGCCGTGATCGCCCCGGTAGGCTCGGTGACCGGGCGCACCTCGCTGGGGGGCTGCAGCACCGGCGACATCAGGCGCCGACTGGTGGCGTGCACCTGGGCCACCACCGGGCCGGTGACCTCGACGGCGTAGTCCTGCTTGGCCATGGGCCCGTAGTCGCCCAGGTGGTCGGCACTGTAGTTGATGCCGCCGATGAACGCGCGCTGCCCATCGATCACCACGATCTTGCGGTGCAGGCGGCGAAACAGGTTGGTGCGCATGCCCACCAGCCTGGGCTGGGGGTCGAAGGCATGAAAGTTGACGCCGGCGTCGGTCATCGCCGAGATGAAGGCGTCGGGCAGGTCGGCAGTGCCGTAGCCATCGACCGCCACCTCGACGCGCACACCACGGCCAGCGGCCGCTATCAGCACCTGCTGCAGCTGCTGGCCGACCTTGTCATCGAAAATGATGAACGTCTCCAGCAGAATTTCTTCCCGCGCCTGGGCCATCGCCTCGAATACGCGTGGGTAGTATTGTTCGCCGTTGATCAGCAACTGCACGCTGTTGCCCTCTAGCCAAGGTCGGTTCACAGGCTTATCTCCGCAGCAAGGGGGACATGGTCAGAAAGGTGCGACCACGGGTACTTCGCCAGCACCTGCGCCTTGCCCGGCATGGCATTGCGCAGGTAGATACGGTCGAGCCGCAGCAGCGGCAACCGCGCCGGAAAGCTGCGCGCCGGGGTCCCGAAATGCTCGCCAAAGGCTTCGACCAGGTGTTCGGACAACACCGCATCGGCCTTCAGGCGCCAGTCATTGAAGTCGCCGGCAATGATCACCGGCGCCTTGGGCGGCAAGCTGTCGAGCAGTTCCAGCAACAAGCGCACCTGGCGCTGGCGGTGGGCCTCGCGCAGGCCCAGGTGCACGCACACCGCGTGTACCTGCTGATGGCCTGGCACGTCCAGGCAACAGTGCAGCAGGCCCCGCTGTTCATTGCCCTGAATAGAGACATCGAGGTTGGTGAACTGGCGGATCGGGAACTTCGACAGCAGGGCATTGCCGTGGTCGCCATGGGGGTACACGGCGTTGCGCCCATAGGCGAACTGCGGCCACATGCTGTCGGCCAAAAACTCGTACTGCGGGATTTCCGGCCACGCCGCATGGCGTATGGCATGTTGCTGATGGCTGCCGTGCACCTCCTGAAGAAACACCAGGTCGGCACCGGTGGCGCGTACGGCCTCACGCAGCTCCGGCAGGATGAAACGCCGGTTGAATACAGTGAAGCCCTTGTGCACGTTGATAGTCAGCACGTTCAGCCGATGCACCGTGGTGACGTTGTCGATGATGCAGCGGGGAGCTGTCAGGGTTCGGTTCAAAGCTCGACCTCCGGTGCGACGCCAGGCTCGGTGACCAGGTCGTAATCGAGTTTCAGCTTTTCCAGCAGGCGTCGCGCGTCGTAGGGCGCATGCACCTTCTGGTCGTTGTCGAAGTAGCAATAAATGTCGCGGGAGGCACGCTGGGGTGGCGCGCCGGGCACAATCAACTGCGCGTCTTCCACCTGGCCGCCCTGGCTCCAACGCACGATGCGTTGCTTCCAGCGGCGCAAGGCGTGCGCGGTGTAGCCGCTGCTGTACAGTTCCACGTCGCCGTGCAGGCGCATGTAGACAAAGTCGGCGGTGATATCTTCGACATATGGCCATTTGCCTGCGCTGTCGGCCACTACCAGCGCAATACGGTGTTTGCGCAGCAGCTTGACGAAGGCTTCACATAGAAAGCTCTCGTTGCGGATTTCCACGGCGTGGCGCAGCCGTGCGTTGCCATCGATGTCGGTACTGCCATTGCCCTTGAGGCGCTCGGCACACCCTTTGGCACATTCGCGCGCGGCGTCCCGGTTGCGCGGGAGCAGTTGGAAAAACCGGGCGAAGCGTGCTTCGTCGAACGTCATGTTGGGCGGAAACTGCCACAGGATGGGGCCCAGTTTGTCACCCAGCAACAACGGCCCGGAGGCAAAGAAATTGGCCACCGGCTCTTCGATATCCTTGAGCCTGCGTACATGGGTGATATAGCGCGGCCCCTTGACCGAGAACACGAAACCGTCTGGCGTCTCCTCACGCCAGCCCAGATACCGTTCGGGAGTTTGCAGGCTGTAGAACGAGCCATTGATCTCGATGCTGTTGACTGCCCGCGAGGCGAACGCCAGTTCGCTGTCCTGGCGCAGCCCCTTGGGGTAGAAATCCCTGCGCCAAGGGCCGTAGCGCCACCCTGATATTCCGATGCGGATCTCGCTCACGCTGCCTTCCTCATTGCCAGCTCTTTGAGAGGTCACTCTGAAATTGCGACTGGCACGGGCCTGTGAGGTTCAGCACGGTTGACCAACGGGAGCGCGAGCAGAGTTGAACTTTGCCGCCGATGGCGTCTCCACCGCATACCAATGAGGGCCTGCCCATTCAATGGATGACCCGCCACCCTGGAGGCAAGCATGGCCAGACATATCATCCATTTCACCGGCCCGATCAACTCATCCACCTGCGGCAACCTGATCAGCACCTGCTCGCGGGCCATGCAACAAGGCGCCGAATTGCTGCAACTGAACATCGCCACCATGGGCGGTGAGTGCAGTTATGGGTTCACCTTGTACAACTTCCTGCGCGCGTTGCCGATTCCGCTGCACACCCACAACCTGGGCACGGTGGAGTCTATGGGCAATATCCTGTTTCTGGCAGGCGAGCACCGCACCGCCTGTGCGTTCAGCAAGTTCCTGTTTCACCCCTTTCACTGGACGCTGCATGGCTCGGTCGACCATGCCAGGATGGCTGAATACGCCATGAGCCTGGACTACGACCTGCGCCTTTACGCGCAGATCGTCGCCGAACGGACCGAGGGCAGTGCCGAAGTGCTGGATGTGCCCCGTTACCTGATGGCGTATCCGCGGATACTGGGGCCCGAGGAGGCGCTGGAGAACGGGCTGATCCACGCCATCGACGAGATGCCGATCGAATCGCAAAGTACCCAGTGGAGTGTGCATGCCTGAGGCTGCGGCGCAAACATTTGGCCTACGGCTGTTTCATGCCACCCGTCAGCCCTGTGCAAAACGATTGAGCATTGGCGCTGATCACTGGCTCGGAATTAAGGCATTGCGCAGACAACCCTTCCATCGCAAGGAGAAACGACATGGCGCTTGAACAAGGGCGGACCAGCCAGCGCGGCGGCACCAAGGAGAACAACCCGGGCAATTTCGCCAATGACCGGGAAAAGGCGTCCCGCGCGGGGCATAAGGGCGGGAAAGTGTCCGGCGGCAACTTCGCCAACGACCGTGAACGGGCGTCGCAAGCCGGACGCAAGGGTGGGCAGAACAGCCATGGTGGCGGGCGACACTCGTGACCCAGGGCCTAGCCGATTGAATGCGTTGGGAGCGGGTTCGGCGCCGCGTTGAACCCGCTTCAACGCCATTCGAGGCCACTGGTACCGAAGGTCGGCAAAAATTTTGAATTTTCTCACACTGCCCCGATCAATCAGTGAGTCATCCATGGAGAAGAGGAGGCCCCTGCGATGCCTGGTCCACAGCTTTACATCATCGATTATCAACTGCATGGTCAGCCGCGCAGTTTCATCATTCGTCTTGAACGGTTGGACAACGCCGAAGCCTGGCATTGGGCAAGTTGTGATGCGGGCATCGGCATCATTCCCAAGTTCGGGCGGGAGAAAATCAAGAAAGTGAGCAGGCCAATGGCAGAACGCTACGGGATTACGGCGGTGAGCTGGCGTATTTCCGGGAGTAAACCCAATCAGCCAGTGGGTGACCCTGCAGTAGTGGGCTGATCGGTGGTGCGGCGATGGGCTGCACTGCAGCCCATCGATTCGGCAATCAGGCGCCCGATTCAGGGTCGCTGGCAGGCACCCCGGGGCGGTTTTCGTCATCATCGGTCAGGTTCGGATCGGCATCCGGGTCGTCCACCTGGTCCTGGCGCCTGTCAGGTTCCAGCTCTGGCCAGTCATCCTCGACGCTGCCACCCCCCATCTGCAGTCTGTCTTTCATCTCGCAACCCTCCGCTTGGATCGAGTCCACTTCGATAAAAAAGGGCCCGCGATCAGGCGGGCCCAATACAGGAGTGAGAGGCGAAGCCATTGACCACCCCTCATGAACTCAGAGCAACCAGCGCCGGGGGAGGTCAGTCCGATAGCCGCACGCCCTGACCAACGGTAAAGCGCGGCTACCCTTGGCCCGCGCTCAATCAGGCTTCTTCAGCACCAAGGTGAGAATGTCGTAACTCGCCACCAGCTCGCCCAACTGGTTGGTCACCTCGACGTCCCACGCCACCACACCTTGCGGCTGCCCCAGCGGGCTGGTCTTGCCTTGGTCGATCTTGCGCTTGCAGGTCAGGCGCGCCTGAATCGTGTCGCCGATACCCACTGGGTTGATGAAACGCAAGGTGTCCAGACCATAGTTGGCCAGCACCGGCCCAGCGCCGGGGGAGACGAACAGGCCCGCCGCCGCCGACAGCACGAAGTAACCATGGGCGATACGCTTGCCAAACTGCGACTCCTTGGCGGCGATCTCATCGAAGTGCATGTAGAAGTGGTCACCCGACAAGCAGCCGAAGTTGACCAGGTCCGCTTCGGTCACGGTACGCCGGTGGGTGAGCAGCGACTCACCGATACGCAGGTCCTGGAAGTAGCGGCGGAACGGATGCACTTCGCTTTCGATTACCTCGGCACCGCGTACATACTCGCCCGTCACGGCGCTGAGCATGCTCGGCGAGCCTTGCACTGCGGCGCGCTGCAGGTAGTGCTTGACCGCACGCAGGCCACCGAGCTCTTCGCCACCACCGGCACGCCCAGGGCCGCCGTGCTTGAGCTGGGGCAGCGGCGAGCCATGGCCGGTGGACTCCAGCGCGGCTTCGCGGTCCAGCACCAGCAGGCGACCATGCCAGGCGGCGGCGATTGGGATGGCCTTGGCGGCAACGGCTCGGTCGGCGGTGACCAGGGTCGCCACCAGGCTGCCCTTGCCGCGGGCAGCCAAGGCCAAGGCTTCGTCAAGGTCGTCGTAGGCCATCAGCGTGCTGACCGGGCCGAACGCTTCGATATCGTGGGCACCGCCTTCGGCATGCGGGTCGCGCGCCTGAAGCAGGGTCGGCGCAAAGAACGCCCCTTCGGCAACGCCCTCGCCACGCGGCGCAAACCCGTCACTGGCGCCGAACAACTGGTCGCAGCTCTGCAGCAGGCTGCGGACCCTCTCACCAACGTCACGTTGCTGATCATGGGAAGCCAAGGCACCCATGCGCACGCCCTCCAGCGAAGGGTCGCCGACCACCACCTTGCTCAAGCGCTCGCGCAGGCGGGTGGCGACGGCGTCGATGTGCTTGGCCGGTACGATGGCGCGGCGGATGGCGGTGCATTTCTGCCCGGCCTTGGTGGTCATTTCACGCACCACCTCCTTGATGTACAGGTCGAACTCTTCGCTGTCCGGGGTTACGTCCGGGCCGAGGATCGCGCAGTTCAGCGAGTCCGCCTCGGCGGTGAAGGGCACCGAGTTGCGGATCAGGTTCGGCGTGACACGTAATTTGGCTGCGGTATCGGCGGAACCGGTGAAGGTCACCACGTCCTGGCCCTGCAGGCGGTCGAGCAGGTCGCCGGTGCTGCCGATCACCAGTTGCAGGCTGGCGGCCGGCAGCAGGCCCGACGCGTGCATCAGGCGCACCACGGCTTCGGTCAGGTAACTGGTGGATGTGGCGGGTTTGACAATGCACGGCATGCCGGCCAGGAAGGTGGGCGCGAACTTCTCCAGCATGCCCCAGATGGGGAAGTTGAACGCATTGATATGCACGGCGACGCCAGCACGCGGCACCAGGATATGGCTGCCGGCGAAATGGCCTTGCTTGCCCAATGGTATCGCCGGGCCTTCGTGCACCAGGTTGCCCGAGGGCAGTTCGCGGCTGCCGATGCCGGCGTAGGCGAACAGCGTGGCATTACCGCCTTCGATGTCGATCCAGCTGTCGGCGCGGGTGGCGCCACTGTGGTGTGACAGGGCATAGAGCTGCTCTTTGTGCTCGGCCAGGTACAGCGCCAGGGCCTTGAGGCGGGCTGCGCGCTGCTGGAAGTCCATGGCCATCAGTTCGGCCAGGCCACGGGCGCGGGCAAAGTCCACGGCTTCGGCGAAGTCTGGGCGTTCTTCATGGTTGTAGGCCAGGACATGGCCGTTCAAGGCACTGCGCAGGGCCTGGGCGCCGTGCTGTCCGATCCAGCGGCCAGCGATGAAGCTCTGCAGGGTTGGGGCGTCAGACATGCTGTTCTCCTCTTGAGGGCGCTGTTACCACAGCGCCAGGGTGTAGCCGATGATCAGGCGGTTCTCGTCCACGGCATTGGTCAGGCCATTGCCGGAGCGGAAGGTGACGTTGCGCCAGCGCAGGCTGACGTCCTTGAACGGGCCGCTCTGGATGACGTAGGTGAGGTCGGTGTCGCGCTCGCGCTCACGGCCGTTGCTGACGGTTGCGGTCTCGGCGTGGCGGCCGTCGGTGTAGCGGGTCATGAAACTCAGGCCAGGGATGCCCATGGCGACGAAATCGTAGTCATAGCGCACCTGCCACGAATCGAGCCCGGCGCGGGTGAAGGTGTTGTAGGTCACCAGGTTGACGGTGAACGGGTCGCCGCCGTTGACGAAGGGGAAGGCGCTGTCGCCGGACATCTGCTGCCAGGTGGCAGTGAACTTGTGCGCCCTGACGCCGAGGGTGAACATGGCGTTGAAGTTGCGGTTGTCGATGTTGCCGGCGCGTTCGGCGCCATCATTGCGGCTGTCGAAGTACCGCAGGTCGCTGCGCAGGCTCAGGCCTTCGCCCAGCGGGCGGGTGTCGACCAGGCCGACGAACTGCTGGCGGTAGATGTCTTCGAGCTTGGCGTAGTAGTAGCTGACGCTGGTCTGCGGGGTAATGGCATAGCTGCCACCGCCGAAGTCCAGGTGGTCGCTGCTGGCGGCGCCGTAGCCGATGTCGTCGCGGCCGGACGAGTCGCGCAGGTTGGCCTTGGTCAGGCGCCCGGCGTTGACGGTCAGGCCGTCGAGTTCCTGGCTGGTCAGCAGGCCGCCCTGGAAGGTCGAGGCCAGCAGGCGTGTGTCGTTGTACACCACCACCGGTAGGATCGGCTGCAAGGTGCCCAGGCGCAGGGTGCTCTTGGACACGCGCACTTTACCGGTCAGGCCTAACTCACTGTAGTCATCGACAGGCTCGTGGCTGTTCGGGCCAAACGGCAGCAGGCCAGTGTTGCGGCGGTCACGGCTGCTGTCGAGCTTGACGCCCAACTGGCCCATGGCATCCACGCCGACGCCTACCGGGCCTTCGGTGAAGCCCGATTCCAGGCGGGCAGTAAAGCCTTGGCCCCATTCCTCGGCCTTGGCCTGCGGCGCATTGCTCTGGCGGAAGTCGCGGTTGATGTAGTGGTTGCGCAGTTCCAGGCGCGCATGGCTGTCGCCGACGAAGTCCGCCATGGCCGGCAAGGGCAGGGCGAGCGTGGCAAGCCAGGTGAGGCAAGAGAAGCGAGTGCGGTTCATTGTTGTTGTACCCGACATGGTTGTTCTCGAAATCAGTGCTTGCTGGCGCCGGCGGCGCCAATACCGGTCATGGAGCGAATGAACTGCGCCAGGTAGCGGCCACGTTCTTCGGTGGCCCGCGCCGAACTGTCGGTGACCGAGAACACCCAGGCGCCGAGGAACGCCAGGCTCATCGAGAACAGCGCCGGGTTGCTGTAGGGGAACAGTGCCTGTTCGTTGTGCAGCACGTTGACCCACACCGCCGGGCCCAGTACCACCAGCACGACGGCCGAGAACAGCCCGGCCATGCTGCCGCACACCGCGCCGCGGGTAGTCAGGCCCTTCCAGAACATCGAAAGCAGCAACACCGGGAAGTTGACCGACGCGGCCACGGCCAGCACCAGGCCGGAGAGGAAGGCGATGTTCTGCGACTCGAACACCAGCCCGAGCACCACGGCCAGCAGGCCGATCACCAGGGTGGCGATACGCGAAACCCGCATCTCTTGCTGCTCGGTGGCCTGGCCTTTGCGCATCACACAGGCATACAGGTCGTGGGACACCGCCGACGCACCGGATAGCGCCAGGCCAGCCACGACCGCCAGAATGGTGGCGAAGGCCACGGCAGAAATGAAACCGAGGAACAGGTTGCCACCCACCGCCTGGGCCAGGTGCACCGCGACCATGTTGCCGCCGCCGATGATCGCGCCCGCTGCATCGCGGTAAGACGGCTCGGTGCCGACCATGACGATGGCGCCGAAGCCGATGACGATCAGCAGCAGGTAGAAGTAGCCAATGAAACCGGTGGCGTAGAACACGCTCTTACGCGCTTCCTTGGCATCGCTGACGGTGAAGAACCGCATCAGGATATGAGGCAGGCCCGCCGTGCCGAACATCATGCCCAGGCCCAGCGAAATCGCGTCCACCGGGTTCGACAGCAAGCCGCCCGGCGCCATGATTGCCTGGCCCTTGGCGTGCACGGCAACGGCACTGGCAAACATCGCCTCGGTGCTGAAGCCAAAGTGCTTGAGCACCATGAAGGCCATGAACGTGGTACCGCTGAGCAACATCACCGCCTTGATGATCTGCACCCAGGTGGTGGCGAGCATGCCGCCGAAGGTCACGTAGGCGACCATCAGCACCCCGACCAGCATCACCGCATACAGGTAGCTGATACCGAACAGCAGCTCGATCAGCTTGCCGGCACCGACCATCTGCGCCACCAGGTACATCAGCGCCACGACCAGGGTGCCGAACGCCGACGTCAGGCGCACGGGGGTTTGAGCCAGGCGGTAGGACACCACATCGGCAAAGGTGTACTTGCCCAGGTTGCGCAAGCGCTCGGCAATCAGGAACAGGATGATCGGCCAACCCGCGAGCACGCCCAAGGCGTACAGCAAGCCGTCGTAGCCGTTCATGAACATCATTGCCGAAATGCCCAGGAACGACGCGGCGCTGATCATGTCGCCGGCGATCGCCAGGCCGTTCTGCATGCCGGTCAGGCCGCCGCCGGCGGTGTAGAAGTCACTGGCCGAACGGGTCCGCAATGCGGCCCAGCGGGTGACCAGCAAGGTGAAGCAGACGAACACCATGAACATCGAGATGGCGGTCCAGTTCATTGCGCGCACTCCTGCTTGACCTTGTCGTTGAGCGGGTCGAGCACGTTGTTGGCGCGGTGCACGTAAATGCCGGTGAGGGCGAACGACAACAGCACCATGAGCACGCCCACGAGCATGCCGACGGTGGTCACGCCACCGCTGAGCGACTGGCCGAGGGTGCTGGGCGAGAACGCCACCAGCAGGACGAAGCCGTAGTAGATCACCAGCATGGCCAGGGTCAGGCTGCCGTTGAGGCGGCGCTTGCGCCGGACCAGGTGCTGGAAGTCGGGGTGGTTGGCGATGCTTGCGATGCGTTCGGGGGTCATGGGTCAGCGATCTCTTGGTGTTGTAGTTGTTTTTTGTGAGGTCACACGGGTGTTGCATGCGGTGTTGTAAAGCGGCGCGGGTTTACAACTGGTCGAAGTCGAGCACCACCTTGTCGCTCACCGGGTAGGTCTGGCACGACAGCACATAGCCCGCCGCCACTTCGTAGTCTTCCAGCGCATGGTTGCTATCCATCTCTACCTCGCCCTCGATCACCCGGCACTTGCAGGTGGAGCACACGCCCGCCTTGCACGAGTAGGGCAGCTCGGCGCCAATGGCATTACCGGCGTCCAGCACGTTCTGGCTGTTGCGCGGCAGGTCGAACGACAGGGCGCGGCCATCGCTGATCACGGTGATATGGCTGAGCGCCGAATCCACCTGGCGCGCCGCTTCACGGGCCTCGCGGCGTGCTTCGCTGCCGGCGGCGGCAAACAGTTCGAAATGGATGCGCTCCTTGCCCATGCCGTTGGCCAGCAGGCTGTCACGCACGGTTTCGGTCATCGCCTGGGGGCCGCAGATGAACGCCGCGTCCAGCGTGGTGACGTCCAGCCAGCGGGCGAACAGTTGGCCGCACTTGTCGGCATCGATCCGGCCGTTGTACAGGTCGACATCCTGCTGTTCGCGGCTGAACACGAAAATCAGGTTCAGGCGGTCCAGGTAACGGTTTTTCAGGTCTTCGAGCTTGTCGCGGAACAACGCACCGGAGCTGGAGCGGTTGCCGTACAGCAGGGTGAAGCGGCTGTGCGGCTCACTGGCCAGGGTGGTGGCGATGATCGACAGGATCGGCGTGATGCCGCTGCCTGCGGCCACGCCCAGGTAGTGGCCATGACGGGCAGGGTCCAGCGGTACGTGGAAACTGCCGGACGGCGGCATCACTTCCAGTTGCTGGCCAGCCTTGAGCACGTCATTGGCAAAGGCGGAGAAACGCCCGCCCGGCACGCGCTTGACGGCTACCCGCAGCTCGCCATCCTGAACCGCGCTGCAGATGGAATACGAGCGGCGTACTTCCTCGTTGTCCAACTGGGTACGCATGACCAGGTACTGGCCCTGGGTAAAGCTGAATTGCGCCTGCAAGTGCTCAGGCACGTCGAAGGCGATGGATACCGCGTCGCGGGTCTCGTTACGCACTTGCTTGATGGTCAGGCTGTGAAACTGGCTCATGGTGTTCTCCACGGCTCAAATGCATTTGAAATAGTCGAACGGCTCCAGGCACTCGCGGCAGCGGTACAGCGCCTTGCAGGCCGTGGAGCCGAACTGGCTGAGTAGTTCGGTGTGGGGGCTGGCGCACTGCGGGCAGCACACCTGGGGCGCTTCACCGAGCAAACTGCGCTTGCTGGTGCTGCCCTCGGGCGGTGCGATGCCGTAGGCGCGCAAGCGTTGGCGGCCCAGCTCGCTGATCCAGTCGGTGCTCCAGGCCGGGGTCAGCCGCCGCTCCAGCGCAGGGGCAGCGAAACCGGCCTGTTGCAGCGCGTCACGGATGTCGGCCTCGATCACCTCGGTCGCCGGGCAACCGGAATAGGTCGGCGTGACTACCAGGTGCAGGTGGCCGGCGCGCCAGTCGAGGTCGCGGACGATGCCCAGGTCGACCACGCTGACTACCGGCACTTCCGGGTCCATGACCTGCTCCAGTACTTCCCAGGCCCGGGCCAGGTCATCGCCGCGGGCCGCACGGGCGCCGAGGTCGCTGGCAATCAGCTCACCAGGTTGCATCGGGGTAGGCCCGTGGCAGGAACTGCATTTCGGCCAGCAACAGCCCCAGGTGCTCGGTGTGCAGGCCTTTGCGGCTGTCCAGGTAGAAATGGCTGGCCGCCTTGGGCAGCGGCAGTTGCACCGAATCGAAAATCGCTGTCACCTGCTTGAGCCAGGCCGCACCGACGCTGCGCGGGTCGGCAGCAATGCCGGCCTCGGCCAGGCGCACTTCGTTTTCGCTGCCTGCCGTCAGTTCGACGGTGAAGCGCCACAGCGCGGGGATCGCATCGAGCATGCGCCGACGGCTTTCGTCAGTGCCGCCGCCCAGGCGCTGCACCCATTCGCCGGAGCGCCGCAGGTGGTAGGTGACCTCCTTGAGTGCCTTGGCGGCAATGCCGGCGATACGTTCGTCGCTGGACGCGGCCAGGCCCTGCAGCACCGCGTAATGCCAGGCGTCATAGAAGAACTGCTTGGTCATGGTCACGGCAAAGTCGCCATTGGGTTGCTCGACCAGCAGCAGGTTGCGGTAGGCGCGTTCGTCGCGACGCATGGCAAGGGCGTCGGCATCACGGCCGTCATCGAGCAGCTCGGCGGCGTACTCCAGCCAGTTACGGGCCTGGCCGACCAGGTCGAGGCCGACGTTCATCAAGGCCAGCTCTTCTTCGATGGCCGGCGCATGGCCGCACCATTCACAAAGGCGCTGGCCCTGCACCAGGGCGGTGTCGCCCAGTAGCAGCAAATACGGGATAAGCGTTTCTGTATGCATGGCCAACCTCACATGTGTCCGACTTCGTCGGGCAGTTCGTAAAAGCTGGCGTGGCGGTAGACCTTGTCGTCCGAAGGGGCGAACAACGGGTCTTTCTCGTCAGGCGAGGAGGCGGTGATCAGCGCCGAAGGCACCACCCACAGGCTCACGCCTTCGCTGCGGCGGGTGTACAGCTCACGGGCATTCTCGATTGCCATGGCGGCGTCGGCGGCATGCACGCTGCCGACATGCTTGTGGTTCAAGCCGTGCTTGCTGCGCACGAACACTTCGTAGAGGGTCCAGACAGACATTTTCGATCTCCGCATCAATCGCCGCTCAGGCGGCGTTCTTGTTCTGTTGCTTGCGCGCATAGGCCACGGCGGCCTCGCGCACCCAGGCACCGTCCTCGATGGCTTTGCGCCGGGTGGCGACACGCTCCAGGTTGCACGGGCCGTTACCCTTGATGACTTCGTAGAACTCGTCCCACTGGATTTCGCCGAAGTCGTAGTGGCCGCGGGCCTCGTTCCACTTCAGGTGCGGGTCGGGCGCGGTGCAGCCGAGCAGTTCGAGCTGTGGCACGGTCTGGTCGATAAAACGCTGGCGCAGTTCGTCGTTGGTCTGGCGCTTGATCTTCCAGGCCATCGACTGGGCGCTGTTGGGGGAGTGCTCGTCGCTTGGGCCGAACATCATCAGCGACGGCCACCACAGGCGGTTGATGGCGTCCTGGACCATGTCCTTCTGCGCCTGGGTGCCGTGGCGCATCATGGTCAGCAGCAGCTCGTAGCCCTGGCGCTGGTGGAAGCTCTCTTCCTTGCAGATACGGATCATGGCGCGGGAGTAGGGGCCGTAGGAGGTGCGCTGCAGCACCACCTGGTTGACGATCGCGGCGCCATCGACCAGCCAGCCTACCGCGCCCATGTCGGCCCAGCTCAGGGTCGGGTAGTTGAAGATGCTCGAGTACTTGGCCTTGCCGCTGTGCAGCTTGGCGATTTCTTCGTCGCGGTCGGCGCCGAGGGTTTCCATGGCGCTGTACAGGTACAGGCCGTGACCAGCTTCGTCCTGGATCTTGGCCATCAGTTGCAGCTTGCGCTTAAGGCTTGGGGCGCGGGTGACCCAGTTGCCTTCGGGCAACATGCCGACGATTTCCGAATGGGCGTGCTGGGAGATCTGCCGGATCAGGGTCTGACGATAGGCCTCGGGCATCCAGTTCTTGGCTTCGATCTTGATCTCGGCGTCGATCTTTTCCTGGAAGTTGCGCTCTTCAGGCGACATCTCGTCTAGCGACTTGACGCGTTTTACACCGGTTTCGACTAGCTGTGCGTACATGTTCTGACTCCTGCCTCAGGGCTGGGTGGGGCATGAGTCATTTATAAGCGATACAAAACACAACATCAAACAGATTATTGGGTATCGGATAATATTTTTGTATCGGATTGCCGCAAAGAAGTGCCCACAGCGGCTGCTATGTGCTTGTCGGGAGATAGGGTGATGGCGGCTAGGTGCCTGTCTTGGGTTTGGAGGTGGGGCGGAGATCGAGCGCCGCCCGCGCGGCGCTCGATCTGATGGGCGCTGAAAATGCCAAGCCAAGCACCTGGTGGCCCCGGGGAAAAAGGATTCAGCGCTGAACGATCAGCCAGCCAAACGCTTGTCGTAAACGTGGCATGCCTTGCCTTCGGAGCGCTTGAGCGTGCCGCAAGGCTGCAGCCGCACGTGGGTGCTGATGCCGATGTAGGTCTTGATTTGCCTGCTCAGCTCAGCCACCACCAGTTTGCGCTGCGCCTCGTCGAGTGCCTGGCACTCGCCACGCAACTCCACGTGCACCTCGACACTGTCCAGGTTGCCATTGCGATACAGGTGTATCTCATACAGCTCTGAAAGCTGTTTTATTTTAAGCACCTGCTCTTCGATCTGCGTGGGGAACACGTTGACCCCGCGGATGATCAGCATGTCGTCACTGCGCCCAGTGATCTTGCCGATCCGCCGCATCGGCCGCGCCGTACCCGGCAACAGGCGTGTCAGGTCGCGGGTGCGGTAGCGGATCATTGGCAGCGCTTCCTTGCTCAACGAGGTGAACACCAGTTCGCCCAGTTGCCCGTCCGGCAACACCTCACCGCTGACCGGGTCGATGATCTCGGGGTAGAAGTGGTCTTCCCAGATGGTCGGCCCGTCCTTTGTTTCCAGGCATTCCATGGCCACCCCTGGCCCCATGATCTCCGACAGGCCATAGATATCCAGGGCATTGATGCCCAGGCGCTGCTCGATCGAGCGGCGCAACTCGTCGGTCCACGGCTCGGCGCCGAAGATCCCCAGGCGCAGCTTGAGGTCGTGCGGGTCGATACCCTGGCGTTCGATCTCGTCAGCCAGGTTGAGCATGTACGAGGGCGTGACCATGATGATGTCAGGCTGGAAGTCACGGATCAGTTGCACCTGCTTCTCGGTCTGGCCGCCCGACATGGGGATCACCGTGCAACCGAGCCGTTCGGCACCGTAGTGCGCGCCCAGGCCGCCGGTGAACAGGCCATAGCCATAGGACACGTGCACCTTGTCCCCCTTGCGCCCGCCGGCCGCGCGGATCGAACGGGCGACCACGTTGGCCCAGGTATTGATGTCGTTCTGGGTATAACCGACCACGGTCGGCTTGCCCGTGGTGCCGCTGGAGGCGTGCAGGCGCACCACCTCTTCCTGGGGCACGGCGAACATGCCATAGGGGTAGTTGTCGCGCAGGTCGTTCTTGCCGGTAAAGGGGAACCTCGCGAGGTCTTCCAGCGCGGTAAGGTCGTCTGGGTGGGCGCCGCACTCGTCGAAACGCTGGCGGTACAGCGGTACATTGTCGTAGGCGTGCTTCAGGCTCCAGCGCAGGCGGTCCAGCTGGTGCTGGCGCAGCTCGTCGACACTGGCAGTCTCGATCGGGTCAAGCAGGGCGCGGTCGGCATCGTGGTACATGTTCATGGCTTCACTCGAATTGTTCTTGTACGTTGGCGCTAAGGCCTTGAGTGTCATGCGGGCAGCATACTGCCCGTGTCGTGTTCAGTCTCAGGCCATTGGTCTGATGTGCTCAGAGGCGCTCGATGACCAGGGCAATGCCTTGGCCAACGCCGATGCACATGGTGCACAAGGCGTAGCGGCCGCCGCGTTCTTCCAGCTCGTGCAGGGCGGTGGTCACCAGCCGTGCGCCGCTCATGCCCAGCGGATGCCCCAGGGCGATAGCGCCGCCATTGGGGTTGACGCGCTTGTCGTCGTCAGCCAGGCCCAGCTCGCGCAGCACTGCCAGGCCTTGGGCCGCAAATGCTTCGTTCAACTCGATGACGTCCATGTCGGCCAGGCTCAGGCCGGCCTGCGCGAGTACCTTGCGGGTCGCCGGGACCGGGCCGATGCCCATGATGCGCGGTTCGACCCCAGCGGCGGCCATGCCGAGGACCCGGCCGCGCGGCTTCAGGCCATGGCGGCGGGCCGCATCAGTGCTGGCCAGCAGCAGGGCGCAAGCGCCGTCGTTGACGCCTGAAGCGTTGCCTGCTGTCACGCTGCCGCCTTCACGGAACGGCGTGCCGAGCCTGGCCAACTGGTCCAGGGTGGAGTCGGCGCGCGGGTGCTCATCATGCTCGACACGCTTGGCCGGGCCTTTGCGCTGGGCGATCTCGACCGGCACGATCTCCCGTGCCAGCCGGCCCCGGGCCTGGGCGGCGGCCGCCTTGTGCTGGCTGCGCAAGGCGAAAGCGTCCTGGTCTTCGCGCGAAATACCGAACTGCGCGGCGACATTCTCGGCGGTCTCGGGCATCGAGTCGATGCCGTACTGCGCCTGCATCAGTTTATTGACGAAACGCCAGCCGATGGTGGTGTCGAACAGCTCGGCGCTGCGGCCGAAGGCTTGCTCTGACTTGCCCATGACGAAGGGTGCCCGCGACATCGACTCGACGCCACCGGCCAGCATCAGCCCGGCCTCGCCGCAGCGCAGGGCGCGGGCGGCGCTGCCGACGGCATCCAGCCCGGAACCGCACAGGCGATTGAGGGTGGTGCCCGGCACGGCATCGGGCAGGCCGGCGAGCAGGCTAGCCATGCGTGCCACGTTACGGTTGTCTTCGCCCGCCTGGTTGGCGCAGCCGAGGATCACGTCATCAATGGCGGCCCAGTCGAGTTCGGGGTGGCGGGCCATCAGCGCCCTGATCGGCACGGCCGCGAGGTCGTCGGCGCGCACGCTGCTCAGTGCGCCGCCGTAACGGCCGATTGGCGTGCGCACGGCGTCGATGATCAACGCCTGGTCGAAGGTCTGGTCAGTCATCCTGGGTCTCCTGCGGCAACACCGTGCCGCGCACTTTGTAGGATTTTCCGTGGAACAGGGCAATCAGTTCGCCACGCTGGTTTTCCAGGCGTACGTCATACAGGCCGGTGCGGCCCTTGCGGGTGATTTCGCTGGCGGTAGCGGTGAGCACGTCCTGCTCGAAAGCCGGTGCCACGTAGTCGATGCTGCAGTTCAAGGCCACGGTCGCTTCGTCGTAGCTGTTGCAGGCGAAGGCAAACGCCGAGTCCGCCAAGCTGAACAAGAAACCACCATGGCAGCTGCCGTGGCCCTGAATCATGTCGGCGCGCACCGGCATGCTCAGGCGGGCCTGGCCGGGGCCGACGTCGAGCAGCCGAGCGCCCAGGGCCTGGGTGGCGCGGTCGCGGGAAAACATTGCATCGGCGCAGGCGCGTGCCAGTTGCTCGGGGGTACGTTGGGCTTCAGTCATGCAGTCGGCCTCCTTGGGCATGCACGCGGCGCAGCAGCAGCGAAGGGCGGTAGCGGGTCTCGCCGTAGCAGCGCTGCAGGTTGTCCAGCACGCGCAGGGTGTAGCCGATGCCGATCTGCTCGGCCCAGGCCAACGGCCCGCGCGGGTAATTGACCCCGGCGCGCATGGCCAGGTCGATGTCGGCTGCCGAGCCTACGCCTTGCAGCACGGCATCGGCAGCTTCGTTGGCGAGCGTGGTGACGGTGCGCAACACCACCAGGGCCGGCAGATCGGCGACCAGGCAAACCTTCAGGCCCGCCTGGCGCAGTAACGCCACGGCCTGTTCGCGCGCCTCGCGGGTGGTGTCGGGGCAAGTGCTGATGGCAATCCGTTCGGCCTTGTTGTAGTCCAGCGCGAGGTCCACCAGCACCAGGTTTCGCAGCCCATCTTCACGCGCGCGTTGGCTGGCCAGGCGGCCGTCAGACAACGCCAGGGTGGCATCACCTACCCGCAGCAGGCCGCTGCCCGGGCGCTCGGTGACCTGGATGCCGCAGGCCTGGATGCGCTGCAGCAAGGGCTGCATCACGCCCAGGCTGCCTTCGACCACGCAGCACTCGACACGCGCCGCGCTTTGCACCTCGGCGGGCTGCGGCCGCAGCGCACCTTCGCTGTAATCGTAGAAACCCTGGCCGCTCTTGCGCCCAAGACGGCCGGCATCCACCAGCTCTTTCTGTACCAGCGAGGGCTGGAAGCGGAAGTCACCATAAAAGGCGTCGAACACCGAGCAGGTCACGGCGTAATTGACATCGTGGCCGATCAGGTCGGTCAGCTCGAAAGCGCCCATGCGGAAACCACCGGCGTCACGCATCAGCGCATCGAGGCTCGCGCAATCAGCGGCGCCTTCCTGGTACAGGCGCAGGCTCTCGGCGTAAAACGGCCGCGCCACCCGGTTGACAATGAAGCCCGGCGTCGAACGCGCATGCACCGGCTGCTTGCCCCAGGCCATGGCCGTGTCGTACAGCGTGGCGGCCAAGGCGGGGGCGGTGGCCAGGCCTGAAACAACCTCGACCAACGCCATCAACGGCGCAGGGTTGAAAAAGTGCATGCCGATCACCCGTTCGGGCCGCCGCAGGCCGGCGGCCAGGCTGGTGATCGACAGCGATGAGGTGTTGCTGGCCAATATGCAGCTGTCGCTGCACAGGGCTTCGAGCTGCTGCAAGAGTGCCTGTTTGACCTGCAGGTTTTCGACGATCGCTTCGATTACCAGTTGCGCATCGGCCAGTGCTTCGAGCGTTTCCACGGGCCGCAGGCGCGCGCTGATCGCCTGGCGTGCGGTAGCGTCGAGCTTGCCTTTTTCGACCAGGCGGCCGAGCTGGCGGTCGATGCCTTGCACGGCCAGGGCCGCAGCGCCTGGGCGATTGTCATACAGGCAAACCGGATGCCCCGCCTGGGCGGCCACCTGGGCGATGCCGGCCCCCATCGCACCGGCGCCGATCACCGCGACCTGGGCGTTACCGTTAAGTGCACTCATGTCAGCCCCCCTTGAAGGCCGGTCCGCGCTTGGCCATGAACGCCGCGACGCCTTCGCGGTAGTCCTCGCTGCGCCCGGCCAGGCGCTGCAGGTCACGCTCAAGTTCGAGCTGCTGGTCAAAGTGATTGTCGTAACTGGCGTTAAGCGCACGCTTGATCAGGGCCAGCCCGTAAGTCGGCTGGGTCGCCAGCTGGCGGGCGAGGGCCAGCGCCTCGTCACGCAGTGCGGCGTCGTCGACCACCCGGTGGATCAGGCCCCATTGCTCGGCTTTTTCCGCACTCAGGCGTTCACCGAGCATGGCTAGCGCCTTGGCCCGAGCCATGCCGACCAAGCGCGGCAGTTGCCAGGTACCACCCGAGTCCGGCACCAGGCCGATCTTGCAGAACGCCTGGATAAAGCTGGCCGAGCGGGCCGCAAGCACCAGGTCACAGGCCAGCGGAATGTTCGCGCCCGCACCGGCCGCCACGCCGTTGACCGCGCAGATGACCGGCATCGGCAGGTCGCGCAGGGCGCGCACCAGCGGGTTGTAGAACGCCTCGATGGACTCGCCCAGGTCGGGCACTTGCGCGCCAGGCGCGACGTTGCGGTCAGACAAGTCTTGCCCGGCGCAAAAGCCACGCCCTTCGCCAGTCAGCAGCAACACGCGTACCTGCGGGTCTTGGCGTACCTGCTTGAGCGCCTCGCGCACTTCCTTGTGCATCTGCGTGTTGAAGCTGTTCAGCTGGTCAGGCCGGTTCAGCGAGAGGAGGGCGACACCGTCCTCGATGGAAAACAGGATGTGCTCGAAAGCCATGACAGGCTCGCTCCGTCAGTCGGTAGGGAAGAGGGGGTTACTGGCCCAAGAAGTGCGCCGGGCGTTTTTCCTGGAAGGCGCGGATGCCTTCGTCGCGGTCGACGGTACCGGCCAGCAAGGTGAACGCGTGGCGTTCGAAGCGCAGGCCGGTGGCCAGGTCGGTGTCCCCGGCCTTGAGCAGGGCTTCTTTGGCCAGGCGCACGGCCAGCGGTGCCTTGCGGGCGATGCTGGCCGCCACTTGCAGGGCGCGCTCGACGGCAAGCTCGGGCTGCGTCAGCTCGCTGACCAGGCCGGCCTGCTGGGCCTGCCGGGCGGTGATCGGCTCGCCGGTTAGAACCATCTGCATGGCCAGCGGCTTGCC
Source organism: Pseudomonas sp. SWRI77 (assembly GCF_014269105.1). Taxonomy (NCBI): domain Bacteria; kingdom Pseudomonadati; phylum Pseudomonadota; class Gammaproteobacteria; order Pseudomonadales; family Pseudomonadaceae; genus Pseudomonas; species Pseudomonas sp. SWRI77. The sequence goes on along the minus strand of NZ_JABWRV010000002.1, from coordinate 152,652 downwards.
GACCGCGCGCAACAGGCGTTGAGTGCCGCCCGCACCGGGGATGATGCCGAGGTTGATTTCGGGCTGGCCGAAGCGTGCGTCTTCGCCGGCGATGACGATATCGGCGCACATCACCAGCTCGCAGCCACCGCCCAGGGCGAAGCCGTTGACCGCTGCAATCAGCGGTTTGGCAAAACTGGCGATGCGCTGCCAATGGGCGACACGCGGGTCATTGAGGATGCCGACCAGGTCGCGCTCGGCCATTTCACGGATGTCGGCGCCGGCAGCGAAGGCCTTGCGGCTGCCGGTGAGCACTACGGCGAGGGTTGCCGGGTCGCGCTCGGCACTTTCCAGCTCGGCCGCAAGCTCGGCGAGCAGTTCGGTACACAGCGCATTGAGGGCTTCGGGCCGCTGCAGGGTGATCAGGCGGACGCCGTCCTCAGGCGCCTGCACAACGAGATAGCGAGGCATGTCGGTTTCCTCAGGCTGCACGCACGGCACGTGGGCCGGCATTTATTGGAATTGTCTGCAGGGGCAGGGGAAAACGCTGAGGCCTGCCCGGGTGAGGTCCAGTATATGCCTTATCTGATACATAACGGCAATAGCAAAGATTGCATTACGTGTCCCTTAGTGCGAGAAATTCCTTCCAGTCAGGCCCGGATTAGGCTTTTAAAGCCCAGTAAATACAGCGTTAAAGTCAAATTTTATGGGCTGAGAGGTGCACCTCGAAAAGCGATACAAAGAATCAGCAATTGACGGTTACATTTATCGTGATACATGATCGCCTCACTAACTGAATCATTTTGAGAGGTGTGACATGCCTTGCTATCGGCTGGACGGCCTGACCCCCGTGATCCACCCAACGGCGTACGTACACCCGACGGCCGTGCTGATCGGCGATGTGATCATCGGCCCGCAGTGTTACGTCGGCCCCCTGGCGTCATTGCGCGGCGACTTTGGCCGCATCGTGCTGGAGGAGGGTGCCAACCTGCAGGACACCTGCGTGATGCACGGCTTCCCGGGCGGCGATACGGTGATAGAGCGCCATGGCCATGTGGGCCACGGCGCGGTTTTGCACGGCTGCCGGATAGGCGCCGATGCCTTGGTGGGCATGAATGCGGTGATCATGGACGGCGCACACATCGCGCCACGCTGCATCGTCGGCGCCACGGCCTTCGTCAAGGCTGGGTTCGAATGCCCCGAGCAGAGCCTGGTAATGGGCGCGCCGGCACAGGCCAAGCGTACCCTCAGCGATCAAGAGGTCGCCTGGAAGCAACGCGGCACAGCCGAATACCAGCGCCTGGCCCAGCGCTGCAGTGCCGCCCTGGTCGAATGCCCGCCCCTGAGCGAAGTCGAGGCGCAGCGCCCACGCATGGGTGATTGCGGCTTTCGCCCCAAAGGCGAGGCGCAGGCATGAGCCTGGTGGTGACTGGCAATGGCCAGGCGGCACGGCGGGCAGGTATAGTCGGGGCTCCATCGGCTTACAGTTCCCTCATGAGCAGCCTTGCCCCCCTCAATACTTTGATCACCCGCTTCCAGGAGCAGACGCCGATCCGCGCGAGCTCGCTGATCATCACCCTGTATGGCGACGCCATCGAGCCGCATGGTGGCACGGTCTGGCTGGGCAGCCTGATCAACCTGCTGGAGCCGATCGGCATCAACGAACGGCTGATCCGCACCTCGATCTTCCGCCTGACCAAGGAAGGCTGGCTGACCGCCGAAAAAGTCGGCCGGCGCAGCTATTACAGCCTCACCGGCACGGGCCGGCGCCGTTTCGAAAAAGCCTTCAAGCGTGTGTACAGCGCGAGCCTGCCAGCCTGGGACGGCGCCTGGACGCTGGTGTTGCTGTCGCAGCTGGAGGCCAGCAAGCGCAAGGCCGTGCGCGAGGAACTGGAGTGGCAGGGCTACGGCGCCATCGCCCCGAACGTACTGGGCTGCCCGCGCGCTGATCGTGCCGACCTGGCGACCACCTTGCGCGAGCTGGACGCCACTGACGACAGCATCGTCTTCGAAACCCACACCCAGGAAGTACTAGCCTCCAAGGCCATGCGCGCCCAGGTGCGGGAAAGCTGGCGGATCGAGGAACTGGGTGAGCACTACAGCGAGTTCATCCGCTTGTTCCGACCGCTGTGGCAGGCGCTCAAGGAGCAGAAGGAACTCGATGCCCAGGACTGCTTCCTGGCGCGCACCTTGTTGATTCATGAGTACCGCCGGCTGCTGCTGCGTGACCCGCAGTTGCCGGATGAGCTGCTGCCTGGGGATTGGGAAGGCAGGGCTGCTCGCCAGTTGTGCCGTAACCTCTATCGGCTGGTGTGGGGCAAGGCGGAAGCGTGGCTGGGGACCGCACTGGAGACGGCAGATGGGCCGTTGCCGGATGTTAACGAGAGCTTCTACAAGCGGTTTGGTGGGCTGGGCTGAGTCAGGGCAACGCATAAACCTTGAACAACCGCCTGGCCGTGTCGCTCACACCGTCGAGGTATTTGACGTAGGCCTGCTCGATTTCGCCCGACCGGTACATCTCGCTCAGCACCGTATCGACCAGCAACCGGAAGTCATCATCGCCGCGCGCGATCATCAGCGAAACCGGCGCATATTCGTAGATTCGGTCGAGCAGCAATAGGCTGCCGTCCGGATAGCCCGACGCGATGTGGGTCTTGAGCAGGATACGGTCGGCAAAGAACGCATCGGCACCGCCCTCGGCCACGCGCCGTACGCCTTCCTCATTGCTCTTGACGCTAACCAAGGTCGCGATCACCCCAAGCAGCCGCATCTGCTCGCCAACCCACTGCTGCGTGGCACTACCCGCCAATACGGCATAGGTCTGCTTGGCCAGGCCCCGATTGACCGTGGCGCGCCAGGTCGGCCCGTCATGCGCCACCTCACCGTTGAGCGCCTTGAGTAACGGCTCAGGTGACTGCTTACGGACCACGGCCGAGAGCCCCGCGGTATACACCGGCAGCGAAAAGCTCACTGCTTTGCGCCGCTCCAGCGTCTGCGGTGTCGGCGTGCAGAGGATATCGACTTTGCCCGAGCTGACCGCAGCAACCGCTTGGGTAATTTCCACGGGCTGAAACCGCACCTGCAACGCGGGTTGCTGCAGTTCGGATTTCACCCGTTCACTGATCTTCAGACAAAGATCAATGGCGTAACCCTCGACGGTGTCGCCGTTCAGGGCACTGAACGGTGCTGACCCAGGCAGGTAGCCCAGCGTCAGGGTATGACTGCTGCGCACCCGCTCCAGGGTATCGGCCCAGGAAACAACCGAAACACCAGAGAGCGCACCCGCCAGCAGCAGACGCAAAAGCTTCGCTGATAACGACTTCATTGCTCGCGCCCTCCGCTCAGGCCGTCAGTTGGCGAGTAGACAAACCGCTTGGCGAGAAACCCGTACAGCAGGTAGCCAAAGGCAAGCACCAGCAACCCGCCAAACAAGGCCTCCATGCCGCAGGCATATAGCGCATAAAGCGAGTAGGACACGGCAATCAGCAGCACAACCAGGTTGCGCGAGTACACCGTTGGCGAGACGTTGGCCTTGTACATGATTACCAGTAGCCCGGTCAGCGCTGTCACGTAGGGGATCAGGTTGGTCACCGCAGCAAGGTTCACCAGCTTGCTGAACTGCGCACTGGCATTGGGTGAAATGGTCGAAACGGCCATTGCAGTCTGCAACAGGCCACAGACGATCATGCCAATAACCGGCGCCCCAAACCTGTTGAGCTTGCTAAACAGCTTGAGAAAGAGGTTCTGGTCGGCGGTCATCTTGGCGGTCTGGGCCAGGGTGAACTGCCAGCCCAGCAGTGAGCCGACACAGGCCATGACCGCCAAGGCCATGACAATATTGCCCACCAGCGGGCTGAACATCTTCGCGTAGACCAGCGCGAAAGGCGCTGACGCGTTGGCCAGCTCAGCGTTGGGGATGATGCCCTGGATGACCGTGGTCGAAAGCACATAGACCACCGCCGCCCCCAGGGTGCCGAAGAGGCACGCCAGCGGCACGTCGCGCTTCGGGTTCTCGACCGCATCAGACGCCTGGGCTGCCGACTCCATGCCGAGAAAGGCCCACAGGGTCAGCGGTATGGCCTTGCCGATGGCCTCGGAAAGCGGCAACGCATTGGGGTTCCAGGCGGCCTGGAGCAGGTCGGGCTTGAACCAGAACCAGCCGATGATACTCAGCCCGGCAACGGGGATGATGACACCCCATACCGTGATCGCACCGATCTTGCCGGTGATGTTCGGGCCGCCAAAGTTGGCGACGATGGTTAGCCAGATCAGCCCCACGGTGCCGATGAACAGCGGCACGGCACCGGTACCCAACCAAGGCACGAACGCGGTCATGTAGCCCACCGCAGAAATTGCCACCGCCACGTTGGCGATCGCCAGCGACAGAAAGTACAGGTAGGAGCAGAGAAAGAAGCCTGATTTTGCGTGGGCTTCTTCGGTGTAGGCCGACAAGCCGCCAGAGCGCGGGCAGAAGATCCCGCATTGAGCAAAACAGTAGGCAATGGCCATCGAACCAATCGCGGTGAAGGCCCATGACAACAGCGACACTGCGCCCAGTTGCGCCATGTTGGTCGGCAGCATGATGATGCCCGACCCCATCATGTTGACCGTCACCAGCGTAGTAAGGCCCATCAGGCTCATCTTCTTGCGTGGGTCCGTCATCGCAAACTCCCTTTCAAGGCTTGCTGGCTGGCTGCGGATGTTCTGGCTTGGCAGGGTCGGCGTACCACTGCTCCCTTGGCACCCACTTGGCCTGCAATGGGTCGCCGAGGTAGTGGGGCGACATGATCTGCACGCCGTACTCGTTGAAAACGTCCTGGATATTGGCGTGCAGCAGGCTGAGGAGGAGGGCGCGTGGCCTGGGCTGCGACGGAACGGCCTGGGCCACTAGGCGGTACTCCGGATAAAAATCCGACAGCGCCGTCTGGAACACCTGGGGTTCGGGCTTTGCCAGTACGCCATCGGTACGCCTGGCCGCCTCCAGCAACATCGCTTCGACCTGCCGCCACGGCGTGTCGTAGCCGATGGTCACCACCGTATCGACCACATAGCCTGGCCCCTCGACGATGCGTGAGTAGTTTTTCGTCACGGTGCCCGTGATCATCGAATTGGGCAGCGTCAACACCTCGCCAAGGCCGGTGCGGATGGTGGTGGTGAACATACCCACCTCGGTCACCGTGCCCTCATAGTCGCCCATGCGCACGAACTCACCGGCGCGCAGCGTCCTTGTATAGGTGAGAATCAGCCCGGCCGCCGCCTGGCCGACGACACTGGTGGCACCGAGCGAAATCATCAGCCCGAGCAGTACCGACAGGCCCTTGAAGGCATCGGTGCCAGAGCCAGGTAGGTACGGGTAGGCCATCACCAGCGCAAACAGCCAGATCGCCAATGATGTCAGGCGCATGGTGGGCTGCAGGGTTTCTTCGTTGAGCCACTTCAACGTGCCCGGCCGTGCCATGCGCCGCAGCACCCGCTTGGAAAACGCGCTGATACCGCGGGCAATGAAGAAAATCGACAGGGCAACGGTAAGCCCGGGGATGGCGTGAAGGATGCCGCTGACCAGATAGCTGACCAGCTCCATCAGGTAGACATTCAGGCTTTCGCCCCACGCCCGGGTGTAAGGGAACTGCGACAGCACGAAGCCCAGCCACTGGTAGCAGAGCAACAGCAACACCAGCCAGTACACCAACCACAGCGAACGATCGGCCAGATAGTAAAGGTTCTGCAGGTCGAACAGGGGTGTTTGACCCACCCTGAAACGCTCGGAATGCTTGCCCATCAGCCTGGGCAGCAGCCCCAAAAGCTTTCGCCGCACACCTCGCGCGCCCTTGACCAGAAGCATGAACACCAAGGTGGCCGCAGCCGAATAGCCGACGGCATTAAGGAGAAAACGCACGCTGCGCGCCTGGCGTGTTTCCTCGACTACCAGGCGCAGGTTCTCTGCGGCCAGCTCGGCGGCTTCGCGCGCGGTGATATCGTTGGCGGCGGCGTCCTGCGGCGTGACAATGAACGCGCGCCGATCGCCCAGCAGTACCAGGTAACTGTTCAGGATAGCGTCGATTCTGATGCCTTGGTCATCTTCATCCTGCAACGCTTCTTCAATGGCCGACTTGGCCCGCAGTGCTCGAACCTGTGGTGTTTCACCCAGCAGGGTGGCACGAAAGACAAATACCGTGCGGTTGATGATCTGCAGTGCTGCAGGCTCAGGGGTGGCAGCATCGGCTGCCGTCGCCGAAGGCTCCAGGCCCTCTGCATGGAGGAGGGTTGAGCACAGCATCTGCACCGCCAGAGCCAGCCAACACACTTGCCTGAATCCACGCATGATCCTCATGCTTCGCTCCCCTGCGACCCGACGTTGGGCTGCTTCCAGCATAGTCGGGTTTCTGGCCTGCCCGGTATCACCGACAGGTGACCATCAGCAATCTATAACGTTAATCATGGTGCCCCTTATTAGAGTTAAAGCTTACGATTTCGAGCTTTATGTTCATCGTAACAAGCCGTAATGCGTGCTATGGTTTGCCTTATGAGACTTAATGTTAGTACTGGTAGACTTTATGGATGACTTTTTCCCCGTCGCCTGCGTCGATACTCTCAATAAAATAGGGCTTCTGGTGAAGGCAAGGCGCCTGTCGCTCGGTTTGCGTCAAACAGACCTCACGGCAGCAATCGGCGTCTCCGCGCATACCCTTCGCAAGATCGAAGGCGGCTCCGCACGCGTGGACCTGCGTTCTTTCATGCTGGTGTTATGGCGCCTGGGCATCAGCGACACGGTCTTCGCCTCGCTGGAGGGCATTGAAAAAACCTCCCAGATCACCCGCTTCAGTGATGACGACGATGCCCACCAGCGCCTCGCATCCCGCCGCGTGCGGCTGGCAAAACCCAAGCCCGAGGAATTCTGATGTCCCGTGCCTACATCTATATGGAGCACCCCGAGACGGGTGAGGTCATCACCCTTGGCCGGCTGACCCTCAAAGGCAAGCTCGGTGAGTTCCTCTATGCGCCTGACCATGTGGCGCAGGGCGGCTGGGTACCCGACCCCATCAATTACCCCCTGCGTGCCGAGCCCTACACGGGGATCGCCAAGAACCGCGGCATACCCGGCTTCATCAATGACGCCATGCCTGATGGCTGGGGCGAGCGGCTGCTGCATAGGGCGTACGGCCAGGAACTGGGCACCCTCGATTTCTTGCTCAAGTCACCGAACAACGACCGCGTCGGCAACCTGATGGCCGGCGGCGCAACCACGCCCGCACCTGGCCTGGGCGACGGCGCGGTACCCACCTTGAAAGGCCTGGCGAAATTCGTCGCCGCGTGCGAGGCGGTGTACGACGGCCAGCTCGACGCCGAGTCGGTAGCAACCCTCAACGTCCGCCAACAGCGTTCCGCCCTGGGCGGCGCGCGCCCCAAACGCACGCTGCAGGACAACGGCATGCTGATCCTGGCCAAGCCCCGTGATCGCTACGACCACTACGACCTGCCCTCCATCGAATATGCCTGCATGACCTTTGCAGCAGGGCAGGGTTTGAACGTGGCAAAAACCGCGCTGCATGCCGAAAACCCTTCAACCTTGCTGATCGAACGCTTCGACCGCACGCCAATTGCACAGGGCGCCCGGCGCATTCCCATGCTCAGCGCATTGACCCTGCTGGATTCAGAATGGAACGGCGCACACCATCGGGATTGGCGCTACGCCGCCGTAGCCGATGAAATGCGTCGGCGGGGCGTGCCCGATGCTGATCTGCAGGAGCTGTTCAAACGCATGTGCTACAACGCTCTGGTGGGGAACTCTGACGACCATCCACGCAACCATGCAGTGATCTGGGTGGCAGGCGGGTGGCGTCTGTCGCCGATGTACGACGTACTGCCCATGCTCGAAGAAGGGCCGGCACAAACCTTGGCCATGGCTGTTGGCCGTGAGGGCAGCCAGATCAGTCGCGCAAACCTGCTCAGCCACCACGCTCACTTTGCCCTGACGCGGGAGCAGGCCGAGCAAGTACTGGAAGAAGTGGCGGGCTGGGAGCCGGCATTGAAGGCGCATTACCAGCATTTGCTTGCGGGGGAAGACCTGAGGATGGCGTGTGAGGCGGCGAGTTCGGTGCGGATGCTCAGCTGAGCGAGTACGGACTGTTTAATCATTAAAAAACCCAGCAGCAGGTACCTGGCTTAGCATTTTCGGCGCGCGCCAAACGGTAGCTGTTCGGACTGATGTATCAGATCAACAACGCAAGCCATAGCGTGCCAAGAATGACGAGCTGAGCCGGAATGAGGTGGCGAGCGAACGAAGATCCGCCGCCGCTCCATGCCAGTACGCATTTGGTCACGGTATTCCCTGTGAGCGCCATCATTGCCGGTAACATCAGGTCGGCACTTTTCAGCTGGCCTGCAGCAACGAGCGAAGCGACCGAAGCAGTTGCGGCATGCGCATCGCCCAAGCCACTGATAAAGGCAGCAATGCTGACCCCCTTGTGACCAAGGTGCTCGAGCAGAAACGCCGAAAACAATGCAATGCAGGTAATCGCTAGCGTGATGAGCAGTGCTGTGAACAGGCTGAAAGCACCGCTGCCAGGCTTGGTCGTGGGGCCGGCTGGCACAGGGCGCCAAGGCGCCAGCAACAGCACGCCGTAAATGAGCGTGACCAGTATACCGAGACCTATAGATGGCCAGAAAGGGCGCAGCAAGCGCACGTCGACAACGCCAAGCACCAAACCAAACTGGACAAGGGTGGCGAGGTTGGACAGCACCGCCGCAGCGGCGAACGCGCGCATGAACGTGTCCTGCTTTCGTGCTTGATGGCCAAGCACGGCAATGGTCGCCGAGCCAGAGGCAAACCCGGATGCGATCGCACTCAGGGCCAAGCCATAGCGTGGCCCCAGCAGGCGCATGGCGATATGCCCTAGCGCACCGACTGCCATCAGTAACACGACCAGCGTGCAGATCACCCGCGGGTTCAGTACCCCGTAGGGGCCAATGAACCGGTCCGGCGTCAACGGCAGCACAACCAGCGCTACTGTGAGGAGCAACAAGCCATCGCGCAGTTCGGCCTCGCTTAGTTGCTGCAGCACGAAACGGTGAAGCTCACGCCTGAGGGCCAGCAGTATGGTGAGTACGATACCGATGGCGGTTGCCAGCTCGGGGTGTTCGACTGTCAGGCCTCCCAACACCAACACCAGCAGCAAGGCGATTGCGCTGGTAATGTCCGAATCTTCGTCGGGTTTTGTGCGGTGGTAAATGGCCAACAGCAGCGCTATGCCCACCAATGCAACGCCGACCAGAACCGGGCCAGCCATTACATGGCAGACATAGCCCATCAGGGCGGTGATTGCGAAGGTTCTCAAACCCGCTGCGGCGGGAGCCTCACTGTTGACCTTCTTGCGCTCCCGCTCAAGGCCAACCAGCATGCCGATGCCCAATGCCACGGCCCCGTGAGCCAAGTTCACCAGGTCGAGCATCAGGTCTGCACCGGGGCGATGGCAAAGCTGCCTTGGGAACCCAGTTCGAGCGCGATCAGCGCTGGCATGTCGAGGATCTCCACCCGCCGGCCGTGCAGTTTGACGATACCCAAACTGCGTAAGTGAGCGACCGAGCGGCATATGGTTTCCAGGCGCAGCCCGAGGTAGGAGGCGATGTCTTCGCGAGACATGCGCAACACGAAACCTTGGGATGAATAGCCGCGGCTGACGAAGCGGCGGGAAAGGCTTAGCAGGAAACTGGCAAGCCGCTGCTCGGCAGAGAGGTTGCAGAGCATCAGCACGCGCTCATGCTCGCGGATAATCTCCCGGCTCATTAGGCGGTTCAAGCTCTGTTGCAGCGCGGGGAAATCACGCGCCAGGGCTTGCAGGCGATGATAGGGCACCGGGCACACTTCGCTGTCTTCCAGGGCGATGGCATCACAGACATGAAGCTCGGTGGCTATGGCATCTAGCCCCATTACGTCCCCTGGCATCCAGAAGTTGATGATCACACCCTGACCTTCGGCGTTGTTCAGGTTCGTTTTGAAGCTGCCTGAGTGCACTGCATACAGGCTACTCAAGGGCACATTTGCGTTGAACAGCGCAGCCCCCTTCCTGACCCGGATACGAGGGCCGATCAGTGTGCCGAAATAACTGTTGCATTGCATGGGCAAACCCGTGGGCAAACACAAGCCGCTGACCCGGCACTCACTGCACGAGCATGTCAGTGGTTTGAAATGGACGGGCCGTGGTTTGCACGTTGGCGCAGGCTGCCCGAGCAGCTGAAAGTCGGTCAGGCCCGACATTTCATGCCTCCTTCGCAGGTCTGAAAGCGACGGTGGTGATCTTGTACAGTGAATGAGGCGCGTTGAGGCGGGCGGTCAGCACGCCCACGAACCGTTCGGCTTCAATGGGTGTTCTGAAACTCACCCGCCACTCGTCCATGTGTACCCACCAGCGATTGTCGTTGGCGCTTTTCTCGACGTAGACGTTCATCGGAACCTCCAGTGCATGCATGAGCAAGGGACTGCCTATCGATAGGGGGCAATGGCGTCCTTGCCGACGGCGTGGCGAGGTTCAGGGCGTGATCGCCACCTTCATCACGCCGTCGCGCTGGTTGGCGAACAATTCGTAGGCAGCTTCGATATCATCGAGCCGGAAACGGTGGGTGACCAAGGGGGAAACGTCGACGCGGCCACTGGCAACCACCGCCATCAACCGGCGCATCCGCTCTTTGCCGCCGGGGCACAGTGTGCTCACGATGCGGTAATCGCCAAGGCCGGCAGCGTATGCATCCACGGGGATGCGCAGGTCGGCGTTGTACACGCCCAGGCTGGACAACGTGCCGCCGGGGCGCAGCACCCGCAGTGCCCATTCGAAGGTGGCCTGGGTGCCCAGCGCTTCGATCGCTACATCTACGCCACGGCCATCGGTCAGCGCCATGATCTGCGCCACCACGTTGCCTTGCTTGAAGTCGACCACGTGTGAAGCCCCCATTTCGCGTGCCACGCTGATGCGCGCCGCCACGGTGTCCACGCCGATGATGGTGGTGGCACCCAGCATTTTGGCGCCGGCGACCGCGCACAGGCCGATCGGGCCCAAGGCGAACACGGCGACGGTATCGCCGATTGTCACGCCCCCGCGTTCTGCACCGGAAAAGCCAGTGGACATGATATCGGGGCACATCAGCACGTGTTCATCGTTGAGGCTGTCAGGAATGGGGGAGAGGTTGGCCATCGCGTCCGGCACCCGCACGTATTCAGCTTGGCAACCGTCAATGACATTGCCGAACTTCCAGCCACCGATGGCCTTGAAACCATGCGCCGTTCCGGCGCCGTCCTGGGCGCCACAGCCACACAGGCAGGCATTGCTGTAGCCGCTTGGGGTGATGGCGCCAGCGATGACGCGTTGCCCTTCGTGGAATCCGCGAACCTCTGAGCCCAGTTTTTCGATGACACCCACTGGCTCGTGGCCGACGGTCAGCCCTTTGGCCACTGGATACTCGCCACGCAGGATATGCACATCGGTGCCACAGATCGTCGTGGTGCTGATGCGCATCAGCGCATCTAGCGGGCCGATCTCAGGGATGGGCTTGTCTTCCAGCACGATGCGGTTCTTTTCGACATAAATGGCCGCTTTCATGAGTGCCATGGCATGCCTCCGGGGCATCGCTGATTGTTAGCAGCGTGCGCCTAAAAAGCGTGTAAGTCTTGATCCGTGTCAATTTTGCGTCAAACGGCGGCAGCCGTTGATCAGTGCCCTCTGACTTTTGATAAACATCAAACCGCACAGGCGCCGCTGTCAGATCATCAAGGTACTCATCGAGCCCGCAGAGGTGTGCCATGACCAACCCGCAACGACTTCTTCTGATCGCATCGCCCTTGATGCGCCGCACGCCGGTTTATGACCGTGCGGCGGCCCTGGCCAAAGCCAAGGGCATGCCATTGCACATCGTCGCCTTTGACTACCTTGAGGGCCTGGCCACTGCCGGCCTGGTCAACGACCAGGCGTTGGCGGTCATGCGTGAGGGCTATGTTCAGCAACACCGTGCCTGGCTGGAAACCCAGGCACTGTCGATGCGCCGCAACGGCGTGACAGTAACCACGGAGGTTTTGTGGGTGCAAAATCCGCTGGACGAGATCCAGGTGCATCTGCGTGAGCAGCCGTTCGCCCTGCTGATCAAGGGGCTGGAGCATGAGCCGTGGTGGATGCGAGCCATGTTCACCTCGCTCGACGTGCAGTTGCTGCGCGACACCCGAATTCCCCTACACCTTGTACACAACGCCAGCAATGCCCTGCCGCGGCGGATACTTGCAGCGGTTGACCTTTCTCGCCCGGAGGATCAGTTCGAAGGCTTCAACGACCATATCATCAGCGAAGCTCTCAAGATGGCCTTGCAATGCAACGCCCAGATCGAACTGCTGTATGCCTACGATATGAGTTCCATGTACCTGGACACCGAAGGCAGTCGGGAACATTCATTCCTGTTCGATTCGAACCTGTCACGGACACTTCACGAGGCTCAGGCCGATGCCTTCCAGGCATTGGCCGAACGCAACGGGATCCCCGCCGAGCACCGCCACATGCGGGTGGGGGACCCGACCAAGGTGCTGGCGCTGTTCATGGACAACAACGATATCGATGTGCTGGTGATGGGGAGCTACCACCATCATGGTATCGGCTGGTTTATCGGCAGTACGGCCGAGCGCATCCTGCATCGGCTCCGCAGCAGTGTTCTGGTGATCTCGCCCGAGCATTCGCAAGGTTGAAGTGCAAGGCCCGCAAGGGCCTTGTTTCAGGCGCGCAGGTCAAGCTCATGGAGGATTTCGCTGACATCGCCGCCCAGGTAGCGCGAACTGAAGCCCAGCGCCTTGGTCAGCCGGTGCATGGCGTAGTTGCTCGACAGGTCCCTGGACACCATGCACTGGTAGCCATTGCGCCGAGCTGCTTCGATCAGGTGCTGCAGCAACAGCTTGCCCAGCCCTTTGCGTTGCCATTGTTCACTGACAGCGACGGCACATTCGCAATTGTGGCTACCCGGGGTCGCGGCATAGCGGCTTACGCCAAGCTGATGCAGCTGGCCATTCGCATGGGCCAGCGTTACGTAGGCCATGCGCTGGTGACCGTCAACCGGCATCAACTGCGCGTCAAGGCCGGGCAAGCCACCGCTGAGTCCGGCGAGAAAACGAAAACGCCGGGCCTCATGGCTGATCGTGCTCACAAAGCGTCTGTCCCGTTCGTGATCATCATCGCGCAGCGGGCGAATCAGCACGGCTGTGCCGTCAGCAAGGGTGTCTACCCAGTGTTCGCTTGTGTCTTCGGTTTCCAGCAACTGATTGTTCATAGGGCCTCCAGAGGGCCTGATCAACGTGGGCTGTACTGGTTGTACCGTGAGGCGTCGGTACGGTTCTGACATTGATCAAGTTGGTGCGCGGGTGATGACTTTCTGATCTGCATCAAGCGCTGAAGGGTAGGGCGCTCGAAGATTGATGCTACTTGCCATCGCCGCGTGCGGCCGGAGGTTTCCCATGGGTCAGTATCGACAACTGCTGGTGCTGCTTACAGACATAGACCCGCACTCGGCGGCTCTGCGCCGGGCACTTGCCCTGGCGCAGGTCAGCGGCGCAGCGGTGCATATCGTTGGGCTGTTCGAGCCGTACGAGGCGCATTCTTTACACCAGGAGCGGCTGAACGAAGCCGAGCTGCAGCGCCAATACGGGCTCTATCGCAAGCAGCTTGTGGAACTGGTCGAACATCACCGGTCCAGTAATACCTATCTGACGGTGGATATCGTCAAGGCAGAAGACCTGCGCGACCAGGCAGCCGACTACATCCGCGAGCTCAAGCCCGATATGGTCATCAAGGACACCGAAACAACACCGGCACTGGCCCGGTTTTTCGGCACGCCGCTGGACTGCGCGCTGATGCGATCGTACCAAGGCTTGATGCATTTCGTGCCCCGGGCAGCCGCGTCCTTGCCCAAACGCATACTGATAGCCGTGGACACCGCCTTGCACGATGAACCCGATGCCCAGATGCTATTCAACCGCGCCCTCATCCGGGCCGCCGATGCGCTGGCGCTGCAATGCGATGCGCAGTTGCACCTGCTCTCGGCATATGACCTGGTTGGTGTGTTTGCCCCGGACATGCTGGTTGCGCAGACCTGGGTCGAGGAGATGCGTGATGCCTTGCAGGTGTCCTTCGATGAATTGGCCGATGCCGAAGGTGTGCCCCTCGATTGCCGGCATTTCAAGGAAGGCGGGGCAGTGCACGTGATCCGGGAGCAGGTAGCGGCCCTAGATATCGACGTACTGGTCCTGGGGGTAGTGCAGCCCAAGGGTTTGAGCAAGCTGCTGGGCGACACCACCGAACGTATGGTGAGCGATCCACCGTGCAGCGTGCTGACCGTTCATGCCTGCGTGATCGACACCTGGGAGCCACCGCCATGCAACTGACCTTTTTCGGCGGTACGGGCACGGTGACGGGCAGCAAGTTCCTGCTGACGCGTGATTCGACACGGGTGCTGATCGACTGCGGGCTTTTCCAGGGCTACAAGCAACTGCGCTTGCGCAACTGGGAGCCACTTCCAGCGGCACTGCGTGCGGTCGATGCGGTGGTACTCACCCATGCCCACTTGGACCACAGCGGATACCTGCCGGTGTTGGCGCGCGAAGGCTTCAGCGGGCCTGTATATGCCACCCCTGCGACCTGTGCCCTGGCTGAAATCCTGTTGCTCGACAGCGCCCGGCTGCAGGAGGAGCAGGCCGAACATGCCAATCGTCATGGTTATTCCAAGCATTCGCCGGCTCGCCCCTTGTACACCGAGCAGGATGCCAAGCGCGCACTGCAGCTGTTCAGGCCCGTCGCGTTGCACCATCGCACCCAGATCGCGCCCGGTATCGAACTGTTGCTGCGCACGGCCGGGCACATTCTGGGCGCGGCGACCGTGCAACTGACGGTAGATGGCCAGACGCTGGTGTCATCAGGCGATCTGGGGCGGCCCCACGACCCCGTGATGCGTGCGCCCGAGCTGATCGGTGCGGCCGATGCGCTGCTGGTGGAATCGACCTATGGTGACCGTTCGCACCCTGCTCAGGCTCCGGAGCGTTACCTGGCCGATGTGATCAACCAGACCCTGCTGCGCCATGGCATCACGCTGGTACCGTCATTTGCCATTGGCCGTGCGCAACTGTTGATGTACTACCTGTACACGCTCAAGCGCGACGGGCTGATACCCGACATACCCGTGTATCTCAACAGCCCGATGGCGATGGATGCCACGGCCCTGTACCAACAGTTCAGGCGTGAGCACCGCCTGACGGCGCTGGAGTGCGCGCAGATGTGCAAAGGCACACAGATCATCCGTACGGTCGATGAATCCAGGCACCTGGATCAGCTGCGCGAACCTGCGGTGATCATTGCCGCAAGCGGCATGGCCACGGGGGGGCGGGTGTTGCACCACCTCAAGGCGCTGGCGCCCAATCCTCATAACAGCATCCTGTTCTCCGGCTTTCAGGCAGGCGGTACTCGGGGTGCCGATATTGTTGCCGGAGCGCGCAGCGTGCGCCTGCATGGCGAAGATGTGCCGATCCGGGCGCAGGTCTTTGCCATGGACAACCTGTCGGCGCATGCCGATGCGGACGAAATCATGGAGTGGTTACGCGGGTTCACCCGGCCACCGCGGCAAACCTACGTCATTCATGGCGAACCGCATGCTGCGGACACCTTGCGTCGACGGATAAGCCTCGAGCTCGGCTGGCAGGTGTGCGTGCCCGAGCACCTGGAAACGGTTGCCATAGACCCTGTGCGCTAGCACGGTGCTGGAGGTTCTCATGAATATGCAAGCAAGGGCAAAGCTCAGGGCCTGGGTAACACGTCCCAGGGGCAGCCTTGGATGGATCGCGGCAATTGCCACGCTGGTGGTTGCCGCCTCGGTGTATCAGGTGCTGGGCCCGGCCTGGCGGCTGCCCATGCGTGCCCCGGTCATTGTGCTGGCAGTGCTGGCGCTGAGCGCGGCGGTCGGGTTGGCCGTGCAGCGCTGTTTCAAGGGCGCTGTGGGCGAGACCATTTTTTCCGAGCAGGGCACAGGTTGGCAAGCGAGGCTTGCCTTGATCCGGGGTGTGGCCAGAGAGTCGAACATTATGCTGGGCATGCTGCTACTGTTCGCCGTGCTGGGCATAAGCACACTCGTGCTCGCCAGCCGTTCCGTACAAGGCATTGTGAGCGGGTGCGAGACCCACTTGCAGGCACAGATTGATCTGCCAGAGGATCGAGCGTTCGCCGCACTGGTGGCCAAATCGGTCTGCCAGTGCCTGGCGCAAACGTTTCTGGATCGCAACGGCGTCATCCGGCTGGCCCTGTTCAATACGCCGTTGCTTGAAGTCAGGGCGTTCGAGGGGGTGACCGCGGCCGATGAGCGGCAGTGTCTGGAGCAACTGGACCTGCTGCCGGAGGCCACCGCTGCGGCATCGCCTCAGGCCAGCGAAAGCCGGTGAATCAACTGGCTTGGGTCATCCGGGTCTCTGACGCTGGTAAACCCTGCTGCCTGAGCCAGGTCGCGCATCGCCACATTGGCCGCAGCGTCCATGGAATACATGTGCCGCAGGCCCTGGGCGCGTGCGTGGTCGATCAGGTGCTGGAGCAGCAATGTACCCAAACCGTGACGCTGCCAGCTATCGAGGACGGTGACGGCGCACTCGCATTCTTCACTACCCGATCGGGTCGCGTAACGGGAAATACCAACCTCCTGCAGTTCACCGTCGACATGGGCGAGGGCCACATAGGCCATATGCTGGTCGTGGTCGACGACCATCAGTTGATCCAGCATGGCTTCGCCAGGCTCCGTGAGTTGGCACAGGAAGCGGAAGTGGCGCGACTGTGGCGACAGGCGTTCGATAAAGTTCTTCTCGCGCTGGCGGTCTTTGGGCTGCAAAGGCCTGATCAGCACATGGGTGCCGTTGTCGAGCGCTTCGATCCAGTGTTCGCCGGTGGTGGCAGGAAATGACGCTGCGGCGTGGGGGCGGGGTGTTTCGGCGGATGCCATGGCAAGCCTCCTTATATTTGGGGGTGTACAAAGGAGGTACAGTTTCAACGCGGCGCCTTTTGCGTACTTGATAGTTGTCAATTGCCGCGCTGATTTCCCCACGCCTCGCTACTTGGTCTTCCAGTACTTCTGCATTTCCAGAAACAGAAAGGAGGCCGTCCAGGTGATCATCACCAGGCCCGTCAGCGCCTGCAGGCCTGTAAGGTATTTGAGGTCGCCACTTGGCGCGATATCGCCAAAGCCGATGGTGGTGTAGGTGGTGAATGAGAAGTACACGCAGTCCATGAATGTGCCATCGAAGTTGCCGCTCAGCGTACCCCAGCCTTTGGCATTAGCCATCAGGTAATAGGCCAGGGCAAAGCACCAGACTTCCAGTGCGTGGGCCGCCAACGCGCCGAACACCCCGATGACGATGCGAAACCGGCTCCAGAGCTTGAGCCGCGGTAGCCAGTCGTTCAGGCGTAGCAGGCATTCGTAATGAATCACCACCACCAGCATCACGACCAGCGCGTTGATCAGTGTGACGGTTAACATTGGTGGCTCCCCTGTGGCCCTGACAGAAGTTTGGCCGATAAAGGCCATCGTGTCGGTTCTACGCTTGAACATCACGGGGTGATTGATAAAGGTCAGTCAGTGGCCGCTCTTATCGCGCTGGCTTCTGTCTCCAACGATCAGCACGCGCCCTGCGACCAAGGTCGAATCCTTGACTTCAGATTCCCTTCAGATTGACCACTGATACTCACCCCATCAAGCCCAAACGGGGGGAGTTTCATGACCCAGTCTCAGTGGAGCAGCCTGCTCCCATTGCCTATCGGCAGCCACGTCGACAATCACGCCCACTTGTCGCTTCATCTGCACAAGGACCCTGGCCGCGATGAGCTGGAGCACTTCATTCATCAGTGTTTTGCCAGCGTGCACCACGCTGATGTGCACCATTACCTCCCAGAACTGCTGGCGCTGCATGACAGCCATGGTCGGCTGGTTGCTGCCGCAGGCTTGCGCCCGGCCAGCAGCGGGCCGCTGTTTCTCGAGCACTACCTGGATGAGCCGCTGGAAGCTGCAGTTTCACGCGTAGCAGGCTGCCCCCTTGAGCGTGAGTGCATGGTCGAAGTCGGCAACCTGGCCTCGCTCAGTGCCGGTAGCGCGCGAATCATGATCATAGCGGTGACTTGGTTGCTGGCCACACGGGGCCTGAAGTGGGTGGCGTTCACCGGCGCGACGACGCTGATCAACAGTTTCCGGCGCCTGGGATTGGTGCCATCGGTACTGGCGTCGGCCGACCCGGCTCGGCTGAATGGGCAGGTGGACCAATGGGGTAACTACTACGCTCAGCATCCGCAAGTCTTTGCCGGCAGCATCGGTCATGGCTTCGATGCCTTGAGCAAGGCTGGAGTGTTCCAGCGCCTGGGATTACCTACGGCCTTTCAGGAGGCTGGCCATGCCGCATGAACTGGAGCGCTTTCATCAACTGCTGGTCACGTTTGCCCGCGATCACGCTGACGCCATTGCCGTGCAAGGGGCGACCGAGCGCTTCACCTACAGGCAGTTGCTGGCAGAGGTGGGGTTACGCACCCACAGCTTGCGTACGTGTTCGCCAGGCCCTCTGGTACTGGCGCTGGATAACAGCCCGCAGTTGCTGTTCTGGGATTTGGCGGCGCTGTTTGCCGAGCGTCCCTGTGTAATCGTCCCGTCGTTCTTCAGTGTTGCCCAGTTCAGCCATTGCATTGAGCAGAGTGGTGCCAGCCATGTGCTGTGCGACCCGCAATGGCACGGTACGCTCGCCGAGCTGGGGTTCGCTCAGCAGGACGTGTTCTGGGTTCGCGAGGCAGAGCCCGCTGCAGCGCTGCCTGCCGGCACCGCCAAGATCACCTACACCTCCGGCAGTACGGGCAAGCCCAAAGGCGTGTGCCTGTCTGTCGAAGCCCTGTTGCGTGTCGCCCGGGAACTGGAGGTGGCCAGCCGGCCCTGTGAACCTCAGCGTTACCTGGCGGTGCTGCCGCTTGGTGTGCTGCTGGAAAACCTTGGGGTCTACGCCGCATTGATGGCCGGGGCGAGTCTGCTGCTGTACCCCCAGGCGCAACTGGGCATGGGCGGTGCAAGCCAGGTCGATTTCAAGCGCTTGCTGGGGGCTATCGCCCTGAGCGGCGCGCAGAGCCTGATTGTGGTGCCACAGCTGTTGATGGGGCTGATCACTGCCATCGAGCGCGGGCTGATGCAGGTGGGGGCGCTACGGTTCGTTGCGGTCGGCGGTGCCCGGGTGGCGCCCAGCTTGCTGGCCCGCGCCGAAGCGATCGGCCTGCCAGTGTTCGAGGGCTATGGCCTGTCCGAGTGCGCTTCGGTGGTGGCCTTGAACCAGCCGGGCGCAGCCCGCCGAGGCAGTGTCGGCAAACCGCTGCCCCATGTGCAGGTGCGTATCGCCGAGGACGGGGAGGTGCTGGTGGCGGGCTCGGTGTTGCTCGGCTATCTGGCGGAACCACCTGTTTGCGATAGCTGGTGGGCCACCGGCGACCTCGGCCATTTCGACGAGGAGGGCTACCTGTACCTCGATGGCCGCAAGAAACACCAGTTCATCACCAGCTTCGGGCGCAACGTCAACCCGGAGTGGGTGGAGGCCGAACTGACCCAGAGCGGCGTGATCGCCCAGGCGTTCGTGCATGGCGAGGCCCTGCCAAAGAACCTCGCATTGCTCTGGCCGCTGGACCCCGCTACCCCCGACACCCTCATCGACCAGGCTGTGCAGCATTGCAATGCCGTGCTGCCGGACTACGCCAGGGTCCATGCCTGGCGTCGCCTGCCGTGCCCCTTGTCCAGTACCGAAGACACCCTGACCGCCAATGGCCGCCCGCGCCGCGAGGCCATCCTGCGGCGTTACCACTCCCTGTTATCCGATATCCCGTTGTGAGGTCTGCCATGTCCTTTTTCGATACCCTGCAAATGCAAACCAGCCAGGAGCGTCAGGCCCTGTTCGCCGTGCCGGTCATACGCGATGCGTTGGCGGGGCACGTCAGCCTCGACAGCTATGTGGCCTTCCTGACCCAGGCATACCACCATGTACGCCATACCGTGCCGCTGATGATGGCGTGCGGGGCGCGCCTGCCTTCGCGCCTGGAATGGCTGCGCGGCGCCGTCTGCGAATACATCGAGGAAGAGTACGGCCACGAGCAGTGGATCCTCAATGACATCAATGCCTGCGGTGGCGACTGGGAAGCGGTACGTGACGGTCGCCCGGCACTGCCGATCGAGCTGATGGTCGCCTACCTTTACGACATCATCGCCCGCGGCAACCCGGTCGGGCTGTTTGGCATGGTAAATGTGCTCGAAGGCACCAGCATTGCCCTGGCCACCCAGGCCGCCGGCACGATCCAGAGCACGCTGGCGTTGCCCGACAGGGCCTTCAGCTACCTCAGCTCCCATGGCGCGCTGGACCAGGATCACATGGTCACCTACCGGCAGTTAATGGACCGCCTTGATGATGCTGACGACCAGCGGGCTGTGATCCAAGCGGCCAAAGTGGTTTACCGGCTGTATACCGATATGTTCCAGGGGCTGCCGCGTGCGGGCCTGCAAGAGGTGCGTCATGCGCTTGCCTGAGTGTGTAGTGATACTCACCGGCGCCAGCGGAGGCATCGGCCTGGAACTGGCCGAGCAGTTGTGCGCAGCCGGTGCCCGGGTACTGGCGGTGAGCCGGCAGATGGGCAAACTCGCCGGGTTGATGAACCGTTATCACGACAGGCTGCTCTGGCAGTCGGCCGATCTGCGCAGCCATGAGGGGCGCGAGCAGGTGCTTGCCCGTGCCCAGGAGATGGGCGGGGTCAACGTCCTGATCAATGCCGCGGGCGTGAACCGTTTTGCCCTGTTCGATCAGATCGACGAGCAGGCGCTGGACGAGTTGCTGGACATCAACCTCAAAGCCGCCCTGCAACTGACGCGTGTGTGCCTGCCGCTGCTGCGCGCACAACCCAGGGCACTGGTGGTCAACGTCGGTTCCACCTACGGCTCGATCGGCTACCCCGGCTATGCCACCTACTGCGCCAGCAAGTTTGCCCTGCGCGGCTTCTCGGAGGCGCTGCGCCGCGAGCTGGCCGATACCTCGGTGAATGTCATGTACGCCGCCCCCCGGGCAACACGCACCGCGATGAACAGCACCGCTGCCACGGCGCTCAACAAGGCCCTGAAAGTCGGCATGGACGACCCGGCAGATGTGGCCCGCGCTGTGCTCAAGGCCGTGCAGTCAGAGCGCAGGGAGCTTTACCTGGGCTGGCCGGAAAAGCTCTTCGTACGCATCAACGGCATGTTGCCCGGCGTGGTCGACCGTGCATTGCGCAAGCAACTGCCGGTGATCCGTCGTTACCTCGCTAGCCATTCCAAGGAGTCGATCAAATGAAACGTCTGTTCATCGCTGGCTTGCTGGCATTCGCACCGCTCACCTGGGCGCTGGACCAGGCCGGCAGCCAACAATTGGCTAACTTGCAGCAGCGCTGGGCGCAGATCCAGTACCAAACGCCCAAAGACAAACGCGCCGATGCGTTCGAGAAACTCGCAGCCGACGCTTCTACGCTGGTCCATCAGCATCCGGGCTCGGCCGAACCCTTGATCTGGGAGGGCATCATCAACAGCAGTTGGGCGGGTGCCATCGGCGGCCTGGGGGCGCTGGGCAAGGTCAAGTCGGCCAAGGCCAGCCTCGAAGAGGCGATGAAACTCGACCCTAATGCCCTGCAGGGCTCGGCTTATACCAGCCTGGGCACTTTGTACGACCAGGTGCCGGGCTGGCCCATCGGGTTCGGTGACAGCGACAAGGCAGACACTTTATTGCGCAAGGCGCTGCAAGTGAACCCCAACGGTATCGACAGCAATTACTTCTGGGCCGATCATCTGTTCCGGCAAAAACGCTACGCTGAAGCCACCGCCGCCCTGGAAAAAGCACGCCAGGCGCCGCCACGGCCAGGCCGCGAGCTGGCCGACCAGGGCCGGCGTGGCGATATCGATGCTTTACTCAAGGCCATCAAGGACAAACAGGACTGAACATGCGGCTGCTGCTGGTTGAGGATGATACCGCCCTGGGCGAGGGGATCTGCGACGGGTTGCGCCAGGAGGGCTACACCCTCGACTGGTTGCGCGATGGCCTGAGCGGGCTGCATGCCCTGCAACACGAAGTGTTCGACCTGGTGATCCTCGACCTCGGGCTGCCGCGGTTGGGCGGTATCGATCTGCTGCGACGGGTGAGGGCAGGGGGCAACAGCCTGCCGGTGCTGATCCTCACTGCCCGCGATGCGACCGAGGACCGTATCTCTGGCCTGGATGCCGGTGCCGACGACTACCTGGTCAAGCCTTTCGACCTCAACGAGCTCAAGGCTCGCCTGCGCGCCTTGCTCAGGCGCAGCGCCGGCCGGGCCAAGGTGCTCATCGAGCACGCAGGCGTAAGCCTGGACCCTGCCACTCAGCAGGTGCACTACAACGGTGTGCCCGTGATACTGACGCCCAAGGAGTATCGCCTGCTGCACGAGTTGCTGGCGCAACCGGGCAAGGTGTTCACGCGTGAGCGGCTGACCCAGCTGCTGTATGGCTGGGACGAGGAGCCTGAGAGCAACACGCTGGAAGTGAACATCTATCACCTGCGCAAGAAACTGTTCAACGGCCTGATCCGCACGGTGCGCGGTATCGGTTATCTGGTCGAGGGCAAGGTATGAGCTCGCTGCGCCAGCGCACGCTGTGGCGGGTGATGGTGCTGATGCTGCTCGGCACCGGCTTGTTGGCGTTGTACAACTATCACGACAGCCGACGCGAGATCAACGAAGTCTACGATGCTCACATGGCTCAGAATGCCCGGCTGTTGCAGGGAGTGATGAGCCTGCCGGTGCAGGATGGCAACCGCGAAAAGCTGTATCAGGCATTCGACGAGGCGCTGGGCAAGGCCGGGCGCCACCGTGTGGGCCACCCCTATGAGAGCAAGCTGGCGTTCCAGGTGTGGGGGGAGGGAGCACGGTTGCTGGTGCACACCCCCAGTGCACCGACCCTCGACGCACCGCCTACGGCGGCGGGCTTCTACGATTTTGCCAGCGGTGGCGAACAATGGCGCGGCTTTGTATTACCGGTACCCGAAAAACAGTGGGTGATCTGGGTGGGTGAGCGCGACGACGTGCGTTACGACCTGATCGACCGCATCGTACGCCATACCCTGTTCCCGTTCCTGCTCGGCAGCCTGGGCTTGGCGCTGTTGGTCTGGGCGGCCATCGGCTGGGGGTTGCGCCCGTTGCAGAACATGGCCGATGTGATTCGTGCGCGCCATGCCGACTCCCTCGAACCCCTGCAACTGGTGCCGTTGCCGACCGAGCTTGAGCCCATGCAGGCGGCTATCAATCGCCTGCTTGCGCAGATCGATGACCTGCTGCGGCGCGAGCATCGGTTCATTGCCGACGCCGCCCATGAGATGCGCACGCCCCTGGCGATCCTGCGCCTGCATGCGCAAAACGCACAGGCCGCCAGTACCGATGCCGAGCGGCAGAAAGCCCTGGGCTTTTTAATTGGCGGTGTCGACCGGCTGACCCGGGTGGTCAACCAGTTGCTGACCCTTGCCCGCGTCGAGCCGCGCCTCGGTCAGCGCGCCACCCGTGTCGACTTGGGCGAAGTGGTCACCGATGTGCTGGCGGATCTCACACCCTGGATACTGGATCGCGGCCTGGAGCCCTCGCTGGATCTCAGCGAAGGTGACCATGCCCTGATGATCGACTCCGGAGCGCTGGGCATCGCCTTGCAGAACCTGGTTTCCAATGCGGTAGAGCATTCACCGCCTGGCGGGCGTATCACGGTATCACTCAGGCGCCTGGCCAATCGCTTCGAACTGGTTGTCGAAGATGAAGGGCCAGGTCTAGACGAGGCGAATCTTGTGCGGGTATTCGAGCGCTTCTATAGCCGCAATAGCCCCAATGGCGCAGGGCTGGGGTTATCCATCGTGGCCACTATCGTCGAGCGGCTGGGGGGGCAGGTGCGCCTGGAAAACAGGGCCATTGGTGGGCTGGCTGCCATCGTGTCGCTTCCCTTGCAGTGAGCTGCCCGATACTGTCTCTAAGGCCCTTAGGTTCTGTACGAAAAGTAGGGTCATTCATCGTTGTGGGAGCGGCGGTGCGGCGATCCGACTTGCCCCGCGATCTGCCGCAACGCGGCAGCAAAGCCTGAGTTCGCGGCTTCTTTGACACCATTTGATGTCGGGTACAGGAGCGCTTCGCACTCCATCGCGGGACAAGTCGGATCGCCGCACCGCCGCTCCCACAAAACTTTTCGTACAGAGCCTAAAAGGTGCTGCTCAGCAGCCAACCGAATACGCCGCAGCCCAGGACAACCAACCACGCAGGCCACTTCCAGAACATCAGGGCCATCAAGGCGATCAGCGCCCATGCCAAGTCTGCTGGCTTGGCTATGGCGCTCGTCCACACCGGTTGGTACAAGGCTGCCAGCAGAAGCCCGACCACGCCGGCGTTTACACCGGCAAGCGCTGACTGGCTGCGGGCGCTGCGCCGCAGTGTTTCCCAGAAGGGAACTACACCGACCACCAATAGGAAGGAGGGGGTAAAAATGGCGAGAATGCCAACCGTCGCGCCCACCCAGCCGGACGGCTGCACGCTCATGGATGCACCCAGGAAGGCTGCAAACGTGAACAGTGGGCCCGGTATGGCCTGCGTCAGGCCATACCCTGCGAGAAAGGTGTCATTCGCGACCCAGCCATTGGCCACTGTGGCCGACTCCAGCAACGGTAGAACGACATGCCCACCGCCGAATACCAGCGAGCCGGCGCTATAAAAGGCGTTGATCATTGCCAGTGCTTGCGAGGGCCAGATGCGGGTCAATAGCGGCAAGCCCACCAACAAGGCAAAGAACATTACCAGCGCAGCCAGCCCGGCCTTTCGGCTGAGTGAAAACGGCAGCTCTTCCCCTGCCGGGGAGCCCGGAGGCTTGAGCAGGATCAAGCCTGTGATGGCCGAGCCTGTGATCACGGCTATCTGCCCGACTGCGTTGGGCCACAGCAGCGCGGTACAGGCAGCGAACAGGGCGATGGCTACCCGCGCGAAATCGGTGCAGAGGCTACGTGCCATGCCCCATACGGCCTGGGCCACCACGGCGACTGCGACGATTTTCAGGCCGTGCAACAGGCCACTTGGGGCGCCACCTCCCCATGCCCCCAGGCCCTGAGCACACAGCGTCAGCAGGAGGGCCGATGGCAATGTGAACCCAGCCCACGCAGCGACAGCGCCCGGGTACCCCGCCCGTGAAAGGCCCAGCGCGATGCCCACCTGGCTGCTGGCGGGGCCGGGAAGCAGTTGGCACAGGGCGACCAGCTCGGCATAACTGCGTTCACTGAGCCATTGGCGGCGCGCTACAAATGCTTCACGAAAGTAACCCAGGTGCGCAATGGGGCCACCGAAAGACGTCAGCCCCAGGCGCAAGAACACCAGAAACACCGACCAGGCAGAGTCGCTGGGCTTCACGCCGCAGTGAGTGCGTTCTGACAAGACAGGCTCCTTGGGTAAGTGACGCTGCTGTTTTTGGTGGGGAACAGCCAGCCTTGAAGGTTGCTTTGGCGCGTAGCCCCGCGGCGCTCGGTTTCACCGGCACTAAAATCCTGCGACAAGCCCCATAATCCGTACTCATTTGTGCAAAGTTTGCTGTTCGCCGCCTACGCTGTCCAGAGTCTTGGTCAGCAGGAGGCACCATGAGCAATTTCCCTATCGTTGCTACCGTCCTGTCTATGGTCTTGGGCCTTTCTGTCACGCGCCTGCTTCTGGGGGCGCTGACCGTCTTCCGTATCCGTCGCACCGCTGCTCCAGACTGGGTGGCTCTGGTCTGGGCGGTCATGCTCTTCACCACCCAGATGGATTTCTGGTGGGCAGTCAATTCGCTGCCGCAAGTCAGGGCGACCTTCTCGTTCCAGGAGTTCTTGCTGTTGGTGCTGCTGGCTCTTGCGCTGTTCGTTTCCTCGGCGCTGATGTTGCCTAGCCGCAGTGAGGACGAGCGCGAAGGGCTTCGTGTGTACTTCGAGCAGGATGGCCGCTACGCGCTGCTGTTCCTGTCGGGCTATTACCTGCTTGGGTTCATCGTCAACATTCTGTTGTTCGGCGTTTCGCCCATGGCGCTTTGGGGCGCCTTTGACGTGGTCATGATCATGATCCCGCTGTGTGTGTTTGCAGCCAGCTCGCGCAAGGCCTATACGCTGCTGACCGTGGCATTCGTACCTCTTAATATTGCGGACCTGATCATATCGCTAGTGGCGTGACCGAGGTCTTGCGCTGTGCATTAAAATCTATGCATTGTGAGCACAATATCTGTACAAGATGCTATTGTTGTACAGTATTTACGCGTGCTTGAGGTCAGTATGGCGCACCGTGCTCGTTGGACTTGCCTTTGTCTGCTACTGGCGGCCTTTTCGGCGGTGGCGGGCTGGCGAGCGGAGCTGCCTGGGGCGCAACGGCTGGGGAGTGGTGAGTTCACCTGGTTTGGACTGCGTCTTTACACAGCACAATTATGGACAGCAGGGCCAGTTCATGACTGGAGCCAGCCTTTCGCCCTTGAGCTCCTCTACCACCGTTCGTTGTCCAGGGACACCTTGGTACAGGCCAGCCTTGAGGAAATGCGCCGCCTCAACGGTGGCAGCATAACGCCGCAACAACGCACGGCGTGGACCCATGGGATTGAAGAGGCATTCGTGGATGTGCGCCCCGGCATGCGCATTACTGGCTTGTACCTGCCGGGGCAGGGCTGCCGCTTTTACGTCGACGGTAAATTCAGCCGCGATATCGCCGACCCGGTCTTTGCCAGGGCGTTCTTTGCCATCTGGCTCGACCCCGGAGCCCGGGATACACAACTGCGCCAGCGCCTGCTTGGGCTGGCTGGCAACGACTGAGGAACATGTACAAAGTGCTGTTGCTGGTTTCCTAGGCGTTACCAGCTGGACCTGCCAGTTGACGGGCGGCACTGGCAGGTAGACCTGGACGACTGGATGTACCTCATGGATGACGACACCCTGATCAACCGTTCAAGCATGAGCAAGCTGGGCGTTGAGATCGCCCAGATCACCCTGTTCTTCCGCCGCCTGCCAGAGGGCACACCATGAACCTGATCGCGCTTACCCAGCTGGTCTCGACCGGCGAAGCAAAGGAACTTGAACTGCTGTCGCTGGAGGGTGGTTTCTACCTCCTGCGCGCCTTGACCGACGCCGGCCCCGTGACATTGAGCGATGCCCATGGGCAGCCCGTTCGCGTGCGCTCCACTACCGAGCTGCGGCAGCTGTTGGCCGACCTGCCACCCGTGCCCTGCATGCTGGTACAGCAGGTGGTGCATGATGAGATGTGCGGGCAACGTGACGGCCCCATTGCGCCGCTGCGCGTACCGGTAACGCTCACCAGCCAGTGGTAGCCTGAACGATGCGCCTGGGCCCGCCCGCGATGTTGTTCTGATGGCGGAAGTGGAGGGTAAGGCCCGCTAGGTGCCGCCTTTGCGTGATTTGCTCTCGGAGAGTGAAGGGGTGGCTATAGCTGTGTTTGAGGGGCAGCGTCTGGATCATTTGCCGCAGCCATATATAACTAAACTAAATGGATATTTAGTGTAGTTAACATTAAGACTTACCAGAATGCAAGTTGGCGAAGGGTAGCAGATGACCAACTCAATGCAAGCCTCTACTGCTGAACGGCCAGCGCACTATTTAATATCGCCAAAAAATAAAAGCTGTCACAGCAAAATAAAACACTACTCCTTACAGTCGCAAAGCCATGCGTGCAGAGGAGCAGAGCAGTTCAAGCATCTCACGGGATCACTGCACAAGGCCGTCTGACGGGTAACAACGGCTCTGTATCGGTTAAAAGTCGCTGTTCGCTGGGTCCACTGGGTAATGGTCGCGGACCGCATCGGATTTGACATTTTCGGAACTGGTCGAGTGCCAAGGTTAATAATTTTTCTAACGTTGCCCCATGTTTTCGCGCGTTACCCAGAATACTGACTTAGACGCCTTACTGACGATTGCAGCCAGATATTAGAGGCCACTATTTCCGACAACTCCCTCTGTTTTTAAGCGTTGCGCCGCGTTTTAGGACGAGAAAATCATCTGTTTAATAACGTCAGCACCAGCTTTTCCCCTGACGCGCCAGTTACATTCACGCCTGGCTAACAAATTTCGATGAGCGACTGAGTGATCCTGAGGTTCTTTTCGACTTTCCAGAACGCGAGCGTACCAATTGGACGACGCGAAATTTTCTGGAGGTTGACCCAGATTCCCAGGTTTACAGCTTTTTTCGAAGCTATGGGACACGAGTACTGTAAACCCAGAGAACCATTTCTTTCCGTAACCCATTGAATCTTCGCGTATTCCTAGGGATTCCCAGGTTTCAAAATTTCTAGTGCCGCAGTTTCGCAATCGTCACAGGTACAAGGCCCCGTGAGAAATATCCAAGGGTGCGCATAATTCATATTATGTTAAATGGTGTGTCTGGAGGTGCGCTTTACAGGTGTCACCAGCGTCGGTAATTGTGACCGTCACTTAATGAATGGAATGGCGCCCACTCAGGCAACCCGCTGACTTCAATGATCTTTTTGAATGCGCTCAGAGCATGTGACCGGCCCAGATCCCTTGTTCCACCAATTCCGACGCCAATGCTACGAACGTCTCGCCGACGTAGCGAGTCGCTGGGCTTACTCGCCTGTCGGCAGGTGACACTATGACCAGTTTGCGCATCGGCGTCGGCTCTACCAGTGGCGCTGCGCAAAGCGTGCCGTTTTGCAGATGCACATAGATTGACGCCAGTGGCAAAGCGGTCAGACCGAAACCATTGCGGACCAGATCGATCATGGCGCCAAATGAATCCGCCTCGACACTGGCTACGATCTTGAAACCGACATCTGCAGCGCAACGGTCCATGATCTTGCGCAGGCCATGTCGCGGGCTGGGCAGGACCAACTGTTCGTGGGCCAGGCTTGCAAAGTTGACGGCCCGATCCAATGTCAGGCCGGCACTGGGTGGTCCTACCAGAACCAGATTCTCCATCATCACCGGTACGATGCGCAGCGTGTGCAAAGGCTCCAGGTCATAGGAGATTGCCAGTTCCAATTCGCCGCGTTGGATCCAGTCCAGCAAATAACCGCTGAAGGCGGAGGAGAAACGGATCGATAAATCCGGGTTTTCTTCACGAATGCGCTTAACCAGACGCACCGTCATGATTTCAGCGATGGTCGGTGTGGTGCCTATTGCCACGGCGCCACGGAAGGCCCCCTGCCCCCCCGCGACCGAACTGCGAATTGCCTCGAGTTCATCCATGATGCGCGTGGCATGCTGCAGCACCTCACTACCGGCCTCGGTGATGATCATGCCGCGACCGTGGCGCTCAAAAAGATAGACCCCCAGTTCTTTTTCCAGCTGTCGTATTTGCCGACTCAGCGCCGGTTGAGCGATATGCAGTCGATCAGAAGCCTTGCTGAGACTGCCTAGCTCGGCGACATGAATAAGTGTTTTGAGCTGAACGACGTCCATGGGCTGACCAACGCGGGAAAATGGGGTGGGGTCGCAGTCTAAACAGCCCGACTGCTACCAGCTATAGAATTTCAGCATATCAGATAGTCACCTGGTCCCCTTATTCAGCTGAGCGCTGTGGAGTAGCTTGCAAGCAAGTCGCGCCTCGATACGCGATGCCTCACAAGAATAAGACTAGAGGACTTGATCATGCTTTTCATCACCTCCCCTCCTCTGGCAGAACCGCGTGCACTGCAGCCGTTCTGTTTGCGAACGCACCGCCCGCACTGACCCGCAGAAATGCCCCCAAGCCATGCATGAAGCGCTTGCTGTCGCTTTGTGATGTCTCGTGCTTTGCCAGAGGTTCCCTACCATGTCCATTCCCCTGCCCATCAATAACGATCTCGATGATGCGCCCGCCCGCCAACCCAATCGTGTTCGCGCGATCATGGGTGCCTGCTCGGGCAATCTGGTCGAGTGGTATGATTTTTTCATCTACGCCTATACCGCTATGTATTTTGCGGCGTCGTTCTTCCCCAAAGGAGATACCACCACCCAGCTGCTGGCCACTGCTGGCGTGTTTGCCGTCGGTTTCTTCATGCGTCCACTGGGCGGGTGGATCTTCGGCTGGATCGCTGATACACGAGGTCGCAAGGTCTCGATGATCATCTCGGTGTTCATGATGTGCGGCGGCTCACTGCTGATCGCGGTGATGCCGACCTATGAAACGGTGGGCATCGCGGCACCGATCATGCTGGTGGTCGCACGGCTGATCCAGGGCCTATCGGTAGGCGCCGAATATGGTACCGGCGCCACTTACATCAGTGAGATTGCCACACCGGGGCGCCGCTGCTTCTACGGCTCGTTCCAGTATTTCACGATCATCGCCGGGCAACTGCTGGCGCTGTTCACCGTTGTGATCCTGCAGCAGACCCTGACGGACGAACAGCTGCGCGAATGGGGCTGGCGGATCCCGTTCTTCATCGGTGCCGTCAGCGCCGTAGTGGTGGTCTACCTGCGTCGTTCGATGCACGAAACCGCGTCGAGAAAAGACATGAACCGTGAGGGTGCCGGCTCGTTGCGCGGCATGTTCAAACACAAACGCG
The DNA here is from genome assembly GCF_014269105.1 of Pseudomonas sp. SWRI77. Classification (NCBI taxonomy): domain Bacteria; kingdom Pseudomonadati; phylum Pseudomonadota; class Gammaproteobacteria; order Pseudomonadales; family Pseudomonadaceae; genus Pseudomonas; species Pseudomonas sp. SWRI77. Next base: position 122,088 of record NZ_JABWRV010000002.1, on the reverse strand, counting down.
CCGTGGCATTGGTGTTTGCCTTCACCATTGGCGGCTCGCTGTACTTCTACACCTTCACCACTTACATGCAGAAGTTCCTGGTGATCTCAGCCGGCTTCGACGCAGAAACTGTGAGTTTCATCATGACCTCGGCACTGATCGGCTTCATGTTGTGCCAGCCACTGTTCGGGCTGATGGCTGACCGCCTCGGGATCAAGATTCACATGCTCATGTTTTCGGGGCTGGGGGTGCTGCTGGTGATCCCGGTGCTGTTGGCGATCAAGGGCACGCAAAGTCCTTTCGTGGCGTTTGCGCTGGTGTTTGGCGGGTTGGTTATCGCCTCGCTGTACACGCCAATCGCGGGCATCGTCAAAGCCGAGTTGTTCCCACCGGCGGTGAGGGCCTTGGGCGTAGGCTTTCCGTACGCCGTCGGCAATGCGGCGTTTGGCGGCACGGCAGAGTATGTGGCGCTGTCATTCCGGGCAGAAGGCGCCGAGGACTATTTCTTCTTCTACGTCGCCGCGGTGCTCTGTGTGACCCTCATTGCCTCGATGCTGATGCCTAACCTGACCCGTCATGGCTACATCAGTGGGGATGGCAAGGTGGAGGAGAATACCGGCATGCCAGTGAGTCGGATGGAAACGGCGCAGCCTTGAGCGCCTGCCCTCGCACTAGACTGGTCTGTAGCGTCTCAAAGGCTCAGGTTCGCGCCAAACACGGGTGCGAGCCTGAGCCCTTTTCAGCCCCCGCTTTTTATCAGAAGTGCCTGACCACACTTTCATCGAGCGCTGCTCTGCCTACCTCGACGAAGTTGGCCGGTGACTGCGGATCGGCGTAACCGAAGGATATGCCGAACATCAGTTGCAAGCCTGCTTCCACGCCCATCGCGTCGCGTACCGTTTTCGGAGATCGATGCTAGCCTATTCGTTCACTTAATAGGGACAAACGCATTTGTGGTTGTCAGATTGACTACTGCAGATTGTTTATCAGGCGCACTGCAGAACCATGCGTGTCTGGGCTATGGTTTCTGGGACGGGAGATGAGTAAGCAGTGGAGCTTCACACGCGACGGTGTGGTCTATCCGGTACACGTCGGCAGCCGGCTGCGTGTGAACGACGCGTCAAGGCAGCTCAGCGCCGCCTTGTGCGGGTTTGGCTAATGTTGGCCGCAGAAGGACTGGTGCAACCCGCGCTGTCGTGTGGAGCGCTGGGCCCCCGTCCTGAAGGATTTCGTAGCCCCCAAGCCATTGAGCCTGCTCTAACCCGCGATCGGCTACGCACTGCAAAAGTGCGCAGCTTCATCGTAGCGGGCGTACTCAGGTTTGGCTGAGTTCAGCTCCCCGCGCAGCACACTCCCTATCAGCCAGCCACGGAGTTATCGGCCTGGCGAGCTTGCGCCACTACCTCAGCCTCAGGCTCGTCCAGCAACTCCCCTTCCCACTTCGCCACCACCGCCGTGGCGATCGAATTGCCGACCGCGTTGGTCGCCGAGCGGCCCATGTCGAGGAAGGTGTCGATACCCAGTATCAGCAGCAGCCCCGCTTCTGGAATGTCGAACTGCACAAGGGTCGCCGCAATCACCACCAAGGAGGCGCGCGGCACACCGGCTAACCCCTTGGACGTCAACATCAAGGTCAGCAGCATGAGAATCTGCGTGCCCAGCGTCATCTCGATGCCGTAAGCCTGGGCGATGAACAACACGGCGAAGGTGCAGTACATCATCGAGCCGTCGAGGTTGAACGAGTATCCCATGGGCATCACGAAGCTGGAAATCTTGCGCGAAACGCCGAAACGGTCGAGCGCGGCCAACAGCTTCGGATACGCCGACTCGGAACTCGCTGTCGCGAACGCCAGCAGGAACGCCTCCTTGATCAGCCGCAGCAGGCTGAACACCCTCCGCCCAAGGAACATCGCCCCCGCCAGGATCAACAAGCCCCATAGCAGCGATAAGCCAATGTAGAAGTCACGCATGAACACCGCAAAGGTTGCGAGAATCGACAACCCGTTGATTGCTACGGTGGACGCCATCGCCGCCATGACCGCCAAGGGTGCAAGCTTCATCACATAACCGGTAATTGTCAGCATGGCCTGCGCGAGTTCGTCGGTGAGGCGAACCAGCCCCTTGGCCTTCTCGCCCAGCGCGGCCAGCGCCACGCCGAAGAACAACGAAAATACCACGATCTGCAGGATTTCGTTGGTGGCCAGCGCTTCCGCGAACGACCTAGGCACCAGATGAGTCACGAAGCCTTTCAGCGTGAACGCCGAAGTCTGCAATGACGTCGTTGCATTGACATCAGGCAGCGGCAACGCCAGGTGCTGACCCGGCTGGAGGATGTTGGCCATCATCAAGCCCACTGCCAGCGACAGCAGCGAAGCCGTCAGGAACCACAGCATGGCCTTGCTGAACACACGGCCAACAGCACCTGCATCGCCCATGTGAGCGATGCCGACCACAAGCGTAGAGAACACCAGCGGCCCAATCAGCATCTTGATCAGGCGCAAGAACACATCCGAGATAATCGAGATGTACCCGGCAATCTCGGTTGCGCTGGCTTTATCAGGGGCATTAAGGAAGATGGTGTAGCCGATCAGCACACCGGTGAGCATGGCCAGCAGGATCCAGCCTGCGAGCGGGAGACGGTATTTCATGGACCACCTGTTATCAAGTAATGAACGTTTCACCGCAGGTGCGGTGCATTACGGAATGAGGTAGGCAGTAGCAAGATGCCTCGTAGGACATGCCGAGGAAGACTGCGATATCGCGGACAGTTGTGCAGGGGTGAGCCAGCGCAGGAAGCGTTCGAACATGGAAGTACCCTCGGATTTTATTTTTGTGGGTCAAGCACGGCGCCCGTAGGGACGCCGACCTCAAACCGTAACCAAATCCACGGCGTTGGATAAGGTCAGTTTCGGCCTATCAGCTATGCCTTCGTGCGATAACAAGGTGCCGCTTCCGGGGTGAGAAAGGTATGCCGAACGGGCATATCTCAAAGAGAAAAATGGTAGTCGTCGGTGGCTTGCTTTCACTTCATGATGAGGCAAAACAAGAGCAGCACTGGAGACAACCATGTCATCGCAAGAAGCTGAACAAAGCTGGCAAGAAGACGTTTTCCGCGTCCTCAAGGCTCACGACGTCAAGCATGTCGTCTTCGTCCCGGACGCCGGCCACTCGGCCGCCATCCGCATGTCCTATCAGGATCCTGATATCAAGGCAGTCGTCCTCACCACCGAAGAAGAAGGCATTGGCTACCTGGCCGGCGCCTGGCTCGGCGGCGAGCGTGGTGCGCTATTGATGCAGTCGAGTGGTGTGGGTAACTGCATCAACACCCTGGCCCTGCAGAACTGCGCCGGCTTCCCACTGCTGATGGTGGTCACCATGCGCGGCGACTGGGCCGAGTTCAACGCCTGGCAGAACCCGATGGGGCAAGCCACCGAGGCCTCTCTGCAGCTGATGAAGGTGATGACCTGGCGCGCCGATGTGCCCGAGGACGTCGCGCCGCTGCTGCATGGCGCCGCTACCATGGCCTTCAACGGTGATTCTGCCACCGCCCTGCTGCTCGGTCAGCGCCTGATCGGAGAAAAGAAATGGGTCAAGTAAGCGCTAACCACACCCTGTGCCGCCGTGAAGTGGTACGCACCCTGCTCGCCGATCGCAAGGACGTGCTGGTCGTTACCGGCCTGGGCTCTGCGTCCTACGATGTGATGGCTGCAGGTGACCACGACGGCAACTACTACCTCTGGGCCGCGATGGGCAGCGCCATCACCGTTGGCCTTGGCCTGGCCAATGCCCAACCGGACAAATCGGTCGTGGTCATTACCGGCGACGGCGAGCTGCTGATGGGCTTCGGCGCACTGGCTACGGTGTCTCTGCAAAAACCGGCCAACCTGACCATCGTCGTGCTGGACAACGGCCACTTCGGAGAGACGGGGATGCAGGTCAGCCATGCCGGTTTCGGCATCAAGCTCGATCAGGTCGCGCAGACTTGCGGCTTTAGTTGGACCCGCGAAATTCGCGAAATGGAGGGCGTGCATGACCTGCGCGAACGCTTTGCCAGCCGTGAAGGCGTGAAGCTCGCCACCGTCAAGATCAAGGCTGAGAACCCGCCGCGGGTCTTGCCGCCGCGTGACGGTCACTACATCAAGAACCGTTTCCGCGCTGCCCTCGGCTTCCAGCCTCTCTGACCGCGTTAGAGGCAGGTTTGCAGCCGAACCACGACGACGCTGCAAGCCTGCCTCGCCTGGAGAACAATAATGAGCGACTACGACAACGAAGAACTCAATGCCATCCGTGAGGGCGTACGCGCCCTGTGTGGTGACTTCCCTGCCGAGTACTGGCGCAAGCTCGATGAAGAAAAGGGCTTCCCGGAGGCCTTCGTCAAAGCCATGACCGAAGCCGGCTGGCTTTCAGCGATGATCCCCGAAGAATACGGCGGATCAGGTCTGGGCCTGGCCGAAGCGTCGGTGATCCTTGAAGAGGTCAACCGTTGCGGCGGTAACTCCGGGACCATTCATGGCCAGATGTACAACATGTTCACCCTGCTGCGTAATGGCAGCGACGAACAGAAAAGCTACTACCTGCCCAAACTCGCCAGTGGCGAACTGCGCTTGCAGTCGATGGGGGTGACCGAGCCTACCACCGGCACCGACACCACCAAAATCAAGACCACCGCCGTGCGCAAGGGCGATAAGTACGTGATCAACGGGCAGAAGGTGTGGATCTCGCGGATCCAGCACTCCGACCTGATGATCCTCCTGGCGCGCACCACCCCGCTGGCCGAGGTGAAGAAAAAATCCGAAGGCATGTCGATTTTCCTGGTCGACCTGCGCGAAGCCATCGGCAATGGCCTGACCGTGCAGCCGATCGCCAACATGGTCAATCATGAGACCAATGAACTGTTCTTCGACAATCTGGAGATCCCCGCCAGCAGCCTGATTGGTGAGGAAGGCAAAGGTTTCCGCTATATCCTCGACGGCCTCAATGCCGAACGTACCCTGATCGCCGCCGAGTGCATCGGCGATGGCCGCTGGTTCATCGAGAAGTCCAGCCAATATGCGCGTGACCGCGTGGTATTTGGCCGCCCGATCGGGCAGAACCAGGGGGTGCAGTTCCCGATTGCCGAGGCGCATATCGAAATCGAAGCCGCCGACCTGATGCGCTGGCGCGCCTGTGAAGAGTATGACAGCGGCAAGAATGCCGGTGCCGCCGCCAACATGGCCAAGTACCTGGCAGCCAAGGCCAGTTGGGAAGCCGCCAACGCCTGCCTGCAGACTCACGGTGGCTTTGGCTTTGCCAACGAATACGACGTCGAGCGCAAGTTCCGCGAGACCCGTCTATACCAGGTGGCCCCCATCTCGACCAACCTGATCCTGTCGTATGTCGCCGAGCACCTGCTGGAGTTGCCCCGCTCGTTCTGACCGAAGTCGCCCCCTGGCCGCCAAGGCGGCGGGGGCCTGCCATGACAAGAGAGATAACAATCATGAGCCAGCCTACAGGTATTCGCCCACTCGACGGGATCACCGTCATCAGCCTCGAACACGCCATTGCCGCGCCCTTCTGTACCCGTCAACTGGCCGATCTTGGCGCCCGGGTAATCAAGGTCGAGCGACCGGGCGTGGGCGATTTCGCGCGCGGTTACGATCAGCGGGTTAATGGCCTGGCTTCGCACTTCGTCTGGACCAACCGCTCCAAAGAAAGCCTGGCGCTGGACCTCAAGCAGGATATCGCCGGCGACATCCTCGATCAGCTCCTGGAACAGGCTGACGTGCTGGTGCAGAACCTGGCGCCAGGCGCGGCAGCGCGGCTCGGCCTGTCCTTTGAAGCCCTGCATGCACGCTTTCCGAAACTGGTCGTCTGCGATATCTCCGGGTACGGCGCAGGTGGTCCCTACGAGCAAAAGAAAGCGTATGACCTGCTGATACAGAGCGAAGGCGGGTTTCTCTCGGTGACCGGCGGCCCTGGTGACGATCAGATGGCCAAAGCGGGCAATTCAATTGCCGACATCGCCGCCGGCATGTACGCCTACACCGGTGTGCTATCGGCTCTGCTCTTGCGTGACAAGACTGGCGAAGGCAGCCATGTCGACGTCTCGATGCTCGAGAGCCTGGTGGAATGGATGAACTACCCGCTGTACTACGCCTACCAGGGTGCGACCCCGCCACCGCGTGCCGGCGCTGCACATGCCACCATCTATCCGTATGGGCCGTTCCCTACCGGAGATGGCAATACCATCATGCTCGGGCTACAGAACGAGCGTGAATGGCGGCTGTTCTGCGAGCAGGTCCTGCTGCAGCCTGCGCTTGCCGACGATGAGCGGTTTTCGGCCAATTTCAAGCGCGTGGAAAACCGCGACGCTTTGCGCGAACTGATTATTCAGGCCTTCGCCGCGCTCGACTTCAACACCGTCATCAACCGCCTGGACGCCGCCAGCATCGCCAATGCCCGTGTCAACGACATGCAGGGGGTCTGGCAGCATCCACAACTTCAGGCACGCGAGCGCTGGCGACAAGTAGCGACGCCTAATGGCAGCATTCCAAGCCTGCTCCCCCCCGCCAGCAGCAACGCCTTCAGCCCGCGCATGGATGCGGTGCCTGGCCTGGGCGAGCACAGCGCGAGCATTCTCGCCCAGCTCGGCCTGTCTGCTGAACGTATTGAGGAACTGCGCACTTGTGGGGTCATCTGACCCCTCTTTTTTTGCAGTCTTAGAACAATAATCAGAGAGTCATACTGCCCATGAAAGTGCTCGTCGCAATCAAGCGTGTGGTCGACTACAACGTCAAGGTTCGCGTCAAGGCGGACAACTCCGGCGTCGACCTTGCAAACGTCAAGATGTCCATGAACCCCTTCTGCGAAATCGCCGTGGAAGAAGCCGTACGCCTGAAGGAAAAAGGTGTTGCGACCGAGATCGTCGTCGTTTCCGTCGGCCCGACCACTGCCCAGGAGCAGTTGCGTACTGCCCTGGCCCTGGGCGCCGATCGTGCGATCCTGGTCGAAGCTGCTGACGAACTGAACTCCCTGGCCGTGGCCAAGGCGCTGAAGGCCGTTGTCGACAAGGAGCAGCCGCAGCTGGTCATCCTCGGCAAGCAGGCCATCGACAGTGACAACAACCAGACCGGCCAGATGCTGGCCGCGCTGACTGGCTTCGCCCAGGGCACCTTCGCTTCCAAGGTTGAAGTGGCTGGCGATACGCTCAACGTCACCCGCGAAATCGATGGTGGCCTGCAGACCGTTGCGCTCAACCTGCCGGCGATCGTCACCACCGACCTGCGTCTGAACGAGCCGCGCTATGCGTCGCTGCCGAACATCATGAAGGCCAAGAAGAAGCCGCTGGAGACTGTTACTCCGGATGCGCTGGGCATTTCCACCGCCTCCACCACCAAGACCCTGAAAGTCGAAGCGCCGGCTGCCCGCAGCGCGGGTATCAAGGTCAAGTCGGTGGCCGAACTGGTCGAGAAGCTGAAGAACGAAGCGAAGGTAATCTAAATGACTATCCTGGTTGTCGCTGACCTCCTACAAGGTCCTGAGAACGTTGCCGTAGCCCCGTCCACCCTGAACACTGTCGCCGCTGCCGCCAAGATCGGTGGTGATGTACACGTGCTGGTCGCTGGCCAGAACGTCAGTGGCGTTGCCGAATCCGCTGCCAAGATCGCTGGCGTTGCCAAGGTGCTGGTTGCCGATAACGCAGCCTATGCAAACGCTCTACCGGAAAACGTCGCGCCGCTGATCGTCGAGCTGGCTGCGGGTTATAGCCACGTGCTGGCCCCGGCCTCCACCAATGGCAAGAACATCCTGCCGCGCGTTGCCGCGCTGCTCGATGTCGACCAGATCTCCGAGATCATCGCGGTCGAGTCGGCCGACACCTTCAAGCGCCCGATCTACGCCGGTAACGCCATTGCCACCGTGCAATCGAGCGCTGCGGTCAAGGTCATCACCGTGCGTACCACCGGTTTCGACCCGGTTGCTGCTGAAGGCGGTTCGGCCTCGGTTGAAGCCGTTGGCGCGGCCCACGACGCAGGTAAATCGAAGTTCGTCGGCGAAGAACTGGCCAAGTCCGATCGTCCTGAGCTGACCGCTGCCAAGATTGTCGTTTCCGGCGGCCGCGGCATGGGCAACGGTGACAACTTCAAGCACCTGTACGCCCTGGCCGACAAGCTCGGCGCCGCTGTCGGTGCCTCGCGCGCCGCAGTCGACGCAGGCTTCGTGCCGAACGACATGCAGGTTGGCCAGACCGGCAAGATCGTCGCACCGCAGCTGTACATCGCGGTCGGCATCTCCGGTGCGATCCAGCACCTGGCCGGCATGAAAGACTCCAACGTGATCGTTGCGATCAACAAGGATGAAGAGGCGCCGATCTTCCAGGTGGCCGATTACGGCCTGGTGGCGGATCTGTTCGGCGCCGTGCCGGAACTTGCCAGCCATCTTTGATCAGACGAGGACACGCACAATGACCACACAAGACCTCAGCGCCTGGATCGGCCGCACCGAAACCAGCCACGACCGTATAACCCACAACCTGGTCAAGCGCATCGCCGCGACCCTGAGCGAGCCGGCACCTAGGCCAGGCGACGCCCTGCCCTTGCTCTGGCACTGGGCGTTCTTCCAGGACACCGTCGACGCTGTGGGCCTGGGCAGTGATGGCCACCCTGCCCGCGGCGGCTTCCTGCCACCCGCAGACAACCGCAACCGCATGTGGGCGGGCAGCCGGCTGGAGTTCATTTCGCCGTTGCTCGTGGAGGCCGAAGTGTCGCGCCGCTCGACCATTCTCAACGTACAAGAGAAACACGGCAGGACCGGTTCGTTGCTGTTCGTCACGGTCAAGCACGAGTTTGTTCAGGACGGCCGTAATGTGTTGGTGGAAGAGCAGGATATCGTTTACCGCGAGCCCTCCCCGCCCAAACTCGGCGGCACCGAGGCAGCCCCTGAAGGCGCCTGGCAGGAGACTGTCGAGCCCAATGCGACGTTGCTGTTCCGCTATTCGGCGGTCACCTTCAATGGCCACCGCATCCATTACGACTGGCCTTATGTCACCGAGACAGAAGGCTATCCGGGGTTGGTGGTGCATGGCCCGCTGATCGCTACCCTCAGCCTGCGGGCCTTCCAGCAGGCCAACCCGGATGCACGCGTACATCGCTTCAACTTCCGCGGCTTGCGCCCACTGATTTCACCTGACGCGTTCGAAGTCGGTGGACGTCTGCTGGAAACCGGCAAGGCGCAGGTGTGGGCGACCGCCGCGGCCGGTATGGCGCAATCCGGCGAAGTGGCGTTCAGCACAGGAGCCGCACAATGAGCCAGGCAGTCGTACGCAGTGCCCTGTTCGTCCCGGCGAGCCGGCCGGAACGCATCCTCAAAGCCTTGGCCAGTGGTGCCGATCGGGTGATCGTCGACCTCGAGGACGCCGTCGAAGAGGCCGCCAAGGAGCAGGCCCGGGACAACCTCGAGGCGTTTTTGCTAGCGCATCCTCAGGCCCAGGTACTGGTCCGGGTCAACGCCCCCGAGCACTGGTCGCATGAGGCAGACCTGGCCCTGTGCCAACGTCATGCGGGGGTGCGCGGCATGCTCTTGCCCAAGGCCGAGACCGTCGAACAAATCCGTTTGGCACACGCGACCGGCAAGCCCGTCTGGCCGATCATCGAAAGCGCACGCGGGCTGGTCGCATTGCCTCAACTGGCGGCGAGCGTCGGCGTCGAACGGCTGTCTTTCGGCAGCCTTGACCTTGGGCTGGACCTGAACCTGCGCAGCGGCAGCGAGGCCGCCGAGCAAGTCCTGGCGCACGCGCGTTACGCCATCTTGCTGCACAGCCGAGTGGCGAATCTTGCCGCACCGTTGGACGGTGTGTACCCGTCCATCCAGGACACCGAGGGCCTGCGCCGGCATACCGAGTTCGTGCGTGACATGGGCTTTGGCGGCGCGTTGTGTATTCATCCCAGCCAGGTCAAGGTCATTCATCAGGCGTTGCAACCATCGGAGGCCGAGGTGGACTGGGCGCGCCGAGTGGTGGCGGGCGCCGAAAGCGGCGCCGGGGTGTTCACCCTCGACGGGCAAATGGTCGATGCGCCAGTAATACTGCGTGCGCGTGCCACGCTCGAGCGCATCGCCCAAGACGACTGAGCAAAGCTGTTTACCCCAGGCAGGCTACTTCCGCGGTTCTGACGGACTCGGTTGCCTGCCTGGTTTTTTTGCCTGGAGGTAAAACAAATGAACAACAGCCCTTCACGTAACCGCTGCCGCCGCGCTGTCTGTCGGCTCCTGCGTGCCCTTTCCAGATTGCCAGCCTATGCCTGACGCCGCGGACACGCACGACTGCCCGGATTTTCTGTTGACTGCGGCGCGTGAACTGATCGCCGAGCACGGCTATGGCGCCATGAGCATGCGCCAGCTGGCCGCCCGCGTTGGGCTGCAACCCGGCAGCCTTTACCACCATATCGCGAGTAAACAGGACTTGCTCCTCGATGTCCTGTTGAACATCCTCGCGCAGCGGCTGGAAGCTTGGCAACGTGGCCCGTACACCCGCGATCTGCAGGGTTACCTGGGCTTTCTCCTGGCCCGCCAGCGCTCGCACCCCTGTGAAGAGCTGCTGCTGCGCCACGAGTCGCGGCATGTCAAAGCAAGCCAGCGAGTCTGGCTAGCGCAGGCGCTCGACAGGCTGCAGGCGCCGTTGCTTCAGGCAATAGAACACGGGCAGCGCTGCGGGCAGTTCATCGTGCAGGACATACCCAGCGCTATCGCGGCAATCTTTGCCCTGATTGAGACTGCCGATGGCATGCGCAACCGGCCAATCCCGGTCGATGAAGCCTGGATAGAGGCCTGGATTACGCGGATGAGCACCGCGCTGTTGTCATGCCCCACTTCTGCTGACCGGCACGAGCTGTAAAAAAGGCCTCGAGCCGGCGCCCCAATTGCCTTATGGCAACATGGACGCCGGTTCGAGGCCTTTAGGGATCTACTTCAATAGACGCTGTGATCCCCAGCCTGCAGTCGCTCAAGGAAGCGCGGAAACACCTGCGGATTGACCATCCGTGGCCCCGGGTGGCCGGCCATCACCTCGATGATCTGCTGCGCCGCCCACTGCCCCATGCGCTGCCTGGCTTCACGGGTGACACCCGCCGTGTGATAGAGCGCAACCACCGTTTCCAAGGCTAGCAAGGGATGCTCAAGCGGTGGCGGTTCCTGATCCCATACATCGATACCCGCGCCGCCCAGATGCCCGCTGGCCAACGCCTGGTGCAAGGCCATTTCATCGTGCAAGCCTCCGCGCGCGGTGTTGATGAAAATAGCGCCTTGGCGCATCTGCGCGAAGGTGGTGGTGTTCATCAGATTCAGCGTTTCTGCCAAGCGCGGGCAGTGCAGCGAAACCACATCGCTCTCGGCCAGCAGCGTAGTCAGGTCAACCGCCACAGCCCCTTTGTCACGTACCTGCTCACCCGTAAGCCCGGGGTCAAATGCCACTACCCGCATACCCAGCGCCTGAGCCACTCGCGCCACCCGGCCACCAATCTCGCCAATACCGACCAGCCCCAAGGTCTTTTCGTAGAGCTCTGAGCCCATCAGGTCTTCGCGCGAATACCCTCGCGACTGGCGCAGCCGGCGGTCGGACTCACTGATACGCCGCGAACAGTCGATCATCAGGCCGATCGCCGCCTCTGCCACAGATTGAGCATTGGCGCCGGACTGGTTGAGTACCAGCACCCCTGCCCTGTTGCAGGCTTCGAGGTCGACCGTGTCATATCCAGCGCCATTGGTGGAGATGCACAACAGCTGCGGCAACTGCGCCAGCAACTCGGCATCCGCCCGCCAGCCCGCGGGCAATTCGTCTCGAGCTGACGGAATCTGATAGACATGGCTGGCCCGTAGCGCCTGCAGGATGTGCGCTCTGGGAGCAGCGCGAGCTATCGTGTTCAGCTCGAATCCAGGCGTCTCGGTGAACACTTGGGCCATGACCGGGTGGTACCACACGTCGAAGCGAAATACCCTTTTGATTTGCACAGACATCATCGCTCTCTGGCCTTCAGGAATTGGAATTGAGGGACTGTACCCGGCGATTGAGCATTTTGCGCAGACCGGTGTTTTCCTCGACCTTGCCGTCACCGTCCAGGTAGCCATGCTTGCCCAGGTCAGGCATCAACAGGGCTGAAATCAGGGTTATCGCCCCGATCACAGAAACGTAGACGTAGAAATACTCTTCAATGCCCGACGCGCGGAACGTCAAGGCGACATACTCTGCTGAACCACCAAACATGGCCGCGCCTACCGCATAGGGCAGCCCTACCCCGAGTGCGCGCACCGTACCTGGATACAGGTCGGCCTTGAGCACGCCGGTCACCGGTGTGTAGAACGCGGCGATCAGCAACCCGGCGACCACCAGCGAGAACGCCACATAAGGGTCCTGCGTCGACTTGATGGCCGTGAGCAAGGGGATGACCAGGAAGGTCGCCAGCGTGCCGAAAATGATCATGTTGGTGCGCACGCCGATGCGGTCGGCGAGCAAGCCGAACAGCGGCTGTGCGATCATGAAGATCACCAGCGCACCGGCCATCAGCAGGCTCACGGTTGGCGCGGGAATACCGACACTGACCACCAGAAACTTCTGCATGTAGGCGGTGAACGTGTAGAAATACAGCGAGCAGCCGATGGTCAGCGTGAAGGTCAGGAGCACCGCGCGCTTGTGCTGCATCAGCGCCTTGATCGACCCGGATTCCTTGCGTTTCATGTCTTGCTCGGTTGCGGTTTCACGCATGGTGCGGCGCAGGTAAACCACTACCACCGATGCCAGCGCACCGATGAAGAACGGAATCCTCCAGCCCCAGGCCTTCAAATCCTGTTCGGAGAGTACTTGCTGCAGAACCGCAACGGTGAGCAGCGCCAGCAGTTGCCCGGCGATGATCGTCAGGTACTGGAACGAGCCGTAGAAAGAGCGGCGCCCAGCGCGTGAGACTTCACTGATGTAGGTAGCGCCGGTGCCATATTCGGCCCCTACCGACAAGCCCTGCATCAAGCGTGCGATCACCAGCAGGATCGGTGCCGCGACGCCGACCATTTCATAGGTCGGCATGACAGCGATCATCAGCGAGCCGCCGCACATCATGAACACCGAGATGATCATCGAGATCTTGCGCCCGCGCGTGTCGGCAATGTAGCCAAAGATCCAGCCGCCCAAGGGGCGCATGAAGAAGCCGACGGCGAAGATACCGGCGGTTGCCAGCAGCTGGCTGGTCTGATCGCCCTTGGGGAAGAACAGCGATGCGAAGTAGATGGAGGTGTAGGCGTAGATGAAGAAGTCGAACCATTCCACCAGGTTGCCTGAACAGACACCGACGATGGCGGTAGTGCGCTCTTTGCGAGTCAACGGCTGAGCCGTAGGGCTTTGTGCATGCATGTCAGTACCTTTTGTTGTTATTTTTTTAACAGTTGCGGTACTAGCGTTGCATAACATCAGAGGCGGCGGCAGGCGGCCTTACGGCCTAACAGATATGCTCGATGGATATGGCTGTTGCGCCGTCGAAGCGGCGCGTGGGTTGATCAGCTAGCGTGGTTCAAGTGCCGTGCCACGTGCTGCGCGACCTGCGCCAGGCAGCCCTTGAAGAAGTGATTACTAGCAGGGTACACCACCACCGGCCGACGCTCTGGCCGCGCCCAGTCGAGCAGGTTTGCCAAGGGCGCCATTTCGTCGTGCTCGCCATGCAGCAGCAGGCACTCGACAGGCAATGCCAGTGGCTCGTACAAGCGTCCTCCGGGCACTAAGCCCACCGGCAGCCCCAGGAGTGCCACCGCGTGCAGGGTGTCCTCGAGCGCGCACACGACCCGACCAAACACATGTGCGCCAAAGGAGAACCCGACCAGGGCGATCGGCAGGTCCGGGTACGAGCGCTGAAGGTGCTTGAGGACGATGATGCTGTCTTCGCTTTCACCGATGCCTCCGTCATGCACACCGGTCGATTTACCCACGCCACGAAAGCTCGGGCGGACCACTCGCCAGCCTTCTGCGCAAAGCTTGCGTGCCAGCGTCAGTGGCACCAGGTGATGCGGGCTACCGCCCAGCAGTGGCTGAGGGTGGCTCACGACCACCACGCCTCTAGGTGGGCCGCTCGGTTCATCGATGATCAGTTCAATCTGGCCTGCTGGCCCCTCTATCAGACGCTCGCTTCGTTTTTCATCGCTCATGCTGATGTTCCTCTACTGCTGCTCAGGCCGGCTGAGCGGGAGACCGTTGCAACGACGTTAATACCAGGCCAACCAGCACCACGTTGATCACGGCCAGGCTGCACAACGTGATGAGTACGCCGAGTGCCCCGAAGTGCTGCATCAAATAGCCACTGGCCAGGGGTGTCAGGGCCTGGCCGATCAGCGATGGGCGCGACATCCTGCCCATCAGCGCCACATACTGCGAGGCCGGCATCAACACCAGCGGCAGCAACCCACGGACGATCGCCCGTAAGCCGTTGCCAAGGCCGTACAGCAGCAAGCCGACTGCCGTGGCGCCTGGCGCGAAGGCCACCAGCAGCACCCCGACGGAGACCAGCACCGCCGACACCAGCGCCGTCCAGATCGGATGACGCTTGCCCGCGATCATTTGCAGAACCCGTGAGGCCACCTGGCTAGGGCCGAGCAGCGACGACAGCGCGATCGCCGCCGCCAGCGAGTAGCCCAGACCCTGGAGCACTGCCACCAGTTGTACCGAGATTGCCGTCATGATGATCGCGCCTAGCGCGAAGATCCAGATCAACAGCAGGTACAGACGCCGGTCAACCGGCGGGCTGCTTTGCTCGGTGCTGCCTTTGACCTGGCGCAGTTTGCCACCGCTTGGCAAGACCTTCAGATAGAGCGGGGTCGCCAGCACCAGCAGCAGCGCATAACCCACGCAGGTGGCACGCCAGCCCACGTGCTCGATGGCGAATGCAACCAGCGGCCAGGCCAGGGTCGTGGCGAAGCCTGAGATCAAGGTAATGCCGGTGATGGCTTTGCCAGCGCGCTCCGCATACAACGCGCCAAGTGTGGAAAACAGAGCTTCATAGAGCCCCGCCGCCATGCCGATACCTATCACGGCCCAGGCCAGCAGGAACACCGGCAGGGTTTCGCTGGCGGCAACGATCAACAACCCCAGCGCGACGATCAGGCCACTGCAGGCCAATTGCACGCGGCCGCCATAACGAGCCACCATACGGCTCGAGATGGGGGCCAGCAGCGCCGAGATCATCAGGCTCAACGACAATGCGCCATAGACCCACTGGCTGCCCCAGCCCGTGTCGCGCATGATCGGCTCGCCCATGACCGCCAGGAGAAAGAACGAACCGCCCCAGACCAGAATCTGCAGCATGCCCAGGCAAAAAATGCCGCGGGCCCCGGGAAGACGAACTTCAGCGTGCACGGTAAACCTTCAAGATATAGATCGATTCGCAGGAATGGCCAGCGAGGGAAACCTTAGCCGCATTGACCGCCGACAGGGTGTGTGGAGGGAAAGGCGCGTAGGACGCGCGCGCCTATAATAATAAAGGGGCTTGTGCATGGCTGCTAAACATTGTGGGCATAACAGCTATACCTCCTGCGCAGGGAGGCTTAGCACATTAACGCTGGTGTGGACGCAAAAAAGCGGCAAGTACTGCGTTCATTTCGCTGAACGCTTCACTTGCCGCTTTTTGCTTACCGTGGGTCAGTAGACCGACGCTCAGGACTTGCGTTGCAAGGTGTGATAACCCAGCTCTTCACGCGCTTGCTTGAGGGGGCGGCCCTGGCTGATCAATGCTCGGATATCCGCTTCGATCGCTTCGATCTGACGCGCCACCTGGGCAACTTCCTGCGCCCGAGCACGCGGCACCACGACGACTCCATTGGCGTCGGCGACGATGATGTCACGCGGGCACACGCGGGCCTGGCCGATGGACACCGGCTGGTTGACCGATTCGACCTGGACGCGGTCCTTGCCGGTGCGCATGAAACGCCCTTGGGTGAACAGCGGATACGCATCGCCCAGGGCCTTGTTGACATCGCGGCAGACACCGTCGATTACCGTGCCGGCGATGTTCCGAGTGCTCGCGTACTGGGTCATGATGTCGCCCCACACGGTGCAATCGGTGCGGCCATCGTTATCGATGACCACGATATCGCCCTCGGCGACGTCTTCGATGAAATCGCCAACCGTGCCCGGCGGCACGCTGGCCGACACGTACTTCACGGTGAAAGCAGGCCCCACGACGACCTGTTTGTAGTTGTCCAGCGGCATGACGCCAAAACAGTGGCCAGGCAGGCCGAGCTTGTCCAGGGCATCCGAAACGCCGGGGGTGTCCAGGCCTTCGAACAGTGCGACCAGCGCTTTATCTTCTGCGTGCATCGTTAACTCCTTTCAAACAGACTAATTGATCACAACGGGTGACGCCATACACCCTGCGGTCACGCCTTGTTGGCCTTCGGCACCGGCTCCAGAATCGTCAGCAACAGCACGAAGCTGGCGAACGAACCAATTGCAAGGTAGGTGAACACATAGTTCCAGCCGTAGCTGTCAAGCAATAGACCGGTCAGGAACGGCGTCGCGGCGGCCCCTAGCTGGCCGACCATGTTGACGATCGCGTTGGCCACAGGGAAGGTTTTCTTGGTCGCCAATGCCATTGGGTAGACCATGTATGACGAGAACCCGAAGCTCAGCACTACGCCCGTCGCCATCAGCAACAGACCGTAAGAGAGCGGGTCGGCAGGCGAATGGATCAACAGGTACATCATCACCGACGTACCCAGCGCCGAAAGCAGCATCCCCGGCTTGCGCCGGCCGCCCAACCAACGGTCCGAACAGTAGCCGCCCAACAGATTGCCCAGCACCGCCCCTACCCAAGGCGCTGCCGAGACCAGGCCCATGTTCATCAGCGAGAAGCCTTTGACGCTGATCAGGTAGGTGGGAATCCAGGATAACAGCACGCTCGAGACGCCCAACTGGAAGCAGTACGCCAGCGCGCTTCCCCAGATCAGCCAAGAGCCGAACACCTGGCGCTTGGTCTCCAACGCAGACACTTCGCGCCGACGGATAATGAAGTCCAGGCGCTTGAGGCCCAGTCCTGAAGTCTTGTGCTCGGCGGGTTTAGAGCTGGCGACCTTGTCGAGCGGCGTTTCGTCGGTAATGTAGTCAAGCTCGGCTTGATTCACGAAGCGGCTTTTCGACGGGTGATCGGCAATCATGAAATACCAGGCGATCGACAACAGGATGCCGGGTATCGCAAAGAAGTAGAACACCTCGCGCCAGCCCCAGACCGCGATGATCACGGCGCACAGCGGCGGCACGATGACCGGGCCGAACTTTACCGCAGACAGGAAGATGCCTGAAGCAATGCCCTTTTCCCTCGGCGGGAACCAGTTGTTGATAGTGGTAGTCATGCTGATCGGCAGCGGCCCTTCGGCCAGGCCCAGGCCAAACCGATAGACTTTCAACGCAAGCAGTGAGCCTGCAGTCCCCACCAAACCGGTGAGTACCGACGTCATGACCATGGCGGTCGGCAGGATCCGGCTCACGCCCAGTCGGCTGAAGGCCAAGCCCGCCGGGATTTGCGCCAACGCATAGGCGAGCAGGAACAGGCTCATCAGCCCACCCGCTTCTGCGTTGCTCATCTCGAACTCTTTACGGATGAACGGCAGTGCAACGCCGAGATTGGCCCGGTCGGCGGCAGCGATGGTATAGATCGAAAAGATCATGCCAGCCACTATCCACCGGTAAGTGCTGCGCCCTTTGGCCTGTGCAACTTCAACGGTCGACATACTTCATACCTTTGTTTTTGTATTTCGGCGGTAATCTAGGCGCGGCAAAGGTAGAAAAAAAGCGACAAATACTCACCACTTATCATCGCTTTTAGTGGACAATCGCCTCACCCCTAGCGCCTTGTAAATCTGGCCAAGGCGCTCTAATGGGGGGCTTCTTGACCAAAAGGCAAGCTATGATCACTTTGAAGCAAATCGAGGCTATCTACTGGATTGTCGAGTTGGGCAGCTTCGAAGCGGCGGCGGCCAAACTGAACATGTCCCAATCGGCGATCTCCAAGCGCGTGCAAGAGCTGGAGGACGCCTTTGGCGTCTCGATTTTCGATCGCTCCAAGCGCAGCGCCCGCCTCACCCAGAAAGGCCTGGAGCTGCATGGCTGCGCAGTCGAGATGTTGCGCCAGCGGGATACCCTGCTGGAGCGCGTCAGCTCGAAGGAAACGCTGGTCCGACGTTTCAGGCTCGGCGTCACCGAGCTCACGGCGCTCACCTGGCTACCTACCCTGGTCGAGCAGATCCACCAGACCTATCCCAAGGTCGACCTGGAACCCTCGATCGAGTTGAGCACCCACCTGTTGCGCCGGCTGGAGGCCGACGAACTCGACCTGATCATCGTGCCCGACATTGTCCGCGACCCCCGTTTCATCAGCACCCCACTGGGCGCTGTCGAAAACTCATGGATGTGCTCACCCTCCCTTTACCCAGGTAACGCGCCAATGAGCCTGCAGTCGCTGTCGTCGTTTACCGTCCTCACTCAAGGTGGCAGTTCAGGCACCGGACAAACCTACGAGCGTTGGCTGGCCGAACACGATGTGCGGTTGACCAAGACCCTCACCAGCAACTACCTGGTCGCCCAGGTTGGCTTGGCGATTTCCGGCGTAGGGCTCAGCTACCTGCCCAGGCACTGCATGAGTACGTTGATCGAGCAGGGCCGCTTGAAGGTCATTCAAACAGATTTGCCGCTGCCGCCAATCAGCTATGTCTGCGTGCATCGGGCTGACCGCTACCAGGGTCTCAGCGGTGAAGTCGCGCGTCTGGCGCAAGGCGCCTGCGATTTCACTCGCCTTATCATTACTTAAGGCGATTGTTTTTGATCAATAAATATCGCTAAAAGTAACTGCAGTTCTCTCCTACCATCGGCGCCTACCCCGCTGGTTCAAGTCATTCAGGAGATTGTCATGCTGTTACCCGGGTCTCGTATCCTGCCGTCGCCAACCCTCGCCCCTGCGCACATGGTCGAATCGTTCCAATCGGTCGTAACCCCGCACATCAGCGACAACCTCGGGCGACACATTGGCGCGCGTGGGCTTACCCGTTACAACACCTCGGGCAAAATTGTTGGTACCGCACTGACCGTGAAGACCCGCCCGGGCGACAACCTGTTCATCTACAAGGCGCTGACGCTGATCGAGCCGGGTCACGTACTGGTCATCGACGCCCAGGGTGACACCAACAACGCGGTCATCGGCGAATTGATCAAGCTCTATGCAGAGCAGCGCGGCTGCGTGGGTTTCATCGTCGACGGGGCGATTCGCGATGTCGACAGCTTCAAGTCCACCCCTTGCTATGCCCGGGCGGTGGTTCACTGCGGCCCGTACAAGAGCGGTCCGGGCGAAATCAACGTGCCGGTTTCGGTTGGCGGCATGATCGTTTCGCCCGGTGATATCATCGTGGCGGATGAAGACGGCATCGTTGCGTTCCCTCAGGAACTCGCCGAACAGGTGCTGGGCAAAGCACGCGAGCACGAGGCTCACGAAGAAGCGGTCAAGGCAGAGATCGCCACCGGTGCGCTGGACCAGTCGTGGCTCGACAAAGTCCTGGAAAAAGCAGGTCTCGCGAACTGAGGCGAACCTTCTGTCGTCTCAATAATCCTGATCGATCGTTGTTGAACGAGGGCAGATTTGGGCCGCGCACACTCTGCGCTCGGGTTTCGTCACCGAAGCCGGCCGTCAGGGTGTGCCACTCGGTGAAATCATGGCCATGACCGAACATCGCAGTGTCAGTACGGTGATGGGCTACTTACAGGCAGGATCGTTGCTAAGTAGTCGTGCCACCCAGCTATTCACAGCTCAATCTTCGCTAGAGGGCGACGCTGACGACGCCCAGAACAGCATAACAAACGCACCTGTTCTCTGACCGACTCCGGTTAGACTATCCCGCGTCACCACAACTCAGGTAGCCAGTCCGCGCACCGCAAAAGCCGCTACACCTCATGAACGACTCTGTATGGGATCAGTCGAGGCCGACGTCATTCAGGACACCGTCAGCCGTACTCAAGAGCACCTCTGTGCCGCAACGCATCAAGAGCTACAGGCAGCCTTGCCTTGCTAACAACAGCAGCTCTGCCTTTGCGCCCCACACCTCAACTAGCTTGGAGGCACGGGCCTGGATGAATTGTCTGCGCTTGACCGGTCGCATTGCCTGTCCCCCTCAGGGATGGGGCGCAACGGCAGACGAAACCGGGTCAAGGAAGATCAATTGCAAGGGCTCCGCCAACAGCTGGTCGGCCTGCTCGGCAAAACGCTGGAAGTGTGCGGTGGCCAAGTGCGTGTCCAGGGCCTGCTGGTGGTCGAACGCTTCGCGCATGTAGAACGTCCCGGGCTCGTCGCTGCGTTCGAACAGCATGTAGTCGCGGTTGCCGGGCTCCGCTCGGGTTGGCTCAATCAAGGCCAGCAAGGCCGCTTTCAGTGCCGGTGCCTGGCCTTGCCTGGCCTTGAGGATGGCAAGGGAAAATAGGGGTTGATCCTGTCGGTTCATATCGTACTCCTGCAAGTGCTCAATGGGTCGGTGCCGGCGCCGCATCAATCTTCAGACGCATCAAGGCATAGGGTTTCTGCCGCAGGTCCCGCCCACCCTGGAATAACGCCTGCCGGTGAAGTTGGTTGGCAATGAAATACAGGTAGCCGTCCGGCCCGATCGACAGGGTGTCGGGCCAGAGCAGTCGCGGATCATGTACCAAAGTCTGCCAGCGCCCGTCCGGCCAGCGCTTGCGGATGGCGTTATGCTCGTAATCGCCGGCATAGACAGCGCCCTCGGCGTCGGCCTCCATTCCGTCGGAGGCGCCCTTTTCACCGAGGTCCTTCACGGCTGCGGCGAGTTGTATCTCGCTGATGGCAGGATCGCGCAACAAGGCGGTGGAAATGGCATACAAGTGCCGGCTCGACAGCGGTGTGAAGTAGAGCGTCTGGCCATCGGCCGACAAGGCGATGCCATCGGACGCCACCGACAACGGTTTCGAGGTGCCATCTGGCTGGCCAGCCATCACTGGCGTTCCCTCGACCACTGGGATGAAGTCCGGGGCCACGGAGGTCGAGGTGGCGCCACTGAGGCGCCGCGTGGCGCGTCCGCTGGCGATGTCCATCACGATAATGGCACCTGGACCGCGGAGCGAAGAGTCAGTCACATAGACCGTTCCTTCGGCACCGTGGCGAAAGTCGAAGCGCATGTCATTGACGTAGGTACTTGGCAGCATCACGTTTTCCGGGAACACCAACCGCTTGACGATCCGGTTGTTTGCCAGATCGACGGCGATCAGCTTCGCGCCTCCTGGGCGCGGCGACTTGAACCCCGGTGCCGCAGTGTCCAGCAGCCAGACGCGGCCCCGGCCGTCGGCCACCACGCTCTGCACGCTTATCAGCCCCTTTCCGGGGTCCTTCGGGTCCTCTTGATTCACCGACAGGTCCGGAAATGGCCGGATCTCGCCGTCCCGAAGCTCGCCGACGGTGAAAGGCACCTTGTCACCCCATCGCGGATAGTTGACGAAGATGCGCCCGGTCTCGGTGACGGTAACGCCTGTCGGCATGGCGTCATAGAATGCATGGACCTGTTCGAGCGTACCGAATGCCCGCTCTGCAGGCGCATGCGGAGAAAGCGCGTCGGCATCGATAACCTGCGCAGAGGACATACCTGCCGTCAATGCTGCGCAGAGAAACACGGTTTGTTTAAGCATGCTTGCTCCTGGCGGAACGGATCGGCCGGTCCGCCGTTGTCTGTCAAATAGGCCTCAGAAGCCTTCCAAAACGATCTTGCCGCACGCCTTGCCACTCTCGATCAGCGCATGGGCACGGCGCATGTTGGCGGCATTGATGGCGCCGAAATGCTCGCCCAGGGTGGTGCGCAGGATGCCTTGGTCGATCAGCCCGGCGACGCGCTCGAGCAGTTCGTGCTGGCGCACCATGTCGTCGGTTTCGTAAAGCGAGCGGGTGAACATCAACTCCCAATGCAGCGACAGCGACTTGCGCTTGAGCGGCATGACGTCCAGGGTCTGCGGGTCGTCGATCACGCCCAGGCGACCTTGTGGTCGCAGCACTTCAACCAGTTGCGCAAAGTGCTGATCAGTATGGGTGAGGCTGGCGACATGGCTGACTGACTCGATCCCCAAGGCCTGCAGTTGCCCTTGCAGCGGCGCACGGTGATCGATGACGTGATGGGCGCCCAGTTCGCGCACCCAGTTGCCGGTCTCGGCGCGGGAGGCCGTGCCGATAACTGTCAGGCGGGTCAGTTGCCGGGCCAACTGCACCAGCATCGAACCGACGCCGCCGGCAGCGCCAACGATCAGCAGGGCATCGCCCTCCCCGCCGCCTTCCATGATGCCCAAGCGATCGAACAGCAGTTCCCAGGCGGTGATGGCCGTCAGCGGAAGCGCGGCTGCCTGTGCTGCACCCAGGCTACGTGGTTGATGCCCGACGATACGTTCGTCAACCAGGTGATATTCGCTATAGCTGCCGGGCCTGGCGATGGAACCTGCGTAGTAAACCTGGTCACCTGGCTTGAACAGGGTCACCTGCCGCCCGACCTCACGGACGATACCGGCCGCGTCCCAGCCAAGTATTTTTGGCTCACGCATGAAAGTGCCGGCGCGCACCTTGGTGTCAACGGGGTTTACCGACACGGCTTTGACCTCGACCAGAAGGTCCCTGGGCCCAGGGCTGGGTTTGGGCATGAAGATGTCTTGAAGAGACGCTGGGTGCTCAATAGGCAAGCCGTTGTGGATGAAACTGATCGCTTTCATAGGCACTCGCTACTGGATATGGTTTGATTCGTGAACCCAGTCTGGCGTGTCCGGCCCTTGGGAGAAACGGGCCCTACTCGTGAACACTTTCATTGCAGGAGTGATAATGATCCGTCTCGACGACCTGAGCATCTTCGTTCGCAGCGCCGCGCTGGGCAGCTTTACCGCGGCGGCCCACGAGGCCGACCTGCTGCCCGGCCAGGCGGCCGAGGCAGTCAAGCGCCTGGAGCGTGAGCTGGATGTGCGGTTGTTTGCCCGTACCACGCGCAGTTTGCGCCTGACAGCCGAAGGCGAGCAGTACCTGCCCTCGGCCCTGGTCGCCCTGGAAGCTCTCAGGCACGGGCGCGACAACCTGCGTCAGGAAAGCGCACAGCTCAGCGGAACGTTGCAGGTGGCCGCCCCCTCCGATCTGGGGCGCAACGTGCTGTTGCCCTGGCTCACGGCGTTTCGCCGAGAGCATCCACAATTGAACCTGCGCTTCTTTCTCTCCGACCAGATCGCCGATCTGTTCCGCGATCCGGTGGATGTCGCGATCCGCTACGGCCTGAACGCCGACGCCAACTATATAGCCCTACCACTGGCGCCTTGGAACCGTAAGGTGCTGGTGGCCTCGCCCGAATACCTGGCGCAGCAAGGCACCGTGCAAGCCCCCGAAGACCTACCCGAACACCAGTGCTTGCTGTACATGCAGCAGGGCCGGGTCTACGACAAATGGCAGCTGGGAGCGCAAACCGTCCAAGTGCGTGGCGCCCTGCTCTGCGATGACGCTGATATCGCCAGGCGCTGGGCGGTAGCCGGCGAAGGTATCACCTACAAATCCTGGCTGGATGTGAGCGACGACGTGCTGGCGGGACGACTCGTCGTACTGTTGCAGGATCACCCCGGGCCGACCATGCCGCTGAGCCTGGTGTGCCCGCACCGCAAGCAGTTGTCGCCTGCGGTGAGGCAGTTGCATGCCTGGTTGTCTTGCCGCTTCGCCGGGCTCGAGCGCGACTGATCAAATGGAAGTTGCTGAAGCGCCCCTCAGTGCGGCGCCTCGAGCAAGTCCGGTCGATATCCGCCGCTTCCGGGTGTACACCCACAAGACGGCAAAGGCGATGACCAACGAGCCCGGCAACCACGCGACCACTGGCAGTCGTCATGCCGGCGCCCCCCATCAAGTTGATCAGCAGTGCCCCGCCTCGGGGTAGCAAAGAGCAACCGTCTGACTACCCGACAATCAGATCCGACCGTGGGCGTTTGGCCGTTCAAACTGGCCACTACCACCTATACTGCCGAAGCACTGTCGGCGACGTGGCGACAAGTCGTTTCGCCCCGCCTCAGGCCTGCGCCCGCTGTCGTATGACCATGGCGCTTGTGCAGTACGTGCAACCACTCTCAAACGGAAGGAGAATGTCGCATGAATATGAACAAGTTTTTGCTGGGAGCTACCACGTTACTTGTTTGCCACCGTGGCCAGTGCTGATATTCCGCAGCTCAACTACGACTGCCCGACTAATATCGCCGTGCATGCGGATCAGGGCGGGCCGGTGTTCATCAATGGCAAGGAGGCCAAACTGAAAAAATTTAATGACAACGCCTATGAAGCTAAGGGCTCTGGCGTGGTGATTTCCCTCACGCGGAATCCAGATGAATCATGGGACTTATCCTATACCGGTAAAGGCGGGGCCAACGGGGTTTGCAAGCCAGCGACATCAGGTGCGGCGAGTGCCAGTAGCGCCAATGGCACATCTACCACCAGCAAGGCGAAGAAAGCCTGCCTGGCCGAGGTGGCGAAGATGACCGGCGTGGCCGTCAGCAAACTTTCGGTGACCGACGTCATGACCGCCGAAGCGGGAATTGGCGTGACGATCAACGTACCTGACGCGGACGCTCCTTGGTCGTGCCTGTCCGATGCCAGTGGCAAAGTCCAAGGTGCAAGTTATACCGGATCTGAAGGCAATCTCTGAATCGCACCCAACAGGGCGATCATGAAGAACGTCCAGTCATTGAGTATATGTTGGTGAAGGCAAAGTCCAAAATAGCTACCGGGTGATTGGCACACATTTCTACCAGACCCACCCCGATGGTCTCGACGAATTTACGGAGTTGACCACCCTCCTCACCTATTTCGCCCAGCTGTATAGCTTGGACAAAACATAATCCTGGGCAAGGTACTCTTGCTCCAAACGGATAATGCTTTGCGCAGATTTGATAAGCGACTCAAACAGCAGGCGCTCCTCCGACAGTAAACCCACATCAGGAAGGTTCGTTGAGCGCGGCTCCTCCACGGAAAAATCCATGTGCGCCATTAAGGTCTCGTGATCCATCATCAAGGCCGTAATCCCTGGCAGTGCCTGCCTGGCGTGAGCAAGAATAGTCAGCCCCCAGCTGTCGATGTCTCCCCAATACGCTACATCCCGCTCGGCGAGCCATGGAGCCATACGCCATTGGGTGTTCCGGCCACCGCCAAAGATGGCGACAGTGTCTGGAAGTTCGGGCAAGGCGTAGCCGGGCTTGGTGTTCTCCACGACCAACACCCTGCGACCAGGTAATGGTCGCGCCAAAAACTCTTCGAGGGGAATCTGGAATACTGAGAAGCCACCCATTTGCTGCCTAAGTTCTGGACACAAGGGTCGAATATAGAGCCAGTTGCTCGGGGTTTGCAGGCAGCCGAGCCAGGCCTCCAGCCCACCGGCTTCACACAGTGCCCCTTTGTGTATGACATCAAGCAAGGTGGTCAGCAGAGGTGTGTGCGTTTCCAGAAATTTGGTATCAACCCCTTGTACAGGCACCCCCCGCAGATAACACCCATCCCCCATACCCTGACGCAACTGTGGCAGAACATTCGCCATCTGCTGGGCAGCCCGATGGCTCATTTGCTCGACTACAAGAATCTGGCGAATGAGGGTGTCATACAGATTTCGATCCACTGCCAGAAGGGGCTCCATGAGTGCCGCCCAGATTTGAGAACGCTGGACGGCTGCCGGCCCGATGGCTTCAATCAACTCTTTAACATTCGAAAGATCAAGCCGCTCCGGTACCTCGACATCTCCCACCACTCGATACCTGCGGGTTACCCACTTAACCTGACTTGGCTTGCTCCATTGCCGCCAGGCATTGACCCAGTTGTGGAAGTGGTCAATGTCCATCAATGCATCGCCAGCCGCTGGTGGCTTAAGCGGCAAGCTGATCGGAAAGCGCCGCATGCCCTGCAGGCGCCCCCGTAGATTGGTTGCGTTATTCCACTCAAGGCGCTCGACCTCGCGCATGACCTCGGTTGGCAAACGCCCCCAACTGCGCATTAGCGTTGCTCCATCTGAATGCCCAGGCCTTCAGCGACCCCGGCCAATTGAGTTTGCTTGGCTTCCCGGCGTTCAGCGCTTTGCTGGTCGAGTTGCTCCCAAGTGATCTGGCTCAGGCGACTTTCATGGCCATCGATCTTACGCTCGGCAATGATCAGAGATCGGGCTGAATCACGAGCCAGGTTCAGGTTCTTGTAGGGTGTAATCAAGTTGACGTGAATTTTAAGCTCACGGAACACCCGCAGCACGCGGCGACTCACCTTATCGGCAGTGTTGGAGAAGGCTTCATCCAGGAAAACGGTACAGTACATCGGGTGCGGAGCACCATCCGGGGTCAACACATAGGCCAAGCTTGCCGCCACGATGATGCCGGCAAACGATTCCTTCTCCCCACCGGACTTGCCTGACGATGAGCGAAGTACATCACGCACGGCGCCGGTTTCCTTCACGATTTCGTTGGCATAGAACGTCATGCGGTAGCGCGAATCGAGGAGGCGTTGACTTTCCAGATTAATGGCGGTGGCTGAATTGGTCGCCTTTTCTAGCTTGCTGATCAGACTGCAAAGCTCTAGGAACCGAGCCTCGTGATCAACGCTTGAGGCATGTTTAAGCACCGAGCCCAACAGGGCTGTGAATTCTTTGACATGCGCGTAATGCTCATCCTCATGTTTCAGCAGCAGAAACGTGCCGTGGTTGAACTCAGTACGCTCCAGCACTTCGTTAATGGTGGCGATACGATCTTGAATGTCCTCACGCTCATCATCAATGGCCCGTTGCATGCGGCCCAGGGACTGGGTGGTATTGTTGTTTAACCGCTGCTGGAAGCGTTCAACCAGATCCGGCAGGCCCTCGTTATTAAGCTTGTCGAGGTAGTCGATGTAATCCTGGCGACCCTCGATAGTCGTCAACCAGTCATTGGCAACCAACGGCCACTTTGTCTTGAAGCTGTTGATAATCGCGATCATGCGACCGTTGTAGTGAGTCGCTCGTTTGCCAATCGAGTTCAATGCATCACTCAGGAACTCTCGCTGGGTTTTCTCCAGTTGATGGAGTTTATCCAGATGTTCCAGGGTAAGAATGCCAACACGCAGGGCCAGTGAGCTGCGCACCGTATCTACCAAACCTGCACTGGCAGCCTGGGCTGCAACTTGCCGACTTTTGTTGGCCTGCTGAATTTCCAACTCGAGCCCCCCTACCTCTCTGGCATTTTGGTTTTGCGCAGTGCGGATTTCCTGGAGCTCTTTTTTAGCCTGTTCAAGCAGCGCTTTGGCCTTACTCAGATCGCTGTCTGGAGCATTGAGGGCCGCAAGGTCGTTCTTGAGGGTGTCCAGGTGTTGCTCGGCCAAAGTAACGTCGATTTGATCCCACAGGGTTTGAGCCACACGCTTCCAGATGGCCTCAGAGGCCACCAAGTTGTCCATTTCCTGACGTCTCACAGCTTCGTCGGATCGGGCGGAATCGAGCCCATTCCGCAGGCGCTCCCCCTCTTCCTGCAATGCTGCCAGCCGGCTGAGGTTGTTGAATCCGAGGTACCAGTTCTTTTTATCGTCGACGCGTGTCCCGTCCTTCTTCTCAAAACGCCCCTTCTCCATCTGTACCAGGCCCTCGCGGGTCATTGAGTAAGGAGTATCATTGAGCACTTCTGCTGAATCCACACAGTGCAGGTCGACACGCGCCAGATGGCGCTTTAGCCATTCACGATACGGGTGTTCTTTCCATTCCAGTTTGCGCAGGAATCCGTCGCCGAGGAACTCCGGGTTACGCTCGGTTTTGCTGACAACCTGGACGCGAACATGCAGGCCGGTGTGCCGGCTGTTTACCCAGCCCGTCACCATGCGGAACTTGTCTTCGGGCACCAGCAACGTTGTCCGGTGGCCCCCAAGCGCCCGCTCAATTGCCCCGCGCCACGGGGCTTCGGTACTGCGCACATCGAGGAGCTCACCGATGAATACGACGCCATCCTTGTTGAGTTGCAGGCTCTCAACCATCTCGTCCCGCAGGCGCTGAAAGGCGGCGTCAATGTTGGAGTTGGGCCGCTTCTCAATTTCACTGATCTGGGCCTGCAGGCTCTTTATCTGTTGGGTAATGCCCGAGAGAATGCCACGCGACTCACCGAAAGCATTTTTCGCGTCGTCAATCTGAGCGGGTAAATCAACCAGGACAGCTTTGGCCGAAGCGATGTTGTCCCGCACGGCGCTCGCCGTAAGCGTTTCAGCAAGCGCAAGATCACGAGTGTCCTTCTGATAATCATGGGCCTTATTGATCGTGGTCTGATAGCCCTTCTCCGCATCCGCAACCTCACGCCGCAGGCTATCAAGGCGATCACCGCCCTGCTGTTGGTAGGCGTGTAAAAGTGAGGTTACACGCTCCTCAGTCTGCGACGCCGACACAGCCAAACGCTTACCGTCCGACGTCAGGTCATCCAGCGAGCGATCCAGATCTTCACAGCGCAGTTCCCAGAGTCGGTTGCCCTGCTCACCGAAGAATGCCGTCAACCCAGCGGCCTCTGAATTGACCTGCCCTTGCTCCTCCAACGAACGCTCATAGTTCCGGTTATGGTCTGGCAGGATGCTCAGCACCTCCTTTTGCTGCTTGGCTGTATCCAGCTCATTGTGGACGGCGATCAGATCGTCGAATTCCTTGACAACCCCAGTAGCCAGATCGCGAACTTTGCTGGGCTCCAGCACCAGTTCACGGATCAGCGCTGTGAGGTCATCAATCTTCTTCAGACCCAATGCACGCTGCAGCAGCGCCGGCGCATTGGAGTTTTCCATGCGTAGCAGCCGGGTGAAATACTCTTGGTAGGCAGAAAAACTGTTGTCAAAGTGCTTAAGCATTGGGTCGTCATCGACATACTGCTTGAGCTGGCGCACGTTGTTGGAACCAAACTGCTGCAGGAGCACTTCCAAACTGACATTCCGCTTACCCACCAGGTAGAAACGCTTGAGGTCAGTCATGGAGGCGCCGGCCTGGCGAATCCAGAACATGGACACCAACGTGATCAAGGAGCCGTCGTCGGCCCGGTACAGGGCACGCAACGCGGTCATGGTGGCGCCATCGCGCTTCATCAGGTTGAGGGTCTGGGAACCGTCGTGTGCTGTCCCGTAATTACCGCGAATATAGGACATTAGGTTGCGATCTGAACGATCACCTTGCGAGGCTGCGATGTTGAATGACGTTTGCCCAGGTCGATTGAGCAGCGCCATGTGCGCATCGATGAGCGTCGACTTACCCGCACCGTTATCACCGGTGATCAGGGTGCCTTCAGGGTCGATCACTGCCGTGTGCAACCCGTGGAAGGAACCCCAGTTGTAAACCGAGATCTCCGCTAGGCGGATTTGTCCTGTAGAGAATAGATCGCCGAAGCTGGTACTGGTCATGTCAGGCATCGTCTTCTACCTCCTGTTGATCCATCACACTCCCCTGGTCGGCCAGCCGCTGGTACTCGCTTAGGAGGGTATTCAGGAAGTCGGCATTGACCACGTACCGAATGACCGGGGTAATTTCCAATCGGTCACCGTCGCCGCGCACATTCGCCAGCAGGCGCTTATCGCGCAGCTTGGCTATAGAGCCATTGAGGGTCTTGCGCTCAAGAGCGCTGCTGTTGGTCAGCTTCAAGAAAGGGGTCATGAGTTCGGCGATGGTGTCGATATCGATCATCACCTTGTTCTCACCAATGACTTCCCGCTCTTGGTAGTACTTGCGCAACACCAGCAACACCAAGGTGTCGTAAAGCGGCATGGTGCGTTTTCCAACCAGGCTTGAGCCATCCTCGTCTGTCAGATCCCCGAACTCGGATTCACTCAAGTCCTGCTCGAGCAGGATAGCAATGCCTGCTTTCTGGTCTAACGTCATACGCAGCAACATGTTGGCCAGATGAGCGGCGATGAGTGCTTGGTGCTGGCACAGCGCTTCAAAAGCCAGGCGTTTCTTTTCCGCCCGCACAACACCCGTGTTCAACAGCAGCCTCAGGGCCCGGCGAGCCTCCGCCGGCATAATGCCTTGGACAACCTCTGATTCAGGTTGGCCGGCCACTTCGTCAAGTTCGCCGGGCTGCTCCTGCTCCGCCAGTCCATCTTCCGGGTGTTCTGTTGCGGCCAGTGTCGGTACTGCCACCTGGCGGTAAGTGTCGAAGAGCGACGGTGCCAAAGCATCGTTGTTTGGGGCTTCACGGTTCATAGGGGCAGGCTCTCTAAATTCTCCGGGAACAGGTCGGCGCTCAGGAGTAGCACCGGAATTTTGGCCCGTATGGTCTGGCCTTGTCGGTCAGCGACCACCAGATGCTCGACGCCCTCGAGGGAAACCGCTTCAATTGCTTTAGCGATGCGGACAAGGGCGACCAACTCCTCAAGCCCGCCCTGAATAGGACGCAACTCGGCGATCTGAGCCAGACTCATCGGCCCTTGGCTTTTGAGCAGTTCGCGCATGGCTTCGGCCACCTCCTGAATCTTCACCGCCTCCAGACACTCAAGAATGGTGTCACTCACAGTGGTCTGGTTACTTTGCGGAACCACCTTGCTGGTATCCAGGCTGGCTTGCGGTTGCATCAGTCGAATGCTCGATGGCGAGCTAACCGAGAATGGCCCGCTGGCGACATGTACCTTCAGTGAGGTGCGTGGGCCAATGTCTTGATCCTTAAAGGTGACGGCCAGTTTTTCCAGTTGGCGTAACACCTGCTCGACTGCCCTGCGTTCACTCTGAGCACCAGCCTCGACAAACGACCTGAGGCTTTCCTGGGTGCGGCGACGTACCGAAATTACCCGTTGACTTTCGCGACTCAGCTCACGCACCAGATGTGTGAGAAAACGGATTTCTTGTGTATTCAGGTGGGATCTGGCAATCGGACGATTCAAAATCGATCGGATTTGCTCGCGGAATTCTACGCTCCGGTTCTCGTCGCAGAGGAGTCTGAAGAAGCCGTCAAACGCCTGACCAGCGTCTGTCTGCAAAAGTGCCTCTTCATTGTCCAGAAGGTTCTGGATGACCAGGCCACGACCGCCTTCTGATTCGATCATCTGCACACGGATGCTCTGGTCAAGTTGACGGATGTCATCCTCAACACGGCGAAAATCACCGGTTAACTCGGAGGCCATCTGGTAGACACCGCGTACTCGCTCACGCTGTTCGGCACTGGGTAGCTCGCACACGATGCCTGCTTCCAGCCGCAAGACTTCTTCATTCAGTTCTGCCAACCGTTCACGCAGTACGAGCAAACGCTCTTCAGCACTCGGGTTGAGAGCGACTGCCAGGTCTCTTACAGCGTCTTGGACTCGGCGTAGGTGGGTGGCAGATGTCGTGGTATCCCTGCTCTCAAGACCCTCGACAAATCGCAGTGCCTGCTGAAAGGCGTCAGTGCGGGTCAGGTGGTCATCATGCTCACGCATCCAGCCGGCATGGATCCAGTTGCGCAGGTGCGAGTTGGCGTTGTCTTGCATGCCATACGCTTCCTGCCAGGTCGGCAATTCCGCCTCAAGGGCGGCTTTAGCCCGTGCGAACAACACCTCCTGTTCGTCAACAAACAGGCTGTCGATGAACGCCAGGATGATCGGTGCCGAATCTGCACGCAGCAAGCGCCAGGCGGACTGTTCACTCTGCAAACGACGATAACGCGCTTGCTTCTCGTACAAACTCATCGCACCTCTCTAGTCGGCAGTCTTGCAGCGAGTTTACAGGATTGATTTGGGTCGCATTTCACGGTTAGGCAGCCTACGCCATAGATCAGCCAGCAAGGTTGTCAGCATGAGCAACTGCAGATCACTGCGCCGGATCACGCCTTTGCTTCAGGGCTAACAAGCAGTGGCAGCAGCTCCGAAATTAACGCCTGCGCAGCCTGTTCGTACCCTTCGCGCCAACAATGCGGTCTGCGCCACGAAGCTCGACCAGCACATCAGATCCCGAGGCGCTTCCAGCGCCAGTACCATTCGTTCCGATACTGTCATCACGAACTTCCTCCACTGACTAAGAATAGACTGCTCGAGATTCTGCCAGAGAGCTGTCGACATGCACGTCGAATTACGCCCAACCTCTGTAAAAAGCCATCACGGCGCTACCTTTCATTTTCACCGCAGGCGACAAAGTCTTACTCCATTCAGGCTATTTCTTGACTGAATCGAAACGTCTAGCCTTAACCCACATTCAATCAGAGAGTCAAACCAATGAAGGCCGTCGTCTACACCCAACCCGGTTTGCCAATCCAAGACCCTCAATCGCTGTACGACACGCAACTGCCCACCCCAACACCCGGTGCCCGGGACCTCCTTGTCGAGGTCAAGGCTATCGCCGTCAACCCGGTTGATACGAAGATCCGTGCAAGCCGTGGCGGTGAGCAACCACAGGTGCTGGGCTGGGATGCCGTCGGCGTCGTCCGTGAGGTAGGTGCTGAAGTGACGTTGTTCCAACCGGGCGATGAGGTTTTCTACGCCGGTGCTATCGACCGCCCGGGCACCTACAGTGAGCTTCACGCAGTGGATGAACGCATCGTCGGGCACAAGCCTCGCAGCTTGGATAATGCGAGTGCCGCTGCCCTCCCCCTGACCTCGATTACCGCGTGGGAGCTGCTGTTTGACCGCTTGGGCGTTGTCGAAAATGCAGCTAAAGGCCAAAGCCTTCTGGTTATCGGCGCGGCTGGCGGGGTGGGTTCGATTTTGGTTCAGCTGGCCAGCAAGCTCACGCAGCTGACCGTCATCGGCACCGCCTCAAGGCCTGAGACCCAGGCGTGGGTCAAGGAACTGGGTGCCCATCATGTCATCGACCACTCCAAGCCGATCGCGCCTCAGTTGCAAGCGCTCGGGCTCGATACCGTCGATTATGTGATCAGCCTGACGCACACCGACACCTACCTTGCGCAGTTGGTGGAAGTGCTTCGTCCACAAGGCAAACTGGCGCTGATCGACGACCCCGCACAGCTGGATGTAGTGCCACTCAAACGCAAATCGCTGTCACTGCACTGGGAGCTGATGTTCACACGTTCGTTGTACAAAACCGAGGACATGATCAAGCAGCACCAATTGCTCGAACGTGTTTCAAAGCTGATCGATGACGGTGTACTCAAAACCACCGTGGGTGAGCACTTCGGCACGATCAACGCCGATAATCTCAAGCGCGCGCACGCCGTACTCGAAAGTGGTAAGGCACGCGGCAAGATTGTCCTGGAAGCCTTCTGATGGCTACACCGGCCTGCCCTCACGGCCATCACATTGTCCTGGACTGAGCCCCTCGTCCTTGGAGCACAAGGCCGATCAGGTTCAGGCGGAGTCTGCAGCCTCCGCCGCGCGATTGGTCGAAAAGCTTGAGTACAAGCGTCTGTGATCTGCCCGCAGACAAGCTGGCCATCACAACATGTAATAGACACTGCCTACATAGCGACATCACGACGAATCGGCCGTCACAGAACCGTAAAACACCAATTGACAACCACGAGAGAACCGAAGGATTATGCGCGCCGCCTTTATGCGAAGCATTATCATTAGCAATACGTTTCGTAATGGTAGCCTGCGTTCTATCGAACAGGAGTCAATGGATGTCCACTCGTTTTGCTTCAGCCACCAGCCTTCGCCAAGCCGCACTCGCGGTCAGCCTGTCTGGCACGCTGCTAACTACCGCCACTGTCTGGGCCGAACCTTTTGCTTACAGTATCCCGGCGGGCTCCCTCGCTAGCACCATAGATAAATTCGCGAAGGCCAGCGGAGTAGTTGTCAACTTCAGCAATGAAGCAGTTGCGGGGCTTAACAGTGAAGGGCTGCGAGGTAACTACGAGGTAGACCAGGGCTTGGCTCTACTGCTGCAAGGTACAGGCCTGCAGTTACAGCAAGCTGGAGAAAAGCGTTACGCGCTGGTTCGTCCCCGCCAGGACGGTTCGATGGAGCTTGCAGCCACCACCGTTTCCAGCGTGGGGCTCGGCGCCACCACCGAAGGCACTGGCAGCTACACCACGGGCTCGGCCAGCACCGCGACAGGCCTGCGCCTCTCGGCACGAGAGACACCGCAATCTATCAGCGTAGTGACCCGTCAGCAGATCGAAGATCAGAACCTGAACGAGGTTGCCCAGGTGCTTGAACAGACGCCTGGCGTGGTCGTGGACAGCATGGGGCCGGCTGGCAGCGACGCCAACCACGTTTACGTGCGGGGGTTCGAGGTCGGCAGCATTCAGGTCGACGGCATCAACCGACCGAATACCTATGGCTTCCGGGACGACCTTTCCGACATGGTGAGTTATGACCGGGTCGAAGTAGTGCGCGGCGCCACGGGGCTAATGTCCGGCACCGGCGATCCCGGCGCGACCGTGAACCTGATTCGCAAGAAGCCGACACTAGAAACACACCGTAAGTTGACCCTTAAAGCGGGCTCTTGGGACAACTACCGTCAGGAGTTTGATGTGTCCGGCACGTTGACGGAAAGTGGCAATGTGCGAGGTCGCTTCGTCGCATCGAACACCAACAGCCAGAGCCACATTGATCGCCAATCCCTGGAAAAGCAGGCAGCATATGGCGTATTGGAATGGGACGTCACCGACAGCACGATGCTGACAGTGGGCGCTGAATATCAAGAGATGGACAGCGACGGGGCAGGTAACCATGGTTTCCCGATGTTCAATTCAGATGGTAGTCACTTCAGCCCTTCCCGCTCATTCAACTCTGCTGCTGACTGGAGCTATCACAAGCGTCGAACTAGAACCGTATTCACCACCTTGGATCACGACCTCGCCAACGGCTGGCATCTGAAACTCAATGCCGAGCACAACCGCCGCAGCTACGATGACGCCTTTGCCACTGCGGCCAGTGGCACCGTCAACCCTGATGGCAGCGGCATCAATACTTGGACTGGCCGTTGGGCCGGCGAGCCTCGTCAAACCTCGTTCGATCTCTCGGCGTCGGGCCCATTTGAGCTTTTCTCCCGCGAGCACCAAGCTTACCTAGGCGCCAGTCACTACAAGGCCTACTACCGTAACGACGGTTATCCTCTGTGGTCGTTCCAGGACATTGACAATATCCATACCTGGGACGGGTCGCTGGCGATACCTGACGCCATCCACACCAAGTCCTCCGAAGATGCTCTAGATGAAACCCAGGATGGACTGGTGGCTTCGGTGCGTTGGAGCTTGGCGGATGACCTGTCACTGATCACCGGGGCCCGGGTCATCGACTGGAGACGAGACGAGGTTTCCACCTCCCTGTCATCCGGCGACACCAGCCGCACCTCGCGGAGCGAAACTGGGGTCGTCACCCCTTACATCGGGCTGGTTTATGACCTCAACGAGAACTGGTCGGCCTATGCCAGCTATACCTCCATCTTCAAGCCGCAAAGCAACAAAGATGTCGGAGGTACCTACCTGGATCCGCTGGAGGGCGAGAACTACGAGCTCGGTCTCAAGAGCGAATTCTGGGACAAGCGCCTGACTACGGCGTTTAGCGTATTCGAGGTGCATCAGGACAACCTGGCGGTAGCCGACGGTAGCAACCTGGCCCCGGATGGCAACCAGGCATACCGTGCCGAGTCTGGTACCAAAACGCGGGGCTTCGAGATGGAAATGGCAGGCGAGATTCTGCCGGATTGGCAGGTCTCGGCGAGCTACACCTACGCCGTCAGCAAAGACTCGGACGGCGACCGCCTGAACACTGAAGTGCCGCGAGACACCCTGAAACTCTTCACCAGCTATCGTCTTCAGTCCGTACCGCAGTTGAAGGTCGGCGGTGGAGTACGTTGGCAAGGTACCGAATACTACAAAGGCGCAGGTCCAAACGACGAAACGTTCACCCAAGACCCCTACAGCGTGGTCGATCTGATGGCGCAATACGCGTTCACGCCACAAACCAGCGTCTCGCTGAACCTGAACAACGTGTTCGACAAGACTTATTACACCGCGATTGGCTCACGTGGCTGGTATGGCTCCCCGCGCAGCGCCACGGCTACTTTGGTTTATGCGTTTTAACCGAGTACGTGGATCCTGATGGCTTTTACGCTTGGGGAGCCGCTATCAGCCACACAGTGGGCCTCTCGACGATGCGGCCATCACATCATGAGAACGTTTCTTTCACTCAATTTTCACGTGGTTTGAGAGAACCTGAAGCTATCCCTACGTGTGATAGACCTTGCCCGCCTAGCAGCGGGCTTTCTTTTGCCCGCAAAAACTCACCGGCATTTAGCCAGTACTGGCTTACTTGCGACGGGTCATAGCGCTCAGCACAGCTGCAACAAGCAAAAATACTCCGCTGGCTACGAACGTAGCTTGATAGCCCATCCCGTCGTACAGCACGCCGCCTACCGTTGCCCCTGCAGTAATAGCCAACTGAATCACCGCGACCATCAGGCCACCCCCGGCTTCTGCATCGTGCGGCAGTGCCCTGGCCAACCAGGTGAACCATCCCACGGGAGCACAGGTAGCGATCAGCCCCCAGAAACCCAGCAGAACGGCGACTGGAACGACCCAGCTACCCACCGCAATCACGGCGAATGCAATGGCGGTCATGATCAAGGGTATCCCCATCAGCACCCGATTAAGATGACGTGCAACGAGGGGGCCCACCAACACAGTGCCTACCAATCCTGCGGCGCCAATGATCAGCAGGAGCAGCGAGAGCGTAGGCACATCCACCTGCGTGACCGTTTCCAGGAAGGGCCGCAGATAAGTGAACAGTGTGAACTGCCCCATGAAGAGGAAAGCAACGGCGGCCATGCCGAGCGCGACCCTGCTGTCTCCCAGCAAGCGCAGCGAGCCGCTGGCCGATAACTTGGTCCGCTCACTCGGCATTGCCGGCAGCGTGAAGGCTTGCCAGATCAACGCCAACGCGGCCAACGGCACCACACACAAAAATGCCCCTCTCCAGCCAATAATGCCGCCCAAATAACTCCCGATCGGAGCCGCGACTGCCGTGGCCAATGCGGTACCGCCCTGCATCACGGCAATGGCCTTGGGAACGAGCGCCTCGGGTGCGATGCGCATCATCACCGCTGTGGACATCGACCAGTAACCACCGATGGCAATCCCGAGCACGGCTCGCCCCACCATCAACGTCAGGTAGTTCGGGGCGTATGCCACCATCCCTCCGGAAATCAGCATCAGCGCGGTTGTGGCCAGTAGCACAGGCTTGCGATCGATCCCCTGGGTCAGGGTGGCCAGCAACAGGCTAGTGATCACGGCAAAGAAGCCCGAGATCGAAATGGCCTGCCCGGCCTGGCCTTCAGTCAGCGACAAATCGGATGCAATGGGGGTGAGCAAGCTCACTGGCAGAAACTCAGACGCTACCAGGGCGAAGGCACAGAGTGACATCGCCAGCACAGCACTCCAGACCTGGCGGCTTGAATGCTGAAGGGGTAGTGAGTCCCGTTTGAGCGAAACCGGCTCACGCTTGTACAAATTGTTCGCTCCATGGGGCATGTCCGCGGCTCCCGCAGTGAATGAACTGCCATCTTCCTCGCGTAAACCGGCCTACCAGTAGAGCAAATGGCTAGTTTTCTTGCCTAAATCTCCAACCCGTGCTGACCGGGCATGGACATCTCAGGTAGCGCACGCGTAGTGTTTTCCCACGAGATCATCGGATGCTTCCCATGCACGCCAGCACACAACCGTCCTCTCCCTCTAACCCAATGGCCACGCTGTGCAGGGTCATCGGCGCCCATGCGCCTACCGCTGGCGATTTCGCGACGCGCATTGCAGCGCTCGGCGTCTACCGACGTCATGCACCGGCCCCGCCGATCACGTGCATCGTTGAGCCGAGCATCGTGCTGGTCGCCCAGGGCGCCAAAGAAATGGTCATTGGCAGCGACGTGTTCCCCTACGACACGAGCCGCTTCCTCGTCACCTCACTGAATATCCCCGCCAACTCGGCGGTGACGATGGCCAGCGAGGCAGCCCCCTGTCTGGGCCTGGTGTTAAGGCTCGACCTGCGCACGCTGGCGGAATTGATCGCGCAAGACGGTCGTCTTCCCTTGAGCGGTCAGGCCTTTCATACCAGCGCGGGAGTGGGTGAACTCAGCCCGAAGCTGCTGCAGAGCTTCACCCGCCTGATCGAGTTGCTGGAAGAGCCCGATGCGATCCCTACGCTCTGGCCGCTCATTCAGCGAGAAATCCACTACCGGCTATTACTCAGCGACCAGGCCCCTCTCCTGCGCTACATCGCCTCCGTGGGCAGCAAGGGGCACCGAATCGCCAAGGCCATCGACTGGATGAAGCTGAACTACGCCGCCCCGCTGCGGGTAGACGAGCTGGCCTCCCAGGTGCAGATGGGGCTCTCGACCTTCCATCATCACTTCCGCCAGCTCACCGCGATGAGCCCGCTGCAGTACCAGAAATGGTTGAGGTTGAACGAGGCGAAACGGTTGATGCTCAACGAGCATCTGGATGCCGCCACCGCTGCCTTCAAAGTCGGCTACGAAAGCCCCTCGCAGTTCAGCCGCGAGTATGGGCGGCAGTTCGGCACGCCGCCAAAGCGCGACATCGCAGGGTTGCGCCTAGGTGCGGAACGATCAGGCGCCACCACACCCAGCCTGCCCTGAACCTTGAGCACTCACCTACAAGGAGGGGAACATTTGTACTCCACTGGTAAAATGAAGATCGTCCTCCTCATACGTCATGGAGAAAGCGCGGCGAATGCCGGCGCGGCCACCCTGGATCACGCGACCATCCCACTGACTGATAAGGGCCGCGATCAAGCAGCGCGCGTAGCCAGGTCAATCAGCAAGGCGCCTGGATTGATCGTTGCGTCACCCTTCTTACGCGCACAAGCAACCGCGGACGCGACGAGCTCAATGTTCCCCAACGTTACCTGCGAGACTTGGCCCATCGAAGAATTCACCTACCTCGCGCCTGCGAATTGCGTGAACACTACGGTTGCTCAACGAAAAGCTTGGGTCGACCGGTATTGGGCTAAAGCTGATCCGTCCCACGTCGACGGAGAAGGCGCAGAGTCGTTCCTCGCATTTATTGAGCGCGCGCGGTCGTTCTTGGATCGCCTGGCCTTGCACCCAGCAGAAGACATTCTGGTGTTTTCCCATGGTCAGTTCCTCAATGCCGTGGTTTGGCTAATCGAGTGTGAACCACGCATGATCGATGGCCAGGCAATGACTCACTGGCGCGAATTTGAGATCGCGAACCACATTCAAAATGGCTGGGGACTGGAGCTGGTACTCAATGCCGAAAAACCATCCTGTACGGCCCGGCGCGCCTTTGTATGACCGAGTCGCGAAAAGCGATTAAGCTGCGGCAGTTGGTGCGTTGACCTGTCGCGCCATGACAAGCTTTTCAATATGCAATGGCGCCCGAACGACGACCTGCGCGTCGAGTCCCAGCAATTGCGCTACCGCAAGCTCATCCAGTGGCCTTGCCTGCACAGCCTCATGGCCTTCGGTTGGGACAGACAAATGCAGCAAGAATGACTGAGAACAGCTTCTTTTCATGCCCCAAGGATGACCATGGCCACACACAGTTCTACCACCACGCAAAAACACCTCGCAGTACTGATTGACGCCGACAATGCGCCAGCCGCGATCGTCGAGGGGCTTTTCGAAGAGATCGCCAAGTACGGTGTCGCCAGCGTCAAGCGGATCTACGGTGACTGGACTGGCCCGCAACTCGGTGGCTGGAAAAAAGTGCTGCTCGACCATTCGATCCAACCCATCCAGCAATTTGCCTATACCAAGGGCAAGAACGCCACCGACAGCTCGCTCATCATCGACGCCATGGATTTGCTCTACACCCGGCGCTTCAATGGCTTTTGCCTGGTGTCCAGCGACAGCGACTTCACACGCCTCGCGTCACGGCTGCGGGAGGAAGGCTTGACGGTTTACGGGTTTGGTGAGGAAAAAACGCCCAAGCCCTTTG
This sequence comes from Pseudomonas sp. SWRI77, assembly GCF_014269105.1. Classification (NCBI taxonomy): domain Bacteria; kingdom Pseudomonadati; phylum Pseudomonadota; class Gammaproteobacteria; order Pseudomonadales; family Pseudomonadaceae; genus Pseudomonas; species Pseudomonas sp. SWRI77. Next base: position 82,274 of record NZ_JABWRV010000002.1, on the reverse strand, counting down.
TGGCCGCTTGCGACAAGTTCATCTACATCGAATTGCTGCGTGACGAAGCCGCTCAGTCGCCCAATGCCGAGGCGTCTGTCGAATCCTCCGTGACACCTGATGCAAAACCGGTGGCGGCAGAAAAGCCCAAGAAGCCCAAGGCGCCCATCGGGTTCATTACCAAAATTCTGGACGACATTGCTGATGAGGATGGCTGGGCACATTTAAGTGTGCTGGGTACGAACATCTCGAAGCTTCGCCCGGAGTTTGACCCGCGTACCCATGGTTTCAAGAAGCTGAGCGACCTGATCAAGGCATACCCGCAAACGTTCGAACTGCAGGCTCGTGGTGCATCTGCTGGGGGTACCGCGATGTACGCCCGGCACAAGCCACCTAGCAAGTGATTCCTTGTAATCAGGAGGTCCTGTTTCGAAGCCGGCGAGCTGGGCGCCTTCTGCACCTTGGCGAACGACGCCCGTTGTAGGAGCGGCCTTGCGTCGCGAAAGGGCTGCAAAGCAGCCCCGGCACTATCAGCGGTGACGCACCAATCTGGGGCCGCTGCGCGCCCCTTTCCGACCGGTCCGGCGCCCCGGCAAGGCCGCTCCTAAAGGGACCGCAGAGGGTCACAGGGCGATGCCTTGTTCGCCGAAGAAGGGCTTGAAGGGGCGTTCGATGACAAAGGTAAGGCTCCGCAGAACCCACCCTTCACCAACGCAAGATCGCGTCACTTCCATCGCCAATCGGCTGCTCGGCTTTACCGTTAATAGTCACCCAGACTACGGTGCGAAACCCTTTACGCAGTGCCAGTGGATAGACTATGCCAATGCCTTGCGCAGTGGCACCCGAGCACACGATGGTATCCCGAGGGTCGAAGGTCGCGAGCTCTGCCAGCAATACCTCCCGGGCTCGAGCTTCATCCTCATAGCCCGCGTCGGAAAAACCCAGAAAGGTCACCACTCGCTTCTCGCCGAGGGAACGAATGCCGTCGACCGCTGCTTGTGCGTCCATGGAGTGGATCTCTTGGCGAAAACCCCGTGCGCTGGGGCAAGGCCTGCCGGTTTCAATTTGATCGTTATGAAAACCGGCATGGGTCAATTACTTGACGAAAGCACTAAACCGAAAGTTCTGCAACTTACCAAGCTGGTTAAGGCCTTCGCAATGAAGGCCCAATGCAGAACACACTAACGCGCCACGTTTGAGGTATTAATCCAGGCCACCCTGGCACACATACTTGATGTGCATGTATTCCGCCAGGCCGTGGACGGAGCCTTCGCGGCCATAACCCGAATCCTTCACCCCGCCGAATGGCGCAGCTTCGGCAGCCAGCGCACCTTCGTTCACTCCGACAATGCCGCACTCCAGCGCATCGGTAACGCGGTGCACACGGCGCATGTCGTTGGTATAGAAGTAGGCTGCCAGCCCGAATGGCGAGTCGTTGGCCATCTTGATGACTTCCTCCTCGGTGTCGAATTGAGTGATCGGCGCGACGGGCCCGAAGGTTTCCTCATGGAAGCACTTGGCAGCGCGGTCTACGTCGGCCAGAACGGTTGGCGCGTAGTATGTGGACTCGGCGCGCTGTTCGGTGAGCAGGCGCTTGCCGCCGGTCAGCACTCGGGCGCCCCGGGCAACGGCATCGTTAACATGCTCTTCGATTTTGGCGATGGCTTTGGCGTTGATCATTGGGCCGATCTGGGACGCCGGATCGCTCGCCGGGCCGACGACCAAGGCTGCTACGCGGGCTGCCAGTTTTTCCAGGAACCTGCCGTAGATCTTCGACTGAACGTAGACACGGTTGGGGCACACGCAGGTTTGGCCGCCGTTACGGAACTTGGCAACCATCAAGCCTTCTACCGCAGCATCGACATCGGCATCTTCGAACACGATGAACGGAGCGTTACCACCCAACTCCAACGCCAGCTTTTTCAGGGTACGGGAGGATTCGTGGGCAAGGTGCTTACCCACGGGGGTCGAGCCGGTGAAGGTGATTTTACGAACACGGGCATCGTCCAGCCACACATCGGCAACTGTCTTTGACGAGAGGGTGTTGACGATATTCAGAACACCTGCCGGCACGCCCGCCTCTTGCGCAAGCTTGACCAAGGCCAACGCAGTGAGTGGGGTTTCTGCTGCGGGCTTGCACACAACGGTACAACCGGCAGCCAGTGCAGGCGCGATTTTCCGGGCAATCATCGCGGCGGGGAAGTTCCAGGGCGTGATGGCAGCAACGATACCCACAGGCTCCCAGTGGGCTGTCATTTTACGGCCACGCACCGCCTGAGGGATGATGTCGCCGTTCGCGCGGGTCGCCTCTTCTGCAAACCACTCGACATAACTGGCGGCGTAAGCGATTTCACCAATGGCTTCAGCAAGGGGTTTGCCTTGCTCAGAGGAAATGATTTTGCCCAGATCCTCGGCGTTCGCCATGATCAGGTCATTCCAGCGTTTCAAAATGACAGCGCGTTGTTTGGCGGGCGTGGCGCGCCAAGCTTCAAAAGCGGCGGCTGCCGCGTCAATGGCAGCTTCCGCATCTTTTTCATCGCTATTTGCAACCCAGGCAACAGGCTCCCCAGTCGCCGGGTTATTGACCGGCAGGGTGGCGCCCGATACTGCATCCTGCCACTCACCCGCAATGTAATTCTTGGTAACCATCAACGCGTCGCGCTGCAGTTTAAAGCTCATAAAACCCCCAATTTGAGTAGCAGTCTTGGCAACTAAGCCGACAGGCCGCGACACCGCGCGTGCCCTGTAACTATCGCTTTAAGCGATTGCATCGAATCTGATGCACGATTCCGATTAGCACCAACGCGAGTCCTGCACTGCCCGTAGACACCACCAGCACCTGGTAGTCAGGCATGAACGACATCACCCCCAGGCAAACCACGATGAACACGATCACCGCCCAGGTCAGCCAAGGGAACAGCCACATCTTCAACGGGATGTCACTGCCTTTGAGTTCCAGTTTGCGTCGCATCTTCAGTTGAGAGCAGGCGATGACCAGGTAAACCAGCAGTGCAATAGTGCCGGTCATGTTCATCAGCGTATCCAGTACATCCTTGGGCCGCAGCGCCTCACTAAAGTTGATCAGTGCCAGAATCACAGCCACCAGGCACGAGCCAATAATCGCGTAGACCGGGATGCCCGTTCCGGCCTTGGTGAACTTGAAGAACGCAGGTGCGTCACCGCGGGTGGCCAAGGAGAAGAGCATGCGCGAGGCGGTGTAGTGCGCAGAAATCAGGCAACTGCTCACCGAGGTCAGCACCACGAAGTTCATCAGCACTTCTGCGCCAGGCACCCCAAGCAGCTCCAGTGTCCGGCGGTACGAGCCATAGCCTGACACGCCCAGCATGGGGTCATTCCACGGCACCAGGCACACAATCAGGAAAATCGACCCCACGTAAAACAGCCCTACGCGCCAGACAACCGACTTCGTCGTCTTGATGATCTGCTGCGAGGGGTTTGCAGACTCTGACGCTGCAATCGTCGCAATCTCGGCCCCCAGGAATGCAAACATCACCCCGAGCATTGCGCCGACGACGGGGTCTATGCCGTTTGGCATAAAGCCATGCGCGGTCAGATTACTGATGCCGCTCACCTCCCCCAGCGTCCAGAGGTTGGTCACGGCCAGGCCGCACACAATCAGGAAGCAGAAGATCGCCACCACTTTGATCAAGGCGAACCAGAACTCGAATTCACCGTAGTTCTTCACATTGAAGAAGTTGATACTGAGCAAAACCAGGGTCGTTGCCAGCACAAAGACATTGATGCTGATCGATGGAAACCAGCCGTTGAGGATTTTTCCGGCAACGTATGCTTCCCACGCCATCAGGCTGACCCAGTAACCCCAGTACAGCCACCCAATGGTAAAACCGGCCCAGCGACCAATGGCGCGGTCGGCGTAGGTCGAGAATGACCCAGTGTCTGGCGATGACGTTGCCATTTCCCCCAGCATTCGCATGATCAGCATCATCAGAATGCCGCCAACCAGAAAGGCCAGAACGGCGGCTGGCCCCGCGCTGTGAATGATACTCCCCGACCCTACGAACAAGGAGCCACCAATGACCCCTGCGATCGACATCATTGTCAGATGCCGAGACTTCAAGCCCGCCTTGAGTTGGCTGTCATGGGTGTTCGGTTTATCGATACTTATACTTGTATTCATCATCGAGGCACCTCTATTAATTGACGGGAAACATAGACGCGCGAGAAACCGCCAACCCCCTTCCCGGCACGCTGTTTGATTAACTTGCGGTGTGATAGCCCCCTGCAGGGAGGGGGCAAGTTCAAGTCGGTGAACGTGAACAAAATGATCCGTTCAATCCCTGCACCGGCAAGCAGTCGGACTCAGGCTTGTGCGGCAACCAATGCACGCTCGAACATGCCAAGTGCCTTGGCAACATCCTGCTCAGTGATCACCAACGGGCAGATAAAGCGAACCACGTTGCGGTACACACCACATTTGATGAGCAGCAGGCCCTCTTCACGGGCAGCGTCAATCACGCGCTGCGCCATCGCCGCATCCGGCTCTTTGCTGTCGCGATTGGAAACGAACTCGACCGCTGCCATGGCACCAATGGCGCGTACGTGGCCGATGCTGTTGAAACGGCCCTCAAGTTGCTTGAAGCCTTCCAGCAGTTGCGCACCAATAGCGCGGCTACGCTCGGTCAGGTTCTCGGACTCGAAGATCTTGATCACTTCCAGGGCAGCGGCGCAGCCCAGTGGGTTGCCACCGTAGGTGCCGCCCAGGCCGCCTGGCTGCGGGGCATCCATGATTCGGGCACGGCCGACAACGCCCGAGATCGGCAAGCCGCCGGCCAGGCTCTTGGCAACGGTTACCAGGTCAGGCTGGATGCCGGCGTGCTCGAAGCCGAACATTTTGCCGGTACGGCCAAAGCCGGTCTGGATTTCATCGCAGATCAGCACGATGCCCAGTTCTTCGGTTTTCTTGCGCAGTGCACGCATGAACTCGACGGGCGCTGCGATAAAGCCACCGTCACCCTGTACTGGCTCGATGATGATTGCCGCAACACGATCAGCAGCGATCTGCGTGTCGAACACCTCCTGCAGGGCCACCAGCGCTTTCTCGGTGGTGATGCCTCGGTATTCGTTCGGGTACGGGGTGTGGTAGATGTCCGGCGCGTAAGGGCCGAAGTTCTGGCGGTACGGCTGGCTCATGCCGGTCAGGGTCATGCCCATCAAGGTACGGCCGTGGAAACCGCCGCGGAATGCGATCACACCTGGGCGGTTGGTGTAGCCCCGCGCGATCTTGATGGCGTTCTCGACCGCTTCGGCACCGGTGGTCAGGAACACCGACTTGTAGTGCTCTGGGCCGCCAACCAGGTTATTCAGCTTGGCAGCCAGATCGGTGTATTGGTCGTAAGCCGCAACCTGGAAGCAGATATGCGAGAAGGTGTCCAACTGCTTGCGTACCGCTTCGACCACACGCGGGTGATTGTGCCCCACGTTCAACACGCCTATGCCACCCACGAAATCCAGGTATTTCTTACCTTGATCATCCCATAGGTAGGCACCCGCAGCGCGGCTCACCGTAATGGGGTGAGCAACTGCAACACCGTTGGAAACATGCTGGGCACGCGCCGATACAGACAATTTTTGTTGAGAGGACATAGCATTCACCTTTATGTGTCAGTGTTTTAATGCTAACCACTGCCCTTCCCTCCAACTACAACCAGGAAGTAGGAAGCGAGCGCAAACTAATCCTGCTTAAAGCAGGAAAAGCCAATTCAACGCTTTTACTTATCATCCGTTGCCAACACGTACATCTGAGCCGCTACCTGCAATTTGAACTTATCGTCTGGATTGTCGAGCGAGATATTCAGCATCGACTCGATCCGCTCGACCCGGTACCGCAGCGTACTGATATGAATATCCAGTGCCTTGGCCGTATTGAGTAGTTGAAAGCCTTCTCTGGCCAAGGTCAGTACGGTGTCTATCAGGGCATTGCCGCGCTTGGGGTTGCCGAGCGGCTCGATCAGCTTTTCCATCAGCAAGCGACGGGCGTCCGAGTCCCCCATCAAGGCGCGAGGGAATAGCACCTCGTCGAAGTCATGCAGCTTTCCGGGCTTGAGCAGAGGCAGCAGCGCCAGCACGTCCTCTGCCCCTTGAGCCATGCCCGTCACCCCCTTGTGCACGCGGCTGACGGCCATCGCACTACCTTCTGTGCGTACCGACCTCCAGATGGCGTCTGGGGCGTTTTCTGCCGGGAGCAAGAAGCTGACCTGGTTCAGCGAGACGGACATGAGCGGCGCGATGCCCATGCCCTGCATCGACTGGGCAATACGCTCGGCAATTCGCGAGCGTCGGTTGAAGCCTTCCACCGACAACGGGATCGGTTCATTCAACAACACCAGACAAACCCGGTAGTCCCTGTTTTCGCCCCATCCCGACACTTGCGCCCGCTCTATGGCACTTGGTGTGGCAGAGAACTTGCCCTCCAGCAACCCCGCGACGAATGCATAACCTAAGCGGGTTTCCTGGTCGGACAACTGACGCTGGTAGGCAAGGTGCAACGCCGCAATCACCGAGGCGTGTTCGAGCGCTCGAGACTCCAGCTCCTCAAACGCCCCTTCTTCGCCGTGCAGCCAGACAATGCCCACCACTTCTCCACGTAGCCTGATGGCACCGCCCAGCCTGGGGCGCTGCACGCCCTGCGTCACGACTTTTGCCGTGGTGGCATCGAAACAGCCCGTGAGCGAGTCCAGTTCGGTGATTTTCTTAATCAGTGCGCGCTCGGCCAGCGCGTCGACCGCGGGGTCGGAGGCCCCCAGAACAGTACCATCCGCAGAGACCACGGTTGCATGCTTGTCCAGGGCGGATTTCAGCGCCTTGGCCAAGCCTTCCAGGTTGTTGCCCTCCAAGGCAGCCTGGGTCAACGTGCGATGGATATGGTCTGAGCGGCGAATGGTCTCGGCCTGGATGTTGATGATCCGGGCCAGTACATCGTGCATGATCTCGCTGAACTGGATCTCCCACGGCAACTCGAGCAGTGGCAAGTCGCAGCGGTTCGCTTCGTCAATCGCGGCCTGGGTGAAATGCTCGCGAAAATGGGGAACAGCCAGTACCACCCCCGCCAAACCGATTTCACTCAACCGGCGCACCATCACACGGCACTCTTCGTCGTCTACTGGCCAGTTGTAGCCGGTGGTCAACAGAAGCTCGCCAGGCTTCAACCAATTGGTGATCTCGGGGTGATCGACGATGTGAACCCAGGTGATTTCGCGATCCATGGCTGTTTCACCGGCCACCACAGTGGCCTCGCGAAGCACAGTGCTACCTATCGCTGCGTCGAGCTTCATGACCTATCAATCCCACTTAGAAATAACCACTCGACAGCACTCGATGGCTGCCAGGTTTGCAACGACCTTAGCAGCCAGATACTGGAGAATGCTGCGCTGCGTGCAACTAACCCAGAATTTTCGCAAGGTACTCGGCCAGGTGCATGGCTTCTCTGCCACTCACGTTGCGGATCTGCCCGCGGCAACTGAAGCCATCGGCAACGACCGCCGCCTGCTGCGGGATCTTGTCGATGTGAGGTTTGAACTCATTCTCACCGATGATCTTCGCAATCGGAGCCGTCTTGCTATGGTAAGCGTATGCACCCGCCACGCCGCAGCACCCCGCAGCAATCACCTGGCCCTGGCCGCCCAGCTTTTCAAGAATGCCCTGCTCCCCAGCCATCCCGCCGCAGGACTTCTGGTGGCAATGCCCATGTATGCGCACGTCTTCGTTGATCGAAGGCAACTGCAAACCACGCTGCTCGATGAACTCACTCAAGGTCATGATCGACTTCTCGAGCTTTTGGGCGCGCGGGTCCGTCGGGAACAGGCCCGGCATTTCGTCGCGGAACACCGACAAGCAACTGGGCTCAAGGACGATGACTGGAAGCCCCTCTTCGAGCACTGGCGCCAACTGGGCAAGGATCTGCTCAAGGTTCGACTTGGCCTGATCGATCATGCCCACGTCGTAATAAGGCCGGCCGCAGCACACATGGCGCTTCATCAGTTTTACGCTAAACCCAAGCGCCTCGAGTACGGTTACACCCGCTTCGAGCACGTGGGGCGTGAAGCCATTATTGAAGCTGTCCACCCACAACAGCACCTCTGTACCGACACGCACACGCTCATTTTTCAGGATGCGCCTGGCCGTAGCGCTGCTACGGAAACTCTGCGAGGCGACCTTTGGGAACTTGGCTTCACGCGCCAGCCCGAAATAAGCACCCGCCTTACGCACCAGCGGGTTACCCATGGCGTAGTTGAGTACGGGTGACAGCTTGGTGGCATGAGGCAGCCATGCGCCGATGCGCCCGATCATGGCGTCCATCACCGGGCGCGGCTTGTGGCTGTAATAGCGGCTAAGGAACTCGGTCTTGTAGCGGGCGATGTTCACATTGGTCGGGCAGTCCGTCTTGCAGCCCTTGCAGCTCAGGCACAGATCCAGAGAGTCCTTGACCTCCTCGTTCTGCCAGGCACCTTCGATCACCTCGCCCTTCAACAGCTCGAAAAACAAACGTGCACGGCCGCGGGTGGAGTACTTCTCTTCGCGGGTCGCCCTGAAGCTTGGGCACATGGTGCCGCCATCGAGCGAGCGGCATTTACCCATCCCGATGCAGCGCTCGGCCTCACGCGCCAGGCCCTTGTCACCGAGGCGTGCATCGTAGGTGAACTGGCTGGGGATTTCGCGGCGCTCATAGTCCGGGCCCAACCGCAGGTTGGCATCGACCGGCATGGCATGGATCAGCTTGCCTGGGTTCATCTTGTTCAGCGGGTCCCAGATCGCTTTGAATTCGGCAAAGGCGTTCATGATCTCGGTGGAGTACATGATCCGCAGGTATTCCCCCTTGGCCTGGCCATCACCATGCTCGCCCGACAACGAACCGCCGTAGCGCACGACCAGGTGAGCCGCCTCCTCCAGGAATGCTCGCCAGTTATCCAGGCCGTCCTGGGATTTCAGGTCGAAGGTAATGCGCGAGTGGATACAGCCATCACCAAAGTGCCCGTAGAGGTTGGTCTTGTAGCCGTAGCTGCTGACCAGGCGCTTGAACTCGCGAAGGTACTGGCCAAGGTGCGCGGGCTCGACCGCTGCGTCCTCCCACCCTACGACAGGATCAGGCGCGTTCGGGTCCAGCCCCAGCGAGGTCGCCGAGGCGCCCGTCTCGCGGATCGTCCAGATTCGATTCATCAAACCTGCATCGGTCACCAGCCGCACACTTGGGCTACCCGGCAATTCAGGCGCGATGTCCACGGCCTTCTGGGCGAAGGCAATCGCTTGCTCAGTCGACAGAGCACCAAACTCGATCATCAACCAGGCGTTGCCAGCCGGAAGCTCAGCGATATCGGCAAGCTTCATGCCGCGTTCTTTGAGCCCATCGATGATGCCATCATCCAACCCTTCCATTGCGATTGGGTTGAGCGGCAGCAACTGCGGTACGGAGTCGGCTGCGTAATAGATCTCGTCATAGCCCAGCACCACCAGCACGCGGTGAGTCGGGTTCTTCACCAGAATCGTCTCAGCCTGCAGGACGGTGACGCAGGTGCCTTCGACGCCCACCAGCGCGCGTGCAATGTTGAAGCCGTTTTCAGGCAACAACTGATCGAGGTTGTAGCCCGACACGCGACGTTTGAGTTTGGGGAACCCCTCGCGAATGTGCGCCTCGTTGCGATCGACCAGCGCCTTCAATGCCTGCACGATCTCGGCACGTCGCCCACCGGCCCTGATGTGTTGCTGGTAGGCGGCCTCGTCGGTAGGCCCTACCCAGAAACGCTCACCGTCATAGGTCAGAATTTCCAGGCGCTCGACGTTTTCGACTGTCTTGCCCGCCATCACCGAGTGAGCGCCACAGGAGTTGTTGCCGATCATGCCGCCCAGCGTGCAGCGGCTATGAGTTGCAGGGTCCGGGCCGAAGGTCAGCCCCACCTTGGCCGCCTCGCTTTTGAGCTGATCGCAGATCACACCCGGCTGCACCCTGGCCAGGCGCCTTGCAGGGTCAATCTCATGAACAGCATGAAGGTATTTGGAGGCATCGATCACAACCGCCGCGTTCACCGCCTGGCCGCACATGGAGGTACCCGCGCCACGCGGCAAGATCGGCATGCCGGCCTCTTTGCAGAGGCGTACCGTGGTCACGATATCGTCGACGGTTTTGGGAATGACAATGCCTATCGGCAGCTGACGATAGTTTGAGGCCTCGGAGGCGTAGATAGCGCGGGTGGCGGCGTCGAATCGAACCTCCGCCGAGGTTTGCGCCTCAAGCTTGGCGCGCAGGGTCATCAGGAGGTTGAGGTCGAAAGGGATAGGGTTGTTTTTTGTCATTAGGAGAAGCCTGGTCTCGATCATCAGCACGGAAACGCAACGGCCCTACGGGGACTCCCCAGGGTAGAGCAGTGGGCGTTAACTACTGTAAGCCGAGCGCGGATGAGGCTCTACCAACTCGGAATAGGAAGAAACAGGCTTTTCATGCTTCTTCAGGTAGGATCAAATCGCGACGCCTCAGTAGCCCTTGCCGCGATGCACCGTGTTCAGCAAGGGCAGGCCGCTGCGCGCGCGGTGAAGGTTTCGCACGATGACATCAACAGCGCCCTTGACCTGAACATTACTGGCGATATGCGGGGTCAGCAATACCCGCGGGTGCCGCCAGAACGCGTGGTCGGCCAAGGGAGGCTCCTGATCAAGCACGTCCAGCACCGCGCCTGCGACCTTGCCGGTATCAAGCGCCGCCAACAGATCCTGCTCGACAACATGAGCACCCCGCCCCACGTTCACCACACCTGCCCCTGTGGGCAGCGCACCGAGCGTGGTCGCGTTCAATATGCCCGCCGTTTCGGGTGTCAGAGGCAACAGGTTGATCAGGATGTCGCATTGGCCTAGAAATGCATGCAATTGCTCATTACCCACGTAGCAACGCGTACCCGCGACCACTTTCGGCGAGCGGCTCCACGCATTCAGCTGGAAGCCCAGTGGCTGCAACCGCTGCAGGGCTACCTGCCCGAGGTTCCCCAGCCCCATCACACCCACACGCCGCTCGCACGCAGGGGTGATCGGCAAAGGCGCCCAGCGGCGCTCGCGCTGACTGTTCTTGTAAGTGAGGATGTCACGGTGCAAGGCCAGTACGGCAAAGGTCACGTACTCGGCCATGATGTCGGCCATGGCGCCATCCACCAGCCTGACCAGCGAAACGTGCTCGGGTAGCTCAGACAGGTCGAACTGATCGACGCCGGCGCCTGCCGAGTACAGCACGCTGAGGTTTGGGAACTGCGCCATCAGCCTGGGCATCGGTTTCCAGGCAATCAGATACTCGATGTCGCGCGCATCGCCCACCTCGGGCCATTCGCGAAACTCAAGTTCGGGGGCACTTTCATGAAAAGCCTGACGCCATTGAGCAGCACTGCCGGGCTCGGCCATGTAGAGAATAGCCATGTCTGGCTCCTGTTATTCAGTACATACATGATGCCCACCCCAACGACATGATGCCTTCACATGGGCGCACTAAAAGAACAGCCGTTCCTCCTGCCTCGAGTAGGTAGTTTCACCACCGGTACTGAAAGCCCTGAAGCGCCAAGTCACAGCTGTTCGGAAATCTCGATCAGATTGAGATCAGGGTCGCGCACATAGACCGAGAGGATAGGCCCGGTCGCCCCGGTCCGCTGAACAGGCCCTTCGACAATGGGCCAGTTCTGAGCTTCGAGGTGTGCGACCACCTGCTCGAGCCCGACACTGGCGATCAAGCACACGTCCAATGCCCCCGGCACCGGCAGGTGGGCCTTTGGCTCGAACTCATGCCCGCGAACATGGACGTTGATCTTTTGATTGCCGAAACAGAACGCAAGGCGGCCTGCCCCAAAGGTCTGCAAACGCATCCCCAGAACACGGACGTAGAAATCTTTGCAAGCGTCGACATCAGTGGTGGTCAGTACCAGATGATCCAAGTGATCAATCATAGCGATAGAAGCTCCCTTGCCTGCGTTGGCGGGTTTTCATCATGCCTGCAGTAACCCTGCAGGTGGGCGTTTGTTATGCGCCTGCTCACAAGCCGGCTGGGGTTACCTCAACCTGCGAGATATCAAGCGAATCTGCCTGTTGCAGGATCTCGGTTGGGGTGGCATTCGCAGCAGGCATGACGAGACTGTTTTCACCATCTCCATAATGCAACACGATCAAGTGCATGGCTGCCTCGTGAAGGGGAAGCTCACGCTGCTTGAGCTGAAGCTGATGGGTACGCGGCTGGCCCTGGAAAACATACTTGAGGTTGAAGGTTTGCATTTGCTGTGCTCCATAGAGTTGGCATGACAAATATCCTGACTCGGCAGACAGCATTTGGTTCGACTTGCTCGACGTGCATGACCTTTGCCCTGCGCTGCCCCTATTGGCCTCGCAACACCCTGTATATCTCGGCAACCACCTGCATCGTCGCCTCCTCGACCGTGCCCTCATTGCGGCACAACACCCACCCCTGCTCCGCAACCGCTCGCTCGAACGCCTGGGTACTGGCAACCTGCTCTTGCAGGTTGAACATCACGGTACTGCCCAGCCCGCGCGACCGCGCCGCTGCCCTGGCCCATGAGATTTCAGGGTCGGTGACCACCCCGACATGCAGGTCTGGCACGCGCACATTGCGCTCGATATTCAGGCGCAGAATGTCTGCAAACGGGACTATCCGGCGAAACGCAGCATCCGACGGGTACCAGCGGTCGATCAGGATGATGCTGCCCTGGGGCTGTCTGGGCAGCACATGCTGTGAAATCCAGCTACGGCTATCGGCCAGGCGCTCGCAAACCCCCATTTCCAGCTCCCGGCTGGGGTTTCTGACCAGTTGGTTGACCATGGCCATTGTTGCCCCTCTGTTGGGGTCGTTATTGCGCTCGCAAAGCCGGACCACCTTGTTGTTGCCTGCCCTCAGTACTTTTGTAATGGCCTCAAGCAGTGTGGTCTTGCCAGTGCCCTTGGGCCCATCCAGAGAAACGAACAGCGGACGATTCATTGTTTGAACATCACTCACATAAGGCAATAATACGCGCTGACCTCGGCAACGATCGCCCCCTTGGCATCGTACAGCCGCGCCTCAGGCGTCAAAGCCATGGAACGCGCCTCCAGCACATAGCGCTGGCCGGCTTTGAAATGCGGGTAGTTGAGCGTCAGGTAGCACTCGCGCACGGTGGAGCCCCCCATCATGCTCATGCCCGAACCCCCGCTTGCTTCGTAGTCGAACCTGACGATCAGCTCATGGCTGCCGGGGCTGACCTGAAAAAACCGGCCGTCGCGTAGGCGTTGCTGGTCCAGGCGTTCAGCCATCAACAACCTGTCGTTGGGAAACGGCACCGAGAAGTCGACCCACGCCATCTGCGGATCGGCAGCCGGCATTGGCGCCTGACAACCCGCAATCGCCGTGATCGCGAGCAACACCATCAACCTGCGCATGATAGATGCCCCAAGGGTTCAGGCATTCAGGATAGCGCCCACTGGGCCTGCGTGGTCAAGCCAAACAGCTCACGCAAACCGTTGACACCCAGTTTGCGGTATAGCCGTTTCACATACGTCGCGGCGCTGACGGGGCGAACCCCCAGATGCTCGGCAATGTCTTCCACTGCAAGGCCGCTCAGCATCAGGCGCAACAGCGTTTGTTCACGCAAGGTCAGCGCCACATGCTGCTGCTTGATTACCCGCTCGGCCAACAGCAAGGGCAGTTCATTGGCTTGCAGGTGCGCATGGTAATGCAGGCGCACGGCCTGGATCAGCAACGGCGCCAGGGCTTCCAGGTAGTTCATTTCCTGCGCCGAGAAGCGCCCGTGCTCGCGGCCGCGGTAGACGTTCACCGACAACCAGCGGTTGCTTTCACAGTGGGTCAGCAAGGCTACCCGCTCGGCAATCTGTGGCTGCTCATAGCAGATGCGCCGGTACTCGGGGTGCGTGATGTCGTCAGCTGACTGGCGTTGCACGATGGTGTTGGCGACGCAGTTGCTTTGGCTCATCACCTGCTGGTTGCCATCCAGGCCGAAGAAGCGTTGCACATATTTGTGGGAGATCGCCGGCAGCGAGACTTCGCGCGCCCGGTCCGCAAACGAGAACACCTCGGCGTTGCGCCGCTGCGGATAAGCGAAGATCGTGCATTTGGCCAACGGCACGCCCGAGCCGATCACCTGCAGCAAATCCGCTGCGAGGAACTTGCTGCGGTTCTGGCCCACCCTGGCGAACAGATTGGCCAGAAACGACAGTACGAAGCAGGCAAACAAAAAGCCGATCAGCCTTTTCGAGATCTTTTTACACACGTGCTGATAGCAGTCGTCAACACTGGCCACCGTCGGGGTGGTCGCGCTGGCGATAGGACTGCGCGTCATGGGGAACTTCCTGATTATTGTTATAGGAAGGCTCGCCGGCTCGAACAGATAAACCGGCGGCAAATGCACGAAAGCCAGGGGCTGATTACAGGTCCAGCAACGCCGTGCGCGTCAGCGCCAGAAACTGCTCTGCGTCGCCAAGCGCCTGAGCGCTGAGCAGCGCCAGTTTCACCAGAAACAGCTCGCGTTTGCCCTCTTCGATGTGGTCAAGGGCATCCGCTAGCTGGTCGTAGAGGGTCTCAATGTCGCTGATGGTCAGTTGCTTGTGTTCCATAGGGTTCTCACTCATTGCCCAAAGCGGTTTCGACGGCATCACGCAAAGCCTGCCCATTGAGGTGATGCCAGCGGGCGCAAACGTGCTGGTCCGGGCGCATCAGGTAAGCACCGCCCGCCGACGCACCATATTTGTTGCGCAGGTGGCCGCCAGGGTCGTCGATCACCCCGTCTGCGCCCCGGACCTCGCCTTGCCGATGACCCACGACAGCCAGCAACTGCAACGGCACGCCTTGGTCACGCAGGCTTTGCGCCTGCGCTTGAATATCGCTCGGCACTTCAACGGCATCAGTGAAATACAGCAGGCAGAACGACGCCTCTAACCTGTCGAACAGGAACTGGTCATCGCCGAGCCGCACGTTCAGCAGCGGCGCGCCCTGGTGAGGCCCGCAGCTGAAGCGTGCATTGTCGTCATGCTTGCAGTTGAGTGCAGAGTCCACATAGTCATGTGGCCGCGAAGTGCGCCAGTGGTACAGCGGGCGGACGAACGCCTGGGTCAGTGACAACGACAGTACGGCATCGCGCAACAGACGATAACCCGCACTGGGCGGCGTCATGAAACGGGTGCTCTTCCCCGCTTCGGCAATGATCTCGCGCGCGGCCCCTACCCGCTCCGCGCTATACGAGGCCAGCAGCCCCGGGCCAGCAACGCCCTTGAGGGTCAGCGCCAGCTTCCAGCCCAGGCCGTGACAGTCCTGGAAACCGGTGTTGGCACCGCGCACGCCAAAAATGGGCATCTCCGGATTGTTATGCTTTTTTTTGGCCTGAGCCATTTCGGATATGCAGCGGACTGTAAGCGGTGTGAGAAACAGACATGTCCCCTTGAAGGGACAACATTGCAAAGCAAAAAGCACGCCCTCAGGAAAAAAACGCAGGATGTTGTGCGCAGAATTCGCTTGAGATAGACGGCCGCATTGCCCAAGGTGGCCAGCCTGACAGCTATTGCCTGAATAAAAGGCTGCAGGGCGTGGACGCAGGCGCACGACGACGCCTGTGTGTGGGGGGTGACTATTTTTGCGGTGGCAAGCCTTGCGCTGCACGAACGTTGCCAATTCCTCCCCGATAATAAGAGAGGACAAGGAAATGCAATCCAACAGTCTGAAGCAAAGCCTGAAACAACGGCACATCACCATGATTGCGCTAGGCGGGGTGATAGGCGCGGGGCTGTTCATGGGGTCGGGCAAGTTGATTGCCTCGGCGGGGCCGGCCGCGATCCTGTCATATTTCATCGGCGGCATCGTGGTCACCTTGGTGATGTTCATGCTCGGCGAGATGGCCTGTCGCAACCCGGACGCCGGCTCGTTCTCGACCTATGCCAATACCTACCTCGGCGAATGGGCGGGTTTTGCCGTCGGCTGGCTGTACTGGCTCAAATCGATGCTGACCATCACCCTGGAGGCGGTGCTGCTAGGCGCCATCCTCAACGACTTTCTGCCGTGGCTACCGATCTGGGCGGGCGCCTTCATCATGCTGGTGACGTTGATGGCCAGCAACGCCTACTCGGTCAAATCGTTCGCTGAAGTGGAGTACTGGCTGGCCGCGATGAAGGTCGCCACCATTCTCATCTTCATGGTGCTGGGTGTCTCGATACTGCTCGGCCTGCACAGCAACATCCCCTCCCCTGGCTGGGTCAACCTGACGGCGCACGATGGCTTCATGCCCAATGGCCTGTCGCCGGTGATGGCGGGCGTGGTGGTGGTGATCTTCTCGCTGGGCGGCAGTGAAATTGCAGCCGTTGCGGCCGGCGAATCGGAAAACCCGCGGCAGAACGTCATCAGGGCAATCAAGAGCGTGATTTTGCGGGTGATGCTGTTCTATGTCGGTTCGGTGTCGATTCTGATCCTGTGCCTGCCCTGGACAGACACTGAAAACCTGGCTTCGCCGTATGTGTCATTGTTCAGCCTGGCCGGGTTCAGTGGCGCGGCGGTGGCCATGAAGATCGTGTTGTTCATCTCGTTCATGTCGGTGATGAACTCGTTCATGTTTTCCAACTCGCGCATGCTGTTCTCGTTGAGCCAGCGTGGCCACGCGCCGAAGCTGTTCTCCCGCACCACCTCCAAAGGGGTGCCGCTCAACGCCCTGCTGCTGAGCCTGAGCATCTGCCTGTTGATCCTGACGGTGCACTTTGTCAGCGGCGGCGACCTGTTCATGACCCTGGCCAAAAGCAGCGGCACGTTCGTGATGATCGTGTGGATCTTCATCATCATCGCCCACTTTGCCATGCGCTGGAAAACCCGGCATGAAGCGGTCGACCCCACGGCGTTCCGGGCGTGGTTCTTCCCTTACGCCAATATCGTTGCGCTGTTCGCGCTGCTGGCCGTGATTGTCACCCAGGCCTTCGACCCAGGGTCGCGCTTTCAGTTCTGGTTTACCACGGTGACCTCACTGGTGGTGGTGGCGGCCTACTTCGTGAAACGTAATCGGATGGCGGCGAAGTCGGTTGGTTACGCAGGGAGCTGACCCGTGCAGGAGCGGGTTTACCCGCTCCCGCCCATGGCGGCACGCTAACCCCCTGTGTTTGCCACCTGTTGCCCTTGATGACGAAGCGTGCCCTGCAAGCTAGACTCCCATGCTGAATTTGACTGTAAACACTTCGTTTGCCTGAAAATGTTCGGCGGTCATGCAGGCAGCCGGCCTCTGGTAAACCGGCAGGGGCCGCCCATGACTTTGCAACCTCCCGTCAACTTGACCAACTGCGATCGCGAACCTATCCAGATCCCCGGCAGCATCCAGCCGCACGGTTGCCTGCTGGCCTGCAACGCGTCGGCAAGCGTCGTGCTGCGGCACTCCGCCAATACCGCCGGCATGCTGGGCGTGGCGGGTGAAATCAACGGGCAACGGCTCGAAACCATCATCGGCAGCGAGGCTGCCCATACGCTGCGCAACGCGCTGGCACGCGTCAGAGAGGCGTCCCGACCGGCGCTGAGCTTTGCCGTGAGTCTGCCGTCCGGGCAGGTGTTCGATGTGGCCGCGCATATTTTCAAAGGCACTGCCATCCTGGAGTTCGAGCCCTCCGGTGCGGGCATTGCCGAACCAATCGAACTGGTGCGCACCGTCATCGCCCAGTTGCGCGAGATCGACCGCTCCGACAAGCTGTTCCCCGATACTGCCCGGCGTGTTCGCGCACTACTGGGTTATGACCGGGTGATGATCTACCAACTTGGCGTCGACGGCGCCGGCAAGGTCATTGCCGAGGCCAAGCGCAGCGGCCTCGAAAGCTTTCTGGGGCAGTACTTCCCCGCCTCGGACATTCCTCAGCAGGCACGCGCCCTGTACCTGCGCAACCCGGTGCGGATCATTGCCGATGCCCAGTTCAAAACCGTGCCGATCGAGCCAGTACTGGACCTTTCCGGCGAGCCACTGGACCTGTCCTACGCGCACCTGCGCAGCGTCTCGCCCATTCACTGCGAGTACCTGAGCAACATGGGCGTGGGCGCGTCCATGTCCATTTCGATCATCGTCGACGGCGCGCTGTGGGGGCTGATTGCCTGCCACCATTACGCACCCCGCACGCTGACCATGGGCCAGCGGGTCGCAGCGGAGATGTTCGGCGAGTTCTTCTCGCTGCATATCCAGACCCTTCGGGCCAAGCAAACCCTGGAAGCCGCCGCATACGCCCGCCAGGTGTTGGACAACCTGCTGCGCGATGCCCACCGCACGGCGGATATCGAAGAACTGCTGCGTGCCCGCATGACAGACTTCAAGGCGCTCATCCCTTGCGACGGCATCGCCATGTCGCTGCAAGGGCGCTGGTCGGCAGACGCGCTGACACCGCCCAAGGCGGCGGTACCGAACCTGCTGCGCTTTGCCGAGGGGGTCGCCGAGGGGCGTACATGGGCGTCGAACTGCCTGTCGATGGCGCACCCTGCCGCCCAGGATTATGCCGTCGACGTTTCGGGCGTACTGGTGATTCCGATGTCGCAGCAACCGAGGGACTACCTCATGCTGTTTCGCAAGGAGGTGATCGAAACCCTGGATTGGGCCGGTGACCCCAACAAGACCTACGAAAGCGGCCCGCTCGGTGAGCGCCTGACCCCACGCAAAAGCTTTGCTGTGTGGAAGCAGACCGTACATCAGCACTCGCAGCCCTGGTCCGAACAGGACCGCCAGTTCGGTGAGGCCATCCGCGCCGCGATCGTCGAGGTTGCCCTGCACAACAGTGAGCTGATGGCCGATGAGCGCTCCAAGGCCGAAGTGCGCCAGCGGATGCTCAACGAAGAGCTCAACCACCGGGTGAAGAACATTCTTTCACTGATCGGTGCACTGGTGGCCCACCCCACCACTGAAAACCAGACCCTCAACAGCTACGTGGCAACGCTGAAGGGCCGTATCCAGGCATTGTCGCTGGCGCACGATCAGGTCGTGAGGGGGGATGGCGGCGGCCGTTTCGCAACGCTGCTGGAAGCGGAACTATCGCCGTACCGCACTGCAGCCGATGCCATCACCCTGAGCGGCCCGAACCTGCTGCTCGATGCCCGCGCCTACTCGGTAATGGCGCTGATGCTTCACGAGCTGGCGACCAACGCCGCGAAGTATGGCGCGTTGTCTCGGGCAGGCGGCAAATTGGCGGTCAGCTGGACGATTGATTCGGGTGGCGCTTGCGACATCGCCTGGTGCGAAAGCGGTGGGCCGACGGTGCGCCCGCCAAGCCGAAGCGGTTTTGGCTCGGTACTGATTGAACGCAGCATCCCCTTCGACCTGGGCGGCAGCAGCACGCTCGAGTTCAGACCAGAAGGCCTGCATGGGTATTTCAAAATTCCTGGCAAACACCTGACTCAGCTTGAAACAGCCGACACCCCAGCGCCGCAGGTCGCGCCGGCTGCGCCGCCGGTAAGCTACACGGCCCTGGTCAATGCATGCGTGCTGATTCTTGAAGACCAACTGGTGATTGCCGTGGGCATTGAACAGATTCTGGCCGATGCGCTGGTCGAGGATGTGATCACCGCAAGCTCAGAAGCCGAGGCAATGAAACTGCTGGCCAGCCACAGGCCTGATGTCGCCGTGCTGGACATCAACCTGGGGACGGGAACCTCCATTGCCGTTGCCGAAGCGCTCTCGCGCCAGCACATCCCATTCCTGTTTGCCACGGGTTACGGCGACAGTGTCAGCATTCCCGCGCACTTGAAGCACGTTCCCGTGGTGCGCAAGCCCTATGACGCCTTGTCGATATTGTCGAACCTGGAAAGCCTGATCGACATTCGGAAAGCTACGGACCAAGCACAATAGCCAGCCGGGCTGGCATTAAAAACCCGCGCACAGGCGCGGGTCGCATTCGTTCAACACCCGGTCACTTGTCCAACTCATCCTTGGTAATGGCGCCAGTGTGCGGATCGACATGGAATTCGTACTGCTTGCCATCTGCCTTGATACCCTCGCCCTCCCAATGGCCATCATCGGCCTCGATCTTGGTGATCTGGGTGTAGCCGGCACTCTTCAACGCAGCTTCGGCCTGGTCTTTGTTGACCTTCCAGTCGGCGCCTGGCTGATCCGCCCAGGCAACATTAGCCCCCAGTGCCCCCACCAGTGCCAAACCCGTGAACAGTCGTGTCATCGCTTTCATCGTCAACATCCTTTTTGCCAGAGTTAAACACTGCGACCCAAGCACTGTCGCTTCGGTTCAATTAGAGTGGCAAGACGGCTATTCATGACATAAGGGTTGATGTGCACTCATCAGAGCGCCTGAAAGGCATCGATGTATTTGTCTGCGTTGCAGACCTCGGCAGTTTTGCGGCGGCAGCGCAGCGCCTGAACCTGACAAGTTCGGCGGTCAGTAAAGGTATCGCGCGGCTGGAAGCGCGCCTGGGGCTGCGCCTGTTCGAACGCACCACCCGCCGGCTTGCCCTGACTGACGCGGGGCAGACCTTCTACAAGACCTGCTCACGGGTGCTGGCCGACCTCGAAGAATCGGAGCTGTCGCTGCACGAGGACTACTTCGAGCCGCGAGGCAGAGTGCGTATCGACCTGCCTGCGGCCTACGGGCGGCTGCACGTATTGCCGGTTATCCTCGACTACATCAAGCGCCATCATCAGCTGCAGCCACACGTGTCCTTTACCGACAGCTTCGTCAACCCGACCGAACAGGGCATCGATATCGTGGTACGTATTGGCGGCCCGGACGTTTGGCCGGACGAGCTGGGCCACCAGTTCATCGGCGCTCAGCGGGTCATCTTTTGCGCGTCACCGGCCTACTTGCAAGCACGCGGCACGCCCGTCGATGAGCGTGACCTGCACGCCCATGACTGTGTGGTTTACGGGCAAGCCGACGGTTTGGGCAGCCCTTGGCACATGACCGGTACCCAGCCTGGCGAAATGGAACGGCGCTTCATGCCGGCACGGCTTGCCATTGGCGATGGCGAAGGTGTGGTACAAGCCGTGCTGCAAGGCTTGGGCATCACCCAGGTGCCTACCTGGCTGGTCAACCAGCAACTGGCCTGTGGCGAGTTGGTTGAAGTATTGCCGCACCTGGCAACAGAGGGCTTGCCGATGAACGTGGTATGGCTCAGGAAGCGCGAGGCCCTGCCGCGCGTCAGGGCGTTACTGGACGTATTGTTGCAATCACTGCGCATGGACGGCCACGTTCTGCAGTCCGGTGATTAGTGAATAATATTCGCCAAGCCAGTGAATTTTTGCCAGCGATAAGCTTTTTTTGAATCAATACAATGGCAGCACCTTTGATTTCAGGAACTGCCTGCATGACTGCTGTTGAACGCCCTCCCCTGGGCTTGGCGACCAATCGACGCGCCACCTTGGGGACGTTGATCCTCGCCACCTCGGCCTTTCTGATCGTAACCACCGAGTTTTTGATGGTTGGCCTGCTGCCGGGGCTGGCAAGAGACCTTGATGTGTCGATTTCCAGTGCCGGGCAGCTGATCACGCTGTTCGCCTTCACCGTCATGCTCGCCGGCCCGCCGCTGACAGCAGCACTTGCCCACCTGGACAGGCGCAAGCTGTTCGCAGCCATCCTGGCCTTGTTCGCTGCGGCCAATGCGCTTGCTGCCATTGCGCCGAACATCTGGGTGCTAGCAGTAGCGCGATTCTTGCCCGCCCTGGCACTGCCGGTTTTCTGGGGGACGGCCAGCGAGATGGCGGCCAGGATGGTCAGCGCAGATCGCCAGGGGCAGGCCGTCGCGCAGGTGTACCTGGGCATTTCAGCGGCCCTGCTGCTCGGTATCCCGCTGGGTACCTTGGCGGCCAATGCCATCGGCTGGCGCGGCGCCTTCTGGGTATTGGCCGCCGCATCAGCGCTGATGGCCTTTGCCGTGCTGGCCTGGATGCCAGCGGTTGCCCGCCAGCCTAAAGTCGACCTCAGCCAGCAGGCGCGAATTTTCCGTGAACCGATCTTCTTGGCCAACGTAGCCCTCTCGGTCCTGGTGTTCACCGCCATGTTCATTGCCTACACCTACCTCGCAGACATGCTTGAGCGCACCGCAGGTGTGGCAACAGCGGATGTCGGCTGGTGGCTGATGGGCTTCGGTGCCATCGGTTTGCTGGGCAACTGGCTGGGTGGTCGCGCGGTCAGGCAATCGCCGATCAAGGCCACTGCGCTGTTCCTGGCTTTGCTAGGGGTGGGCATGGCGGCATTCAGCCCGCTGGCTTTGGCACCGATTACGCTCTGGGCGGCGCTGGCCCTGTGGGGCATCGCCAACACGGCGCTGTACCCCATCTGCCAGGTGCGGGTGATGAACGCGGTGTCGCATTCCCAGGCGTTGGCCGGCACTACCAACGTATCCGCCGCCAATGCCGGGATCGGCCTGGGCGCGCTGCTGGGTGGGTTGGTCATCCCCGCGTTCGGTGTATCGTCGCTCGGTTATGTGGCGGCGGGCGTAGCCCTGCTGGCCATGCTGTGCGTGCCCGGCGTGGCCCGCCTGCAGGCACGGGCTGAGCATATGGCGGTACAGCCCGGCTGACGGGCACCGCTTGAATCCGCGTATCATCAGGCCTCACAGCCGAGGCCTGTCATGTTCGATTGGGAAGACCTGCGTCACTTTTCTGCTTTCATCAGCGCCGGCTCGCTCTCGGCCGCCGCCAAGCGCCTGGGCGTTGACCACGCCACCGTGGCCCGGCGCATCAGCTCGCTCGAAGCGTCCTTGCAGCTCAAACTGGTGGACCGCCGGCCACGGGCCTACGCCCTCACCGAGCAAGGCTTGCGGGTCGGCGAGTTCGCCGAGCAGATGCTGGCCTCTTCGTTTGCACTGGAGCACTTTGCCAGTGCCGACCAGCATACCGTTGAAGGCGAAGTGGTGATTGCTGCCCCCCCTGCGCTGCTGGGCAGCATGGTGGCGCGCAGGCTGGGGGTACTGTATCAACGCTACCCCCATTTGCAGTTAAAACTGGTCGGCAGCAAGTCACGCGCCTCGTTGGCGCGTCGCGAAGCAGACGTGGCCATTGCCTTGGCCAGGCCCACCGAACCCACCTTGGTGGCCAGCTTGCTCGGCCATCTGGAATACACGCTGTACGCCTCGGCGGCCTACCTGCGCCAACGCGAACCGCAGGTGTATATCGGCTACGACGAATCCCAGGCCAAATCCCCACAGCAACTGTGGCTGCTCAAGCACGCCACAGGCCGCCCTTTCGCCCTGCAAAGCAACGACTTGCGCATCCAGGCCCAGGCAGCAGCCGGGGGCGTGGGCATTGCCTGCCTGCCCGCCTTCATGGCTGAGGAATACGGGCTCAAGCCAGCCAACGACAACAGTTCGATGAGCATCGAAATCTGGCTGGCGGTTCATGAAGACGTGCGCAATACACCCCGCATCAAAGCCGTGACCGACTTTTTGATCGAACAGGTGAAGCCCCTGCTTCGCTTGTGAATTTTTGCAAACATCGCCTGCACATTCCGGGAATTTGCGCAGTGCCGCATCGCCGTTAACCTTGTGCCATCGCTCGGCAACCTGCGCCGGGCAATGCCGCCAGAGAGGGCACGCAGATGCAGTACGTCAAACTCGGAAACACCGGCCTGGATGTCTCCCGGCTGTGCCTGGGGTGCATGACATTCGGTGACCCCGATGCCGGTACCCATCCCTGGACCCTGGATGTGGACCAGAGCCGCCCGATCATCCGCCACGCGGTGGAACAGGGCATCAACTTCTTCGACACGGCCAACAGCTATTCGGCCGGCACCTCGGAGGTCATCCTGGGCCAACTGCTCAAGGCGTTTACGCGCCGTGAGGACACGGTGATCGCGACCAAGGTCTTCTACCCCGCGAACATGTGGGAAGGCGCCAGCAAGCCCAATGAGCAAGGCCTTTCGCGCAAAGCCATCTTCAGCAGTATCGACGCGAGCCTGAGCCGCCTGGGGGTGGATTACGTCGACCTGTACCAGGTGCATCGCTGGGACTATCACACCCCCATCGAAGAAACCATGGAAGCGCTGCACGATGTGGTCAAGGCCGGCAAGGCCCGCTACATCGGTGCCTCGTCGATGTACGCCTGGCAGTTCGCCAAAGCCCAGCACGTTGCCGCGGCCAATGGCTGGAGCCGGTTCGTCTCGATGCAGAACTACCTCAACCTGGTGTATCGGGAAGAAGAGCGGGAAATGATCCCCTTGTGCCAGGACCAAGGCGTCGGGCTGATGCCCTGGAGCCCGCTGGCACGCGGACGGCTGACCCGGCCCAAGGGGCAGGAAACGGCGCGCACGCTGAGCGATGTTTCCGGCAAGTCGTTCTATGAGCGGACCGAAGCCGAGGATGGGCGGGTGATTGATGTGGTCGAGCAGATTGCCGCTGAACGTGGCGTACCCATGGCGCAGGTGGCGTTGGCCTGGGTGCTCGGGCAACGCGGCGTGTCTGCACCGATTATTGGTGCATCGAAGCCTGCGCACCTTGACGATGCCATTGCGGCGTTGGGGCTTGAGTTGAGTGATGAAGAGGTCATGCGGCTGGAAGCGCCTTATGTGCCGCATGCGGTTACCGGGTTCAAGTAGGCCTTGGTGTAGGGCTTGGGAGGTTCAGCGCCTATGAGATCGAGCGCCGCCCACGCGGCGCTCGATCTCATAGGCGCCAAAGAACTTGCGACAAGCACATCGCAAGCCCCCTGCAGCCTCGACGTGCCTCTCCCGGATTGACTATGATTCCGCCTTGAACGTTTCAGCATGTTTCAATAAGGATTCAAATGTCTGTCCAAGAACCACCACCGCTCCCCCTCCCGAAACGCACTGTCGCCAAGATGGAAGCCGCCATGGCGCTGGGCAGCTTTGCCATCGGCACCGGCGAATTCGCCATCATGGGGTTGATGCCGGACATCGCCAGCAACCTGCAACTGAGCGAGCCTGAGGTGGGCCATGCCATCAGTGCCTATGCGCTGGGCGTGATGGTCGGTGCCCCGACGCTGGCGATCCTCGGCGCCAAGCTGCTGCGCAAGCACATGCTGCTGCTGTTGATGGCGCTGTATGCCTTGGGCAACCTGGCCACGGCATTTGCCCCCTCCTTCGGCGGCCTGGTGGCCTTTCGCTTCATCAGCGGCCTGCCCCATGGCGCGTACTTCGGCATTGCGGCGGTGGTGGCATCGAGCATGGTGGCAAACAACCAGCGGGCGGGCGCCGTCGCGCGGGTGATGATGGGCCTGACGTTGGCCATGCTGCTGGGCAACCCGGTTGCGACCTTCCTGGGGCAGTACTTTGGCTGGCGCTCTGCGTTTGTGTTGGTCGGGCTGATTGCCCTGTGCACCATCGCCCTGGTCTGGCGCTTCGTGCCGCAACCGCACGATGAGGTGCGCAGCGACCCGCGCAAGGAACTGCAGGCGTTCGCCCTGCCCCAGGTGTGGATGGCACTGGCCATTGCCTCGATCGGGTTTGCCGGCATGTTCTGTGTGTTCAGCTACCTGGCACCGACCATGCTGCACGTGACCCAGGTGTCGCCGCACTGGATCCCCTTTGGCCTGGCCGCCTTTGGCGTGGGTGGCATCGTTGGCAACATCGCCGGTGGCAAGCTGTTCGATCGCCTGCAGTTCCGCGCCGTGGGCCTGGTGTTGGTCTGGTCGATTGCTGTGCTGCTGTTTTTCACCTTTGCGGCACAATCGCTTTGGACGCTGCTGCTGGGCGTCGGCCTGGTCGGCACCATGATTGCACTGGCCGCGCCGTTGCAGATTCGCCTGATGGATATTGCCCATGAAGCGCCAAGCCTGGCGGCGGCTTCGAACCATGCGGCGTTCAACCTGGCCAACGCGCTTGGGCCGTGGTTGGGTGGCATGGCCATCACCGCGGGGCTGGGCTGGACCAGTACGGGTTACATCGGTGCGGCTACGGCATTGGTCGGTTTGGGGATTTACCTGGTGGCCCGTCGCATGAAGGGGGGGCATTGATCCAATCGAGGTAATGGGGGGCGTGTGGGAGCGGGCTTGCCCCGCGAACACCGGCGAAGCCGGTGCCACGCACCGTGTGCCCCATTCGCGGGGCAAGCCCGCTCCCACAGGATACGCAGCTTACGGGGGCAGTCTGCTAGGCAGCGCCATCGAGCCCCATCTGCCAGAAGTCGGCTTCAAGGCTCGAGGCCTGGCCGAAGATGCCTGCCAGTTCGACGAACCGTTGCTCGGTCATGCTGCGCGCCGCCAGTTCATCCAGGTGCTTGCGCGCATTGGCCGCCACGGCCTGATAGCCCTCCCCGGCGTACTCACCAATCCACTCACGGTAAGGGTGCTGGCTCAGGTCGCCAATACGCTGCGCCAACGTGCGCCCGATTTCGGCATAGCCGATCACACAGGGGGCCAACGCCACGTGCAGCTCAAGCAGATCGCCAGCAGCGCCGCAATCGAGCACATAGCGGGTATAGGCCACCGTGGCCTGATGCTCCGGCGCAGCCTGGATATCGGCCTCGGTCAGCCCCCAGCGGGCGCACAGGCGCAGGTGCAGTTCGGTTTCGTCGAGAATCGCCGCCAGGCCTGCCTGGGCGGCACGAATGTCAGCGGGCAGGCGGCTTTTGTAGGCGGCCAGCGCCCAGGCGCGGGCGAACTGGATCAGGAACAGGTAGTCCTGCACCAGGTAAGTCCGAAACGCAGCTTCGCTCAGCGTGCCTTCGCCCATCTGCCGCACGAAATCGTGATCGACGTAGCGATTCCACTGGCCGGCGCGGGCGGCTTTGAGGCGTTCGAAAATATCCATGCTCAAGCCGCCCCCTCATACACAGCATCGAAGAAAGCCAGTTCCAGGGCCACGGTACGCAGGTAGAAGTCGGTGCTCAGCTCAGCCTCCTGCGGCCCCACGCGGTCCAGCTCGGCTTGCAGAAAGGCAACGAAGGCCTGGAACGCCGGGTTGTCGTGCAGGGTGATCCATTCGGCATGCACGAAGTGCTCGGGCAAGGGCTTGGGGGCTTTGATTGCCCAGTCCAGGTACAAGCCTTCGGCAACGTTCAGCACAGCCAGCGCGGCGGCATACGAACGGGTGGCCGCTGCTTCGCGCATGATGGCCTTGAAACCTGCAGTTGGGGCAGTGTCCTCGGCTTCTACGCGCTGTGCCGGGCTTACGTCCAGCGCCTCGAAGGCACGCAGGAAATAGGTGTTTTCATCACTCGAGATCATCCCGGCGAACTGGCCGAAGCGCAGGCGCGCCTCGAAGGTGTCGGCGGTCGCGATGGCAGCGCCGAGCAGGGTCAGGAAGCTGTCGAGAAAACGGTGATCCTGCACCAGGTAGCGGACCATGATCGGGTCCGGCAGGCTGCCGTCGCACAGTTGGGTAACGAAACGGTGCCCCACGGCCGCCGACCAGGTCGGCTCGCTTTGGCGGCGCAGGGTTTGCGTGAAGCGTTCGGTCATGATGCTGTCCTCTGCAGGGGGTGACAGCGAGACCGTTGCAGCTGGCATGGACTGGCCTCGCAGTGAGGCCGGCAAAAAGGCAGGTCGCAAGTCCCATCCCTTCGCCGGCATGATCCGGATCAGGTTCGAAGGGTCACCGCGCTAAAGCATTCAGCGGTTTCTCAGCCCGTTGCCGGGGCTCCCCTTGGTGGCGCACAGGTATACAGCAGGTACGAAGGTGCTGTCACTACCCAAACAGTGGGTGAAGCATGACCCGTTTGTGGGTACTTACACCCGTTTTTTGACGCCTCCCTACCGCACCTCATTCAGGCCTCGCAAGGTTTTGTTTAACAAAGCATTACTGAATTATCAGTTGGCACAGCCGTTGCTCAGGTCCATTAACCAGGCAAAACGCCATTGATGGCTCCAAGCCATAGAGCCGCGAGCGAGGCACAAGGCAATGAAAACATCGGCCAAGACCCAACCCACAAGGCATGCATTCAAATTGTCTTCCGTCACTGCATTGATGTTCAGCCTCGGGCTGATCCCGGCCATGGCCTCCTCCCTCGATGACGTCAGCCAGCCCCCGCCGACCGACCCGTCGGCTTACTCCAATCAGCCGGCCGACCCGAACCCGGCGTTACTCAATTTGTATACCCTGCCGGAAGCCAACGAAGGCTCACTGGAACTTACCGACGGTGGCTACGGCGACCGCACCACCGTGCGCAAGGACAACGTGCTGCCGCCCGCCCTGCAAACCTCCGAAAAATACCCCACCAACGGTAAACCGAGCCCGCTGTTCGGTGCGCAGCCGTTCACCCAGCAACTGCTGCTGTTCGAAGAGTTCGGCCCCGAGAAGCTCGACCCAAGCATCCCGGTACCTAGCCTGACGTTCCCGGTGCCGACCCTCGGCGCCGCGCCTGCGCAAGACCCCAACATCGTCGCCCGCAGCGGCCCCAGTGGCACGGCGCTGGAGGCGTTTCTAAAACAACCTGGCCTGTACCCTTTCCCGACCCAATACGCCAACGTGCTCGACCGCAACCCCTGGAAGGCGCAGATCGAAATGTTCCTCAACCGCCAACCGGTCGGTTCGCCGGCTGAGGGCCGGCCACCAGGAAAAGGCTGGTCCCATCAGCGCTGGAACGAGTTCTACCCCCAGGCTGCATTCAAGACCGCCCAAGCCGGTGCACGCATCAACCTCGGGCTGCGCGACCGCAAGCAATTGCACAACTATGCGGCCGGCGAGTTCGCGCCGGGCGGGCTGTACTACCAGACCTCGGACATCCCTACCACGCTGGGCACCACCAAGGGCATCGACACCCGTTTTCACCCAAGCATGCCCCTGCAAAACCACAAATCGCTGTGGTCGTTCGATGGCACCTTCCCGCCCAAGCTGCTGATGGTGCGGTATGGCCAGCCGATCCTGATGCGCCACTACAACGCCCTGCCGATCGACCCTTCGGCCAACGGTGGCTTTGGCCTGCACACCCTCTCGACCCACGAGCATAACGGCCACTCACCGGCCGAGAGCGATGGCTTTGCCAATGCCTACTTTTTCCCCGGCCAGTACTACGACTACCGTTGGCCGGTCCAGTTGGCTGGCTACGACACGATCAATACCCGTGCCCAGGACCCGCGTGCAGCGTTCCCTTGCTCACCTGGCGAAACCTTGTTTGTGAATGATGCGTCGCCTGGCCTGAAGACCTGCGAAAACGGCAGCATCAAGATTCGTGGCGACTGGCGCGAAACCATGAGTAGCCACTGGTTCCACGACCACATGATGGATTTCACGGCGCAGAACGTCTACAAAGGCAACGCCGCGATGATGAACTATTACAGCGCCCTGGACCGCGGCAACGAGGCCCTGCAGGACGGCGTCAACCTGCGCTTGCCCAGTGGTTCGGGCATGCCGTGGGGCAACCGCGACTACGACGTCAACCTGATGATCGCCGACAAGGCCTGGGATGCCAACGGCCAGTTGTGGTTCAACCCGTTCAACACCGACGGCTTCCTCGGCGACCAGATCCTGGTCAACTGGCAGTACCAACCAAAGCTCAAAGTGCGGGCGCGCAGCTACCGTTTCCGCCTGCTCAACGGCTCGGTATCGCGCTACTTCAAGTTCGCTGTGGTGCGTGAAATCGCCGGCACCAGCGGCGAGTTCAAGGGGCCGACCGGCTCCAACCTGTCGTATGCCCGCGTGCCGTTCCACATGATCGCCAACGACGGCAACATCATGGAACACGCCGTGCCGTTCGACGGCACCCTGGACCTCAATGGCGACGGCGACCTCAAGGACAACAACGGCATCCTGCCGGTGCAAGCTATCGCCGAGCGTTACGACATCATCATCAACTTCGCCAAGAACGGCATCAAGGCCGGCGACAAGCTGTACTTCATCAACCTGATGGAGCACCAGTCCGGCAAGGGCCCGAACATGGCCATCGCGCTGGCGGACGTGCTGTCGGAGAAATACAAGGCTGTCATCAAGCAGACCAGCAAGGGCCCGCAATGGGACAATGGCGACCCGGTGGTGGGCAAGTTCCTGCAGTTGCTGGTACAGCCCTACAGTGGCCAGGACCTGAGTATGGACCCAGTTGCCTATGAACCGGCCAAGCCGGGCAAGGCTGCAGGCCTGAAAATGGTTCCGTTGACCCTCGACCGCAACGCCGTTGCCGACCAGGCCAAACTCAAGGATGCTCGCCACCGCGAGTTCCTTTTTGGCCGTTCGGATGGTACTGACACTCAGCCCTGGACCATCAAGACCGATGGTGGCTTCGGCTACAGCATGGACCCACGGCGCATCAATGCCGCCCCTCAGTTGGCCAACCAAGCCACACCCGCCGGTTTCAGCGGCGATGGCACCCTTGAGGTTTGGAAGATCAAGAATGGCGGTAATGGTTGGAGCCACCCAGTCCACGTTCACTTCGAGGAAGGCATCGTGCTCAGCCGCGACGGCAAGGCACCGCCAGAATGGGAGAAATGGGCACGCAAGGACGTCTACCGCATCGGCTCGGAAACCGACTCCTCGGAAGAACTGGATGTGGCAATCCGCTTCCGTGAGTTCGCCGGGACCTACATGGAGCACTGCCACAACACCCAGCATGAGGATTCGTCCATGCTGCTGCGGTGGGACCTGGAACACCCTGGCCAATTCCAGGTGATGCCAACCCCGTTACCGGGCTGGGACGGCGTAGAATACGTCGCCTCCGTTGGCCTGCCGACCTTCCGCACGGCTGCCCATGACGATGATGACGATGTCAACAAGCCACCGGTCGCGGTCAGCGACAGCGCAGCTACCACAGCAGGCAAGGCACTTACGCTGAGTGTGCTGGCCAACGACACCGACCCCGAGCGCAATCTGCCCTTGACCATCATTGGCTTGAGCCAGCCGGACTCTGGCCAGGGTACCACCAGTACCAATGGCACCACGGTGACTTACACCCCACCGGCCACTGTCGCCACGCCTTTCACTGCCAGCTTCACCTACTCGGCACGTGATACCAAAGGTGCCGAGTCGGTGGTCCCGGCCACGGTCAGCGTTGCAGTGAGCCCCGCGGCACCCGTCGACGTTATCCAGGTCAGCAGTGCCTCGGTGCAATTGCGCAGCGGCAACCGTTACACCTGGGATCTGATAGGGACTACCTCGATCGCCACCGGTAACAGCATCAACGTGTCGGTGGCAACCACCAACGGCCCGCTGAACCTGGGCGCGGCCACGCTGACCGCAGCCACCACCGGTGCCCGTTGGCGGGTGTCGGTCACCACCTCCGGCTACGGCCCGGCAACGCCCGCAACGGCGACCGTGAAATCGAAACTGGGGCAAAGCGTGACGGTGCCGATCAGTTACAAGTAATCGCTTGGCGAAACGGGGCTGCTGCGCAGCCCCACTGGCTCACCTCTCGAGGCGTGCATCATGACCGGCTCATGGCGTGTTCTGCTCGTGCTGTCGCTGTTCGCTGCCAGTGTCCCGTTCTGGCCCGTGCAGCCCCAGCAAGCCCCTACCAACGAAGCTGCTACGCCCTGGGGCGCCGACTACTTCCCCAACACCCCCCTGCTCACTCAGGATGGCGAAAAGGTCCGCTTCTTCGACGACCTGATCAAGGACAAGGTCGTCGCCATCAACTTCATCTTCACCGGCTGCTCCGATTCCTGCCCGGTTGAAACCGCCCGCCTGCGCCAGGTGCAGAAGATCCTCGGCGACCGCGTAGGCAAGGATATATTCCTCTACTCCATCAGCATCGACCCCTACAACGACACCCCCGCCACCCTCAAACGCTACGCCGAAAAATTCGCCATCGGCCCCGGCTGGACCTTGCTCACCGGCGAGCCCGACGACATCGAGCAATTGCGCAGAAGCCTGGGCCTGTACATAGAGGGCCTGGAAAACGGCCGCTCCAAAGACCACAACCTGAGCCTGATCATCGGCAACCAGGCCACCGGCCGCTGGATGAAAGCCTCGCCCTTCGAAAGCCCCTATATCCTCGCCGACCGCCTGGGCAACAGCCTGCACAACTGGAAACAAGCCAGCGCCATGGCCAACGACTATGCCCAGGCGCCGGAAGTGCGCTCGCCCAGCAGTGGCGAGCAGATCTTCCGTACCCGCTGCTCCTCCTGCCACACCTTGGGCAACACCGAGCCCGGTATGCAACAGGGCATCGGCCCCGACTTGCTGGGGGTAACCCGCCAACGCGATGCCAGCTGGTTGAGCCGTTGGCTGAAAGCGCCTGACCAGATGCTTGCACAGAAAGACCCGCTGGCCATGCTGCTGTATGAGCAGTACAACCGCCTGGCGATGCCCAACCTGCGCCTGGGCGATGCCGAGGTCAGCGCGTTGATGGCCTATATGGAAGAAGAAACCACGCGCCTGCAGACGCCTTTGGCGGATATGAAAAAACCATAGAATCAATTAGCTGTAATCATTAGTTTCTGATCAGGGTTGAAGCACGAGCGACCTAGACGAGGATGCCCTCGGACTTCCCGTGCTACGTCAAGCATTGCGCCTTGCGTCCCATGCTGCGTTTGACCAACTGAGGTCAATGGCTGCAGAAGAGGAAAAGCGACGAAATTCACGGCCTCAAGTAATCAGCACTATCGAGATTTACACTACTGTCGGACTTGCGATGCGCGCTTGCGCAGGTGACGAATTTTTTGGTTCACAGCCCTCACGATGCTTCCCATCTGGTACCGGTCAATGTTTAAGTTCCTTGCAGTCAGCTCTGCTCTTCCACTTGAACCGTTCAACCTGGCGGAAATTACTATTTCTCGAACCTCTCGACTCTGTAACACGTTCAATCGGGCATAGCGAGTCCTCAGGCCGCTATTCCAGTCCAGCAATGCATAGGACTCGTCTCGAGTGATGGGGTTTGCTAGATATCTACCAGGCATCACCGCAAGGTCAGGTGCTTGATTCCGGGCTGAATGTCCGGGAATGGGTGGTGGAGTACCCGGTGGGGATTGGGGGGGGTGGGGGGATGATGCGGAGCTGCGCGAAACAGCCGATAAGGCCCCTTCGGGTTCATTCCTGGGTGCGGGAGATGGCGAGCGATTCCAACTAGGCGGCGATCGCGGTGCGAAAATGGGGGAACTGGAGCGGGAACGGTCAGGTCTTGGAGTGTTCAGTTGTGAGGATGAACGGGATCTCCTCATGTGCCCCGAAGGATCCGTATAGTTTACCGGGTCGTTGCCACAGTAAATGTAGGCATTAAAACCGCCTGCATCGAAAGGGCTGAAAGAATCTGGCGTAGACAATCGCATCAGTGACGGGCTGTAAATACGTGTTCCATTGCCTAAAAAGTACAGACTGCCCCACAAGTTTAGTAGCTGTCCATTAAAGCCTAGACGCGTACCGAGGGCCTTGTTGTCATGCCCATAGGCTGTGTAACGGCCAGGTTGGAGTGGGTCCGCATTATGTTCGGTTCGATCGAGTATAGAATGGTTGCCATCGCAAGCCAGTAATTGGGTACAGCTTGAAACCACTGCGTATCGACACTCAGCCAAGGGCAGAGGTCCACTATGAACAAAAAGGAATGTCTCCCTGCTGCATAACGCAACACTCGGATGCTGGCCTTGATAGAAATATTGTGTTCTAACAGACATGGGCGTCAACCGTAGACTGAGCTGTAGGGTTAAGCGTACCGCTGACACCACGGAAATGTAACTAGTAGATTTATCAGTTTTCGACACTCGCGGTTGGATTGACTAATACATTTCCCCACCTCCGGCGATATACTGAATGCCCCATTTCGTGGGGAGGTTGGATAAGGATAAACGCTGCACCATGACCGACATCGAGCGCTACGTCCGCGCCGCCACCCGCGACAACACGCGGCGCAGCTACCAGGCTGCCATCGACCATTTCGAAACCCATTGGGGCGGCTTTCTGCCGGCCACTGCCGAGGCGGTAGCCCGCTACCTGGCCGACCACGCCGGACAGCACGCCGTGAGCACCCTGCGCCAACGCCTTGCGGCCCTTAGCCAATGGCATATCAGCCAGGGCTTCCCCGACCCGACCAAGGCACCGCTGGTGCGCCAGGTGCTACGCGGTATCCGCACCCTGCACCCGACCCCTCCGAAGCAGGCCTCACCGCTGTTGCTGCAGCACCTGCAAACGGCGGTGCAGTGCTTCGAGGACGAAGCTCGCCAGGCACACGAAAACCATGACCTGACCGCGCTGCGCCGCGCACGTCGCGATGCCGCGTTGCTGTTGCTGGGGTTCTGGCGAGGGTTTCGCGGTGATGAGCTGGCCCGGCTGCGCATCGAACATATCCAGGCCGAGGCGGGTGTCGGCATCACGCTGTTCCTGCCGCGCAGCAAGGGCGACCGGGAAGCGCTTGGCGTGCAGCACCGCACCCCGGCACTCAAGGCGCTGTGCCCGGTCACCGCCTACCTGCAATGGCTGGAAGTGGCCGGCATCGCCCATGGCCCGGTGTTTCGCAAACTCGACCGCTGGGGCAATCTCGGCGACGCGCCGCTCAACAGCAACAGCCTGGTCGGCCTGCTCAGGCGCATGCTGGAGCGTGCCGGGGTGCCGGCGGCGTTGTACACCGGCCACTCCCTGCGCCGCGGTTTCGCCACCTGGGCCACGGCCAATGGTTGGGAGCTGAAGGCGTTGATGAGCTACGTAGGCTGGAAAGACGCCAAGTCGGCGCTGCGCTACATCGATGCAGCGCAGCGCTTTGGCGAGCTGGCCGTGTTACCGGCCAGCCGGGTGCATCAGCTCACTCCTTGAAGGCGTGGCGGTGAATGCCGGCGATTTCCGGGCGAATGGCGTAGAGGTCGCCGGCATCCGGATAGTGCCGCAGTTCAACCGCGTTCATGCCGAAACGCGCCGTGGTGATGTACAAGGTGGCCATGCCTTCGCCGCCAAAGCAGCAACTGGTCGGGCGTGGCACCGGCATCACCACCTGGTCGGTCAGGTGGCCGTTACGGTCGTAACGCAACAGGCAACTGCCATTGAACTGGCAAACCCACAGCCCGCCCTCACGGTCCAGCGCAATGCCATCCGGGCGGCCCAGCTCGGCGGGGGTTTCGGCGAACAGCACGACTTCGGCCAGGCGGCCTTCCGGCAGGTATTCGGCGCGGTAGATGGAACGGGCGACCGAGTCGACGAAGTACACGGTGTGCCCATCTTCCGACCAGGCAAGGCCATTGGGCAGTGCCATGCCGTCGTGGATCACCTCGTCGCTCAGCTGTGCATCGAAACGGAACAAGGCACCGGTATTGCCGCTCGGCGCTTCGTCCATCAGGCCGCTGACAAAACGCCCCCGGGGGTCGCAGGCGCCATCGTTGAAGCGGTAGGTTGAACGCGGATGGACCGGCACGGAACACTGCCGCACCTTGCGCGCGTTCACGTCAAGAATGGCGACGCTGGAGTCTTCGGTGAAGATCAGGTTGCCCTTGTCGGTCAACGCCAGGGCACCAATGCGCGCCGCCGATTCATACAGGCTCTCGACCTCACCATCCGGGTTCAGCCGATTGATGCGCCCACCGGAGATGTCGACGAAGTACAGCGCGCCGCTGTGCGCGTCCCAGACCGGGCTTTCGCCCAGGTCGGCACGGGTGTTGGCGACCTTGACCGGCACATAGTGGCATTCCTTGATGCGGCTCCAGCGTTCGGCCACTTCCTTGAGGTTGCCCGCCTGCACCCGCGCCAGGTCGCGCGGGTAGCTGACGCCGCTGTTCTCGGTGAAACGGGTGGCGGTGAACTGCCCGTTGCTGGCACGCAGGATGTACCCCGTGTCACGGCACAGTGAACTGGCCAGGTACAACACCCCCGGCGTGACCCATTCGGGCTTGAGCTCTTCCGGTGCGTCGGTCACGCCCCACATGCGGGTCTTGGCCACGGGCGAGATGGCATTGACCAGAATGCCGTGCTCCTGCCCTTCCATGCTCAACGCGTTCATGATGCCGACCTGGGCCATCTTGCCGGCCGAGTAGGCCACCAGGCCGGGCTGCGAATAGCGCTGGTACATGGCGCGGTCCGAGGTGGTCAGCACCACACGCGGCGCCGCCGAGTGCTTGAGGTACTTCCAGGCATGCTTGGCCAGCCACACCGGGGCGTGCACGCTGATGCCCAGCGCACGCTGAAGAAAGCCCTCTTCCTGCGCCTCGATCCCCTGGTAATCGACCCAACCGGCATTGTGAATGAGGATGTCCAGCGCACCGAAATGCTCGATGGCCAGCTCGATCAACTGCTGGCATTCACGTTCGTCTTCCAGTTGCCCGGCATGGGCGACCACGTTGCAGCCCTTGGCCTGCAGGGCCGCGAGCGCCTGGTCCAGTGCTGACGGGTCTTGCCCTTGGCCAGCGCGGTCAGTCCCCAGGTCGCTGATCACCACCCGGGCGCCACGCTCGGCCAGCGCCATGGCATAGGCCAGGCCCAGCCCTTGGGCGGCACCGGTGATGATGGCAACTTTATTATTGAAAGGGTCTGTCATGGGCATTGCGGGGCACCTTCAGATTCTCCTTTTTTACGATAACAATAAAAAAATCAATGACTTAATATTAAAAGCATGCAACTTTGATATCTCAGGGATATCACCGGGCTTTGTCACTCGGGTGCCACGCACTATCATGGCCGCCTTGCAGGGGCGGGCCGGCCGCCTTCCGGGCACCCTGCATGTCGATGAAGGAACGTAGAATGATCGAAACACGTTTGCTCAGGCAGTTCATTGCCGTGGCCGAGGAACTGCACTTCCACAAGGCTGCCATCCGCCTGCACATGGCGCAGCCGCCCCTGAGCCAAGCAATCAACCGCCTTGAAGAAAAGCTCGGCTTCAGCCTGTTCCTGCGCAACAAGCGTGGGGTCAAGCTGACCGCCGCCGGCATGGCCTTCCTGGAAACCGCCTACCGCACGCTCAAGGAACTGGAGCAAGGCATCGAGTACGCGCGCAATGTTTCCGAAGGCATCTGCGGCAAGCTGACCATCACGGCCATTTCCATCGCGTACTACGAGTCGCTGCTCACCACCTTGCGCAGGTTCCGCGAGGTCTACCCGAATGTGCGCCTGACCATCCGGGAGATGCCCTCGGCCTCCCAGGCCAAGGCCTTGTTGGCCGGCGAAGCCGACATCGGCTTCATGCGTAAACTGCCGATGCCGCCCGACATCATCGCATCGCGGCTGTTGCTGAACGAGCAGATCATCATGGCCCTGCCGGCCAGCCACGCCAAAGCGCAGCAGCCCCTGGTCGACCTGCGCGACTTCGCCGAAGAGGACTTCGTGTTCACCCCGCAAGCCCTGGGCAGTGGCTACCACAGCCAGTTGATCGCCCTGTGCGAGTCGGCCGGTTTCTACCCCAAGGTTGTCCAGGAAGCGGCGCAGATCCATACCTTGATCGGCCTGGTGGCCTGTGGTTTCGGCGTGGCCCTGGTGCCCGAGTCGATCGCCTACTCCACGCTGCGCGACCGCGTGCAGTTCCGGCCGATCCGCCCGATCAAGGACCAGCCGACCCCGACCATGGGCCTGTACATGAACTGGAACACTCAGAACGCCTCGCCTGCCTTGGGCAGCTTCATCGCCATGCTCGACCAGGGCGCGCCGAAGCGCTTCAGCGACACTCTGCAGAGCCCTTTGATCCTGTAGCCCTACAGCATCAGGCGATACTCCTGCAGCCAGGTATCCAGCGCCAAGGCGGTCTCCAGGTTGTTGCGCCGCAGCTGCGAGTTGAAGTAGCCCTCGGGCTGGCGCAACTCGGCGGCCAGCCGGCCACGGTCGATGACCTGAAACACCGGCTGGCCTGGCGCATTCAGCAACTGCCCGATGCGCCCCCGCAGGAAGCGTTCATAGGCCAGGTTGGCCGACGTCGGGTACGGGCTCTTGC
The DNA here is from genome assembly GCF_014269105.1 of Pseudomonas sp. SWRI77. Classification (NCBI taxonomy): domain Bacteria; kingdom Pseudomonadati; phylum Pseudomonadota; class Gammaproteobacteria; order Pseudomonadales; family Pseudomonadaceae; genus Pseudomonas; species Pseudomonas sp. SWRI77. Next base: position 44,638 of record NZ_JABWRV010000002.1, on the reverse strand, counting down.
GCCGCTGCAACACCGCAGGCGGCACCAGGCCGGCGCTGGCTTGCTTGAGCAACCATTTTTCCTCGCCATCCTTGCCCTTGATCGACCACGGCACGTTGTACACGTACTCCACCAAGGTGTGGTCCGTGAACGGCACCCGCACTTCGAGGCTGGCGGCCATGCTCAGGCGGTCCTTGCGGTCGAGCAGAATCGGCAGCCAACGCTGCAAGTGCATGTGGCAGATCTCGCGCATGCGCCGCTCCAGCGGGCTGTCACCCGGCAGGTGTTCGACGCTGTCCAGGGCCTGGTGATAGCAGCTGTCCTGATAGCCGGCAAAGTCGCAGACACGGTTGAACTCCGGGTTGATCAGCCCAGGCTGCAGCAGTTGCATGCGCGACAACCAAGGGAAGCGCGCTGTTGCCACGGCCTGCGGATCGCGGAACCAGGCATAGCCGCCAAATACCTCGTCTGCCGCTTCACCGGATATAGCCACCGTAGAGTGCGCGCGGATGGCCTTGAACAGCAGGTACAGCGAGGTATCCACGTCGCCGAAGGTTGCCGCGCTGTCATTGGCGCGGTACACCGCCAGGCGCGCCGCGTCCGCCACCAGCTCGCGGTTGTCGATCAGGATGGTCTGGTGCTGGCTGCCGATATACTGCGCGGCAGCCAGGGCGTAAGGTTGATCGCGCTCCGGGCGAAACGCGTCGCTCTGAAACTGTTCGGCCTGGCCGACGAAATCCACCGAGAACGAGTTCACCGCCCCGCCCTGCTCCGCCTGCAGCCGTTGTTGCGCCATGGCGGTGAGCAGGGTCGAGTCCAGGCCACCGGACAGCAGCGAGCAGACCGGCACATCGGCGTGCAGCTGCTCGCCCAGCGCGTTGTCGAGCAGCTCGCGGGTGCGCTCGACGGTGGTCGCCAGATCGTCCTCGTGCGCTCGGCGTTGCAGTTGCCAATAGCGGCTGATGCTGACCTGCCCCTGGGGCCGCCAGGACAACCGATGCCCGGGCGGCAGTTCGCTGACCCCGCGCAACGCCGTGCGGGTGGTACCGCGGCTCAGGCTCAGGGCATCCACCAGGCCGACCGCGTCAAGGGCACTGGCGAAGTCGGGGTGCGCCAGCACCGCCTTGATCTCCGAGCCGAATAGCAGCCCCTGCTGGTGACGGGCGTAGTACAGCGGCTTGACCCCCAGGCGATCACGCACCAGCAGGAAGTGGCCATCGCGCGCGTCGAACACGGCGAAGGCGAACATGCCATTGAGGTAGTCGCAGCACTGCTCGCCCCACTCCAGGTAAGCATGCAGCACCACTTCGGTGTCGCTGCGCGTCTGAAACGTGTGCCCGGCCTGGCGCAGGCGCTCGCGCAAGGCATTGTGGTTATAGACCTCGCCGGTGTACACCAGCGCCACTTCCTCACCACTGGCGAAGCGGTAGGTCATCGGCTGCACGCCACCGCTCAGGTCGATGATCGCCAGGCGCCGGTGGCCGAGCAAGGCGTGCCGGTGCTGCCAGCTGCCGCTGGCATCTGGCCCGCGCAGGGCCAGGGTGTCGGTCATGGCGCCGAGCACCTGGCGCTGTTGGCTCAGGTCGCGGGTGTAGTCCACCCAGCCGGTAATTCCGCACATGGCTCGCTCCTTACACCTGAAGACGGCGGGTAGGCAGCAGGCCGATCAACGCCTGCAGCCGTTTGGCGATGTCCAGCAGCTGCTGTTCGCTGTCGCGCCGGCCCATGATCTGGATGGCCAACGGCGCCTTGCCGTCGGCACTGAGGGCAACCGGCACGGTGATGGCTGGCAGGCCGCTGAAACTGGCCAGTGGGGTAAAGCCGATCTTCTGCGAGTAATCATGATCGTCGGGTGACGGAATGGTCGAGTCACCCGGTTGCGGGTTGCGCCGGTCGAATGGCCGGTTCGGGTCCATCGGAAAGACCACGAAGTCCATCTGGGCGCTGTCGAACCAGGCAGCGATGCCCGCGCGCACGACGTCCATGCGCCCATGAATGCGCTGATAATCGCTGTCGCTCACCCCTTCACCGACCTTGAGCGCACTGAGGGTCGACCAGTGCAGTTCGCTGTCGAAGCGGCGTGCCCAGGCGGCCGAGGCCAGCCAGGCGTCACGCGCACACAGCTGCCAGGCATCGCCACGGCAGGCCCACAGTTCAGGCATGGCGACTTCATGCGGCGCCATGCCCAGGTCGGCAAAGGCGGTTCGGGCCTGGCCCAGCATGTCGAGCATGGGCGCGCTGGTCAGTGCCGGGTCCAGGGCGTGCGCCAACACGCCAACCCGGTAGTGCGGCTTGAGCGGTTGCTGATCCCCCAGCAGCGGTGCCAGGCCCAGCAACGGCATTAGCAGGTCGAGGTCGTCGGCACTGCGGGTGACCCAACCGAGGGCGTCCATGCGTGGCGACAGTGGGAATACGCCGGCTAGGCTGGCGGCCTTCTGGGTCATGCGCAAGCCGACCATGCCGCAGTGCGATGCCGGCCAGCGCACCGAACCGAGTACATCGGTACCCAACGAAATATCGCACAGGCCCGCCGCCACGGAGACCGCAGACCCTGTACTGGACCCTGACGGGTCGATGCCCGGGAAGTGCGGGTTGCGGCAGCCTGCGCCGAACGCAATGTTCAACTCGGTGGTCGCCACCTTGCTGGTCAGCACGATGCGCGAATCGAGGCAGGTCAGCGCCTTGGCGCTGCGCTGCGGGTAGTGACGGTAGCTGCGCAGCCCCAGACGGGTCGGCAGGCCGGCGACATCCACGGTGTCCTTGACCCCCAGCCGAAACCACGGTGCCTCGGCCGGGCGGGTGCTGGTCAGGCACCGATAGTGGCTGTCGGCATGGTCGCGCCAGGCGTCGTACTGCGCGGCCCAGTCAGCCGCCAGCGCGGGGCTGCGCTGCAGCAGTTCGAGGCGTTTGCGCAGGCTGAGGCCAAGGTATTCGGGCTGCTCGCGGCCACTGGCCAGCGGCGCACCGCAGTGGTTCAGGTAATGGACGATGGTGCTCTGGGTATCAGCGTGGCTCATGGGTGTATTCCTTGACAGAAGTTGCGGCCGCCCACGGCTGGGGCTTGCCGGTGGCAGACAGGGGCAGATGGGCGACCCGGCGCACGGCGACCGGTCGCGGGTGGTGCGCTGGCCAGTGCGTGAACGCTTCACGCACTGCCCGCTCGGTCAACGTTGCCGAGCTGAACAGCACTTCAAACGCCTCGGCGCGCAGCGCATCGCGCACCGCCACGCAGGCCAGGGTCGGGCAGTGCAGTTGCTGGCTCAGCTCGCTGGCCACACGTGCCAGGTCGAGCCGTACCCCGTTGACCTTGATCAGGCTGCTGGCACGGCCCAGCCATTGAAAGCGTCGGGCGTCCAACGCCAGCACCAGGTCATCGCAACGGTGACGGCTGGCCGGTGCCGCAGCCCCCTGCTCCCGGGCGATACGCGGGCTGCTGACTTCCAGCGGGCTCGGCGCGCCGATCGGGCTGAGCAACGTGACGTCGCCCAACAGCGTCCAGGGTTGCTCCGCGTTGCTTTGCGCATCCAGCTCGCGAACGGCCATGGCGCCGGTTTCGGTGGCGCCCAGCAGTTCGATGAAGCGCACCTGCGGCCCGGCATGGCGCTGCACGGTGGCCAAAGCGTTGGGGGGCAGCAGCGAAGCGCTGTGCACCACCAGCACCGAACGCCGTGCCGACAGGCGCGCCAACAGGGAGGGCAACAGCCGCCAGGTACTGGCAATGGCGAGGATCACACAAGGCCCGTCGCCATCGAGTTGCGGCAATACCTGCTGCTCCAAGGAGCAGGCTTGCAGCCGCGCGTTCAGCCAGTGCGCGCCGACCTCGCCCAGGATCATGCCGTAGCTGTGCGTGCTCGGCGCAAATGACAGGACCTCGGTCGCGCCAGCCGCCCAGTGGCCGAGTATCAAGGCCGCCTCCTGGGTCATCTGCGCGTGGCTGCGCAGCCACTGGCGGGGCACACCGGTAGAGCCCGATGTGGTGAACAAATGGTCGCTGCTCATTCAGCGGCCTGCAGGGTCAATTGATCTTCAAGCTTCTGGGCGACGAACGTTTCCATCTTCTCCAAGGTTTCAAACCAGTAGCGGACATCGTCACTCAGGTAATCCACTTCGATTTCAAAACAGCCTTCAATGGCGGTAATGACTTCGACGGCCATCAGGCTGTCGAAACGCTCGCCAATGAAGTCGCGAAAACTATCCTGTTTCTCGATGGCAAGGACTTCGTCGCCCAGTAACTGCGCCAATGCCTGACGAATACGCTGTTCAATAGATAAGTTGCTCACGGGCCTGTTGTTCCTTGTGGGTTGCCGGCATTGATAAGTTCCGCTCCCGTGCTGTAGAACACCTGTTCCGGCAGGATCGGGTCGAACTGCAGATAGACAAAAGCATCCGGGTAGTGCGTGGCTAGGCAGCGGTGCAGGCCCTCAGCCAATACCGCGTGGGCTATTGCATCGCGCGCCACCGACAAGGTGATGCGCAGGTAGAACTGCAAGGCGGCGCCGTCACCGTCCACGGTAGGCAACGGCATGCCCGCGCCGAACACGCAGCCAGGCGTCAGCGGGTTGAAAAACACCATGCAGTGCGCAGGCTCGGCACCCAGCGCCTTGAGCTGGCGCGTGAAGGCCAGGGCCAGGCGCTTGCGTTCAATGGCCTGCAGCGGCGCGCAGGTAACAGTGATGGTCGGCATGCCTGCTCCTCACGACAGCTGCAAGTTGGGCAGGTGCAGGCACTTGCCGTCGGCAAACGCCTGCAACAGGCGCCCCAGGCAGCCCGACAACGCGTCGTGCCCCTGCAGGTAGAGCGGCGACCAGGCATACCCCGGGCCGCTGCGCACCTTGTCGAGGAAGAAGCGCAGGTGCGCCAGGTCGACCGGCAACCCCAGCGCTGCGGCCAACGCCACGGCCTGGTAGGTGCTGAGCAGATCAGGGATGCGCTGCCCCTGGTTGGCGAAGCCGCCCTGGCGCACCTTGTGCGCGGCCAGCAGGTCGCTTGCCTGCGCGCGAACATCCCGGCCACCATGGCGCAGGCAGATCAATGCCTGCAGGCTGGCGCGCAAAGAGACCTGCCCACGCGGGTACGCGGCATGGCGGCCCTGCTGGCAGCAGCTGGCGACAAAGGCTTCGAGCTCGACAAGGTCGACACCGGCGTTGTTACCCAGTTGCTGCAGAATCGCCACCGCCGATGCAGTGGACACCAGGTCAGAACCACGCCCCTCCCAGAAACCGAAGCCACCGTCGGGGTTCTGCAGCGAGGCCAGCCAGTGTCCGACTGCCTTGCGTGCGTCGGGGCGGTCAGCGAAGGCACCGGCGGCCAGGCCCCAATTGGTGCAACGCACTTCGGCCCCACGCCCCGGCATGTACATGATCCCGGGCTCGTTCGGCATCTGGCAGCCCTCGATCCAGCGCAGCGCATCCGCCCGCTGTGCATCCGTCATCTGTCCACCGATCACTGCGGCCGCCGTGGTCAGCACATCAGCCGCAGCGTCGACCTGCCGATAGGTGTAACCACCCTGAGGCAACGCCAGGGTCGCGATGAAGCTTGCGATGGCATCTGCCAGGTGTGCGACCGGCTCACCCAGCGCCTTGAGCGAGCCCACCGCACAAAAGGCGGCCCAGACATCTTCGACGTCATAACCCTGCCAGCGCACGAAGGCGCCGCTCGGGCCACGCAGCGCCTCGATCCAGGCGACGCACTGGCCGGGCCCCAGCGGCTGCGCCTGTAATGCTGCGAGGCTGGCCGTGGCGCGGTAGGTCGCCCACAGGCACGGCCGCTCGGCGGCTTCGCTGAAGCGAAAGCCTCCGTCGTCCATCTGTTGCGCCTGCAACCAGTCGATCAACCGCGGCACGTCCCAGGCCGGCGCTGGCAGCCCTTGCCGAGCCAGCGCGCGCGCAGCCATCACGCCATAGAAGCAGGCACGGGTATCGGCCAGGTTGCGCCGGGCAAAGTCCACCGACCAGCTCAGGCCGCCATTGCTGCACTGCAGCCCTTCAAGCCAGGCATACAAGGCATCGGGGTCGGCCACGCGACCATCGCAAACCTCGACCAAGGTGCGCACCGCATAGTGGGTGGCCCAGACGTCTGCGGTCTGCCCCGGGCACATGGCGTAGGCGTCACCGTCGAACAGGGTATGCAGCCATTCGGCGGTCTGGGTGCCCTGCTCGATGGCAATGCCCAAGTCTTTGAGCGTTTCGCAGCAATAGAACGTGGCCCAGGCGTCGGACGGCATGCCTTTGCTCCAGGCGAAGCCTGCGTCACGGTTACGGCGGGACTGAATGTAGGTGTGCAAGCTGGCCGTATCGACGCTGTCGAGGCGCTCGACCCAGGCCAGGCTGCGCACGGCGGCGTAGGTGCACCACAGGTCAGGCTGACCATTGCCCAGGCCGCGCCCTTGCGCAAAGCGTGGTGCGGTCATTGCTTGCCCCCCACGAAGCGCAGGTTGGTCTTCTTCCAGCTTTTTTGCGAGCCACCACTTTTGTTGATGGCCGACAGGTTGTTGACGAACAGCACGCGGCTCCAGCGCAGGCCCATCAGCTGTTGGGAGCGCTCCAGCAGTTGCGCTTGCAGTTGGCTTTCCTGCGCGTTGTCCCAGTGCACGTCGCGCTCCAGGATCAAGGCGGCGCTGTCGTTCTGGCGGTCGATCTCGATCACGTAGCCGGTAGCGTCACAGGTGCCGTAGACCACCTCTTCGACCGCGCGAATCTCAAGGCTGACACCCGCCACCATGATGCTGTCACTGTCGCGGCCATTGATCAGCAGGCTGGGGCTGAGCTGCCCGGGCTGCCACGGCGCGGTGATGGTCACGCTGTCGCCGGTGTCCAGCCGCAGCAACGGGCGGGCATACAGGTTCAGTGGGGTGACCACGAGGCGCCCGGTAAGGCCCTCGGCGGGCGTCACCAGCCTGCCGTCGGGCAACAGCAGTTCGAAGTAGTGGGTGGCTGTGGCCAGGCGCATCTGCTGGTCTTCGCCCACGGCAGCCAAGGTGCCGGTTTCGGTGCTGCCATAGCTGGCGTCGAACACCTCGCACTGCCAGCCACGGGCCAGACGTTCACGAAACGGCTGAGTGTTGACCTCGCCCAGCAGCATGATCGAGCGCACCGACTGGGCGAAGGTGTGCAACAGGTCCCGCTGCTTGAGGTAGCGGGTCAGCTGTACCAGCACGCCGGGGGCAATGAATAGCACCGTTGGCCGGTAGGTGTCGAAGGTGTTGCACACCCGCTCCCAGTCGGTGATGCCGGTGGTGAACGGATACAGCCGCACATGGGAAACATCCAGGTATTCGCAGACATTGGCGATCAGGTCGCCGACCGGGACGATGTCCGATGGCATCAGGTTGGCCACCCGTGCTCCCGGGCGCAGCACCGAGCGCCAGTGGGCGGCGACGCTGACAGCATTCCAGATGATGTCTTGTTTCAGGCGCGGGGTCGGGGTCGGCTCGCCCGTGGTGCCGGTAGTGGCGTAGTACTTGGCCGCATCGCCCAGGGCCACGGTACAGAACGCCAATGGCTGACGTTTAAGCAAGGCCTTGGCCGTCAGCGGTAATTGCTGAAACGCCGAAAAACGGTAGGGGCCTATCTCTGCGTAGTGGGCGCTGTGCTGTGCTCGCCTCCAGGCTGCTTGCAACTTTCGTTCATAAAACGCGGCATCGGGGAGATGCCCGACATGCTGTTGAAGTTCGCGCTCGGCGTTCTTCAATACTTCGAAATCCTTATCGCCATGAACCAACATCGACTCGCCCTCTCAAATGTGCAGCGCAGAGAATTGGCGAGCGACAGGGGGTTAGTAAAATACTTATTTCTCGGCGACGGTGAGAGTTGCCAGGTATTAATCGGCCTAAATAGGGGCTTTTACGCTCGCTGTATGTAGTACTTTTCTGGCAAAAGCACCCGATTCGGCTTGTGTTTTGGGCGAGGTATCAGACTAAGATGTTTTTAATATTTCACATGCTTTTTGGGGGCTGCAGAAGCGCAGCGCCACAGCCGGGCGATATCACCCGCGCGCGCCTGCAGTAGCGTTGGCGCGTTGGCGCATGCCTGCTCCAGGCTCATCGGCCCGTTGACCAAGGCAAAAGCGGCGTCAATCCCATGGGCATACAGCTGCTGGTAGCCCTCCCCCAGCGTGCCGGCCAGTACAACCACCGGCACACCGTGGCGCTTGGCGACCCGGGCCACGCCCAACGGCGTCTTGCCACGCAGGGTCTGGGCGTCGAAGCGTCCTTCGCCGGTCACCACCAGGTCAGCACCCTGCACCAGCGCATCGAGCCCGGCCAGCTCAGCCACCACCTCCACCCCAGGGCGGAATTGCGCGCCCATGAACGCCTTGGCCGCGAACCCCATGCCGCCTGCGGCGCCACAGCCAGGGAAGTCGCGCACATCCTCACCGCGCAACCGCGCACAGTGATCGGCAAAATGCCCCAGCGCCTGGTCCAGCGCCTGCACCTGTTGCGGGCTTGCGCCTTTCTGCGGGCCGAAGATCGCCGAGGCGCCATTGGGCCCACACAGCGGGTTGTCAACGTCAGCAGCCACCTCGACCTGCACTTCGGCCAGCCGTGGGTCCAGGTCGCTGGTATCGATGTGCGCCAGCCTTGCCAGGGCCAGGCCCCCTTCTTCCAGCGCTTTGCCATCGGTATCCAGGAGGCGCAAGCCCAGGGCGCGCAGCATGCCGCTGCCACCGTCATTGGTAGCGCTGCCGCCAATTGCCAGGACGATACGCCGAGCACCAGCGGCCAACGCGGCAGCGATCAGCTCGCCAGTACCCCAGGTGCTGCTGCGGCACGCATCACGCTGCTCGGTCGGCACCCATTGCAGGCCACTGGCCTGGGCCATCTCGATGATTGCGGTGCGGCTCTGCGCCAGCCACCCCCAACCGGCCTCGACGGTTTGCCCCAAAGGCCCACGCACGGCCAGGCGGCGAAGTTCGCCCTGGCTGGCGGCAAGAATGGCCTCCATGGTGCCTTCACCGCCATCGGCCATGGGGCATTCGACCAGCTCGGCATCCGGCCACACCTCGGCCAGGCCCAGGGCAATGGCGCGGGTGACACCGGCAGCGTCGAGGCTGTCCTTGAACGAGTCGGGGGCGATGACGATCTTCATGGGGATTCTCCTGTCCAGATGAGCGGCATGCTGACAGTTGCCTGGCAAGCTGGCCTCGGTCAAATGCACAAGACAGCAGAGGCGTTGTTTGGGCAAATGCCTTCGCCCCCCCTCAACCGGCCGGCAGCAGTTGCAACCCCAGGTACAAACTGAGCATGCCTTCCATCCGCAGCGGGTCGACTTCGCCCAGCTCGGCGACCCGTTCCAGCCGGTAGCGAAGGCTGTTGCGGTGAATGCCCAAGGCATCGGCACAGGCCTGGCTCTGGCCATCATGGGCGCACCAGGCCCGCAAGGTCGCAATCAGCTGACCACTCGCGTCCTTGGCCCGGATGCGTTGCAGCGGTTCGAGCAGTTCATCCAGGGCATCGTCATTGCGATGGCGCCACAGCAAGGCCGGTAACCGATAGCGCTCAAGGCTGAGCAGGCGTTCGGCGGGCAGCACCTCCTGCCCATAGGCCAGCAGGTCGCGCACCCGGCGATAGCCTCGGCGCAACTGCTCCAGGCTCTGCGCCACGCAACCAAGGGCCAGGCGCCCGACCTGCCAGCCGTGGCGCTGCAGGCGCTCGAGCAGCCGCGCTTCGTCCAGCACCAAGGCTGCCGGGCGGCACCACAATAGCGACTGGCGTGCGGGGCTGACACACCAGCTGTCCGGGTAGCGGCTGGTCAGCCAGGCCGACAAGGCTTCGGCCGGTGGCCCCGACTCCAGCTCGAACAGGCAGGGCACCCTGGGCAGCTGGGGTTTCAGGCCCAACTGCCGGGCTTCGTCGAGCAACCTGGGTGAATCGCCGCTGCCACCCAGCAACAAGGCCAGCAAATCGTCACAACGCTGCCGCCGCCATTGCTGCTCGACCTGCAGATGGCGCTGGGCCAGGAGCATCTCGGCGGTCATGCGCACCAGCTCGCCATAGGTGCGCAACTGTTGTGGGTCGCCGGTCAGGCCCAGCACCCCCATCAGCCGCCCATCGAGCATCAGCGGCAGGTTCACCCCTGGCTGCACGCCCTTCAGGCACTTTGCCGCGTCCACATCCAGCTCGACGATGCGGCCGTTGGCCAGCACCAGTTGCGCGCCTTCGTGGCGGGTGTTGATACGCTCCGGCTCGCCACTGCCAAGGATCAGCCCCTGGCTGTCCATGACATTGACGTTGCAGGGCAGGATGGCCATCGCCCGATCAACGATATCCTGCGCCAGGTCATGGTCGAGTTCGAACATTCAACGGTCCTTGGGGTGGTAGGCTTTGGTCGCGGGCACAGCAGCCCTGGCCAAGCGCTGTGCAAAAGCACAAAGACAGGCACGCCGCAGGCCCGCCAGACTCGTCAGGGCGAGCGCCGGAACAGGCGACGCGGTGACAACCATAACAACAGAGAACCCGATCATGGCACACAGCCCCGCCCCTGACCAAGGCACGGACACCACCCGTAACGCGCTGTACCGGCGCATCACCCTGCGGCTGATTCCGTTCATTTTCATCTGCTACCTGTTCAACTACCTGGACCGCGTCAACGTCGGCTTCGCCAAGCTGCAGATGCTCGACGCCCTGAACTTCAGCGAAACCGTTTACGGCCTCGGCGCCGGTATCTTTTTCATCGGCTACGTGCTCTGCGGCCTGCCGAGCAACCTGGCACTCAACCGCTTCGGCCCACGGCGCTGGATCGCGTTGATGATGATCGCCTGGGGCAGCCTCTCGACCTGCCTGCTGTTCGTCACCACACCCACCGAGTTCTACACGTTGCGCCTGCTGACTGGCGCCGCCGAAGCCGGCTTCTTCCCAGGCGTGGTGCTGTACCTCTCGCGCTGGTTCCCGGCCGACCGTCGTGGCCGCATCATGGCCCTGTTCATGTCGGCGATCCCGGTGTCGGGGCTGCTGGGCGGGCCGTTCTCCGGCTGGATCCTCGAACATTTCGCCGCCGGCCAGCATGGCCTTGCCGGCTGGCAATGGATGTTCCTGATCCAGGGCGTGCCCACCGTCATCCTGGGCTTCCTGGCCATCCGCCTGCTCAGCGACGGCTACCAGAAAGCCACGTGGCTGAGCCCGGCCGAGCGCCAACTGATCGAGGCCGACCTCAAGGCCGACGCCGCCAGCAAACCCGCCACCAGCGGTGACAGCGTGCTCGCAGTGCTGACCAACCCGCTGATCTGGACGTTCGGTTTCGTTTACTTCTGTATCCAGAGCGGTGTGTACGCGATCAACTTCTGGCTGCCGTCGATCATCAAGAGCATGGGCTTCGACAACCCCTTGCTGATTGGCTGGCTGAGCGCCATTCCGTACTTGCTGGCCGGGGTATTCATGATTGTCTGCGGGCGCTCGGCCGACCTGCGTAACGAGCGCCGCTGGCACCTTGTAGTGCCCATGCTGATGGGCGCCATCGGCTTGCTGATCGCCGTGAACTTCGCCGGCAACCCGCCGATTGCCATCCTCGGCCTGTCGATCGCCACCATGGGCGCGCTCACCGGCCTGCCAATGTTCTGGCCAATGCCCACCGCGCTGCTCAGCGCCGGTGCGGCCGTGGCCGGGCTGGCGGTGATCAACTCGGTGGGGCAGATGGCGGGCTTCCTCAGCCCGTACCTGGTCGGTTTCATCAAGGACCAGACCGGGTCGACCGATGCCGCGCTGTATTCGTTGGCGGCATTGATCGTGGTGGGTAGCCTGGTGGCCTTGCGGGTAACGCGCGCTGGCGCGCTGGCCACGGTAAAGTCCACCTAAAACACCTGCAATGCGCCACAGCCCGTGTGGGAGCCGGCAAACCCGCCCCCACACGGTGCTTCAGAATAATGCCCCGATCGTCGGCTCGGGTCAGCATCTCAACGGCACAGGCGTCAAATGGTTCCAAAGGCCCCCTTTGGAGAAGCCTCATGACCCAGCACACCGTGGCCCGCCTCGATCAGCTCGACCCCCACCGCCCTCTGCGTGTGCAGGCCGGCAACGAAGAACTCATCCTCATCCGCCAGGGCGACCTGGTGCAGGCCTACCAGGCCAACTGCCCCCATGCCGGCGCCCCGCTGGAAGAAGGCGTGATCTGCGCAGGCTTGCTGGTCTGCCCGTGGCACAAGGCGGCGTTTGCCGTGGACGAAGGCGCGGTGTGCGAACCGCCGGCACTGGCCGACCTGCGCCGCTACCGGGCGTGGGTCAAGGACGGTGAAGTCTGGGTCGATGACCAGCCGCTGCCAAAGGCCGAGCCACCACGCCACAGTGACGCGCGCTGCTTCGTCGTCATCGGTGCCGGGGCCGCAGGCTCGGCGGCGGTGGCCACGCTGCTGGCCCATGGCTTCGGCGGGCGTCTGGTCTGGCTTGACCATGAACGCCAGCCCGCCTACGACCGCACTGCGCTGAGCAAATTCGTCATCGCCGGGGAGATGCCGCCCGATGAAGTCCCGGCGCTACTGGAGGCTGGCCAGTTGCGCGCGGGCCAGTTGGAGCGGTGCTTGGGCAAGGTGCGCACACTGGACGTGAAAAAGCGCCAAATCACCCTCAGCGACGGCCACCGCATCGACTATGACGCCGCCTTGCTGGCCACGGGCGGCAAACCGCAACGCCCCGACCTGCCCGGTGTCGACCTGGCAGGGGTCATGACCCTGCGCTCACGCGAAGATGCAGCACGCCTGCTGGATGCCGCCGAGCCGGGGCAGCCTGTGGTGATCGTCGGCGACGGGTTCATCGGCCTGGAGGCAGCCTCGGCCTTGCGCAAGTATGGCGCGCAGGTGCATGTGGTCAGCCGCCACCCGGTGCCCTTGAGCAAACAGTTAGGTGAGCGTATCGGGCGCAGCATACGCGCGCTGCATGAGCGCAAGGGCGTGGTGTTCCACGGCCCGACCGAGGTCGAGCGCTTTCTCGGTGAAGAACGGGTCGACGCCGTGCTGCTGGCCAATGGCGAGAAGCTGATGACGTCGTTGGTGTTGCTGGGTACCGGCGTCGCACCGGCCACTGCGTTCGTGCAGGGCGTGGAACTGGCCGAGGATCGTTCGTTGCGGGTCGACGCCGAGCTGCATGCCGCCGACCGCCTATGGGCCGCCGGCGACATCGCCACCTTCCCCCTCGCTGGCCGCCCGGTGCGCATCGAACACTGGCGCCTGGCCCAGCAGCATGGGGTAATTGCCGCAGCCAACATGCTGGGCGAGCAGCGTCGTTACGCGGATGTGCCGTTTTTCTGGACCTATCAGCATGGGCGCACCTATGAAGTGCTGGGGCATGCTCGGGACTGGGACCGAATCGAGTTCGTCGGCGAGCCGGAGAAAGGTGACTTCATTGCCTTGCAGTGTGTCGGGGAGCAGGTTGAAGCGGTGGTGGCCAAGGGGTATTCGGATGCCATGGCGCAGCTGTCGCAGCGGATGAAGCGGCCGCTGGGTCTGGATGAGGCACTCAAGCTGATTGGCTGAAACACGCCTGCTTTTTTGCTTGGGTTCTTCGGGGGGCGCTCGATATCCGCCCCCTGCAAAGCTAAAGACAAGCAACTCCCAAACCCAAAATCAGCTATGGTTTCCCCAACTCAAATAACAAGAACTTGGTAGAGCGCCCATGGCCAAACCCCGCGCCAGTGAACTGGCCGCCTTCGTCGACTGCCACTTTGCCGAACGTGGCCTGACGCCAGAACCGGTGATCGCTGAATCCTGGTACCGCAGCATCAATCAGCACCACCTGGACCCCGCCCTGCGCCACGTCGACAACATCCTCAGCGCCGCTGAAATCCGCCAGCACCAAGCCCAGCACGAGGCCTACCTGGCCATCGCCAGCCAGGGCGTCAGTGGCCTGGCCAAGCGCGTGGTGGACGCCGGTTTCGCCGTGCTGCTCAGTGACGCCGACGGCATCACGCTGGCTGCCCGCCTGCCCGCCGACCCACAGCGCTACACCCGTTCCGGGCTGATCGTCGGCGCGCGGTGGGACGAGTCGATTGCTGGCACCAACGGCATCGGCACCGCCTTGGCCTCTGAGCAGGCACTGACCATCCATCGTCAGGAGCACTTCCTTGCGGCCAATGCGCGGCTCAGTTGCTCGGTATCACCGATCTTCGATGCCCACAACCAACTGCTCGGCTGCCTCAACGCGACCTGCCTGTACAACGACGGCCCCAAGCATGCCCAGCACCTGACGTTGCAGCTGGTGACCCTGTACGCCCGGTTGATCGAGAACAGCCATTTCCGCCAGCGCTACCGCGACCGCCTGACCTTGGCCATCAAACCACGCGACGACTTCTGCGACCTGGCTGCCGAGCAACTGCTGGCACTCGACGAAGGCGGCCGGGTGATCGGCGCCAATCGGGCAGCCTTCCTGGCGCACACCGGCAAGCTGCTGGGCGTGGCGATCGAACAACTGCTGCCAGCCAACATCGACCAGTTGCTGGAGCTGACGCGCGGCGGTGCCCGTGGCACTCAACTGCGCGGTCACCAACAACCGCACCTGCTGGACGTGGGCCTGCGCGTACCGGCCGGTTACCGCCAAGCAACCGCAGCGCGGCCCCTGCCCGCCCGCACGGCTCACCCCACGCTCGAGCAACTGGCAGGCCAGGACACCCACCTGCAACAGGGCGTGCAACGCCTGCGCAAGGTGCTGGACCGGGATATCGCCATTCTTCTGAACGGCGAAACCGGCACCGGCAAAGAGGCGTTCGCCCGTGCCTTGCACCAGGCTAGCCAGCGCCAAGCCAAACCGTTCGTGGCGCTCAACTGTGCGGCGATACCCGAATCACTGATCGAAAGCGAACTGTTCGGCTACCGTGCCGGCAGCTTCACCGGGGCCAACCGCAAGGGCATGAAAGGCAAGCTGGAGCAGGCCAATGGCGGCACGCTGTTCCTCGACGAGATCGGCGACATGCCGGCGCACCTGCAAACGCGCCTGCTGCGGGTGCTTGCCGAGCGCGAGCTGGTGCCGCTGGGTGCCGAAGCGCCGGTAGCGCTGGACCTCCAGGTAATTTCGGCAACGCACCAGGACCTGCAGGCCATGATCGGCGACAGGCGCTTTCGCGAAGACCTCTATTACCGGCTGTGCGGGATGCGCATGACATTGCCGGCACTGCGGGAACGCAGTGACCGGCGTGAGTTGATCGAAGGGTTGCTGGCAGGGTTGCCGGGGGGTGCGGGCATGCGCTTGAGCGATGAAGCGTGGCGCTGCGTGCTCGGGCACGCCTGGCCGGGGAACGTGCGGCAGTTGCTCAATGCATTGCGTCAGGCAGTCGCACTGGCCGAAGGTGGGCTGATCGAACTGGCTGACTTGCCGGAGGTGTTCGCGGAGCGTGCAACGCCTGCGCGGCCAAAGGTGCTCGAGCAGCAGGTCGAAGCGGCCGAGGCACGGCATTTACTGGAGGTGTTGAAGCGCGAGCGCTGGAACATGAGCGCAGCGGCAGAGGCTGCGGGGGTGTCGCGGTCAACGTTGTATCGCAAGATGAAGCGCTACGGCATCGTCCAGCCCAACCAGTTGGGCTGAAGGTACCGGCCCCTTCGCGGGCTCAGCCGCGAAGGGGCCGGCCAGATCAATGCAACCGGTTCTTGGCTAGCTCGATATCATCCATCAACGCCTTGGCCAGGACACTCAGATAGTCAGCTGCGCCTAGTAGCTTGTGGTCATCGTCCATATCGCCTTCGCGCACCAGGTGCTTGATGTAGCCCAGCAGCACCGACACCTGCTCGTAGGCAACATCGATCGGGATGCCAGGCTGCACACGCAGCAAATTCAACGCTGGGTTGCCCACATCAAGGAAGGTTGCCAGGCCAGCGGTGGTGAGGGGCTTGGGTTCGTCAGCCATGGTCTCACTCCTCGGCCTGCTGGCCATAGAGACGGCTGTGGACATGCTCCACCAGCGAGTGGGCGATCTCGCTGGCATGCATGGCATTGCTCAGCATGTTCAGGCCAGGTTCGCCGACGTGGCCGCGGCAGTGCTCGTCGATGGTTTCGATGACACCGCGTAGCAGCTCACTCGCGTGGGCCAAGGCGTCGGGTGGGTACATGTCGGCTTGGACGGTGAAGAATGGGGTGGTGATCGGTTTGCGGCGGGGTGGGTCAGGGACAATTTTTTTCATGATCGATCTCACAGTTCGTTATCGAGATCTACCATCTCAACCTTCTCACGGGGTGAGGGTGGCAGCGGTACGCGGGGTGAGAAACCGGTGAACCATGCAAAGCCCGGCCAGGCCGAGGCCTGCCCGCGCACAGCTGCCATAGCAGTGCTGCTGCATGAAATTCGAAGCGGGTTCTCACACCCGGCCACCCGGTTAAGGCGGCCCGAAAACGTTATCCCTGAGAGGTTTCCCCGACAACAGCGATACTTCAGCAGCCCGCGTAGGATAATTCCCAAGCAGGCCAATCCTGAAGTATTTAGATTCAAGTTCAGAAATGTCGTACAGCCCCATGGCATTGGCTACCGGCCAAATGAACAGCCCCCCGATAATGAAAGGCGCAAGCCAAAAGCCATTTTCAAACCAAGGGGCACCGTTAAAAAAACAATCATAGTAATCCTCGTACGCCAGTTCCCCGAACCTCTCCCCAATCCCGGTCAACTTGATAACCTCAGAGTCCGTCAACAATCGCAGTCATGGCCGGCCAGTGCTTCGCTCGGGTCGAAAGTACCGTCGCTTAGCATCCACTTGCGGAAGCAGGCGCAGCGCGGGCGATTGAGGGGGCATTACAATCTACCAAGTTCAATCAAGGTTCCACCCGTAACGATCCCAGCCCAGCCGGCAAGAGTACACCAGAACGAGATCTGTAAGCGCCGCTTCAGATAGGCTGGGCAACGTCGATAATCGTCGGCATTCAACCACCCTTGGCGAATACCCAGATTGGGCCATACAACTGCCAACGTAAAACGATTGACCACCATCGATCTTGTTCTTATAGAGAGGGTGCTCCAGTATTTAAGATCCTCAACCAACCCCTTACTATTCTTGAACGTAGAGCAAAGTATTTTGAAATGACGAGAACCTGCAATGTAAAGGCCAATGCCAACGCCCACGACACTCAAGATTAAAGGCACTAGTCCTAACACGATTTTTACACCAGCGGGAAGGCTTGAGAGGTCAATCATGAAGTACCTCATAGGTCCATTCGATCATCCCCTCACCTATTTTTTCTCCTGTTTTACTACCTAAGTAAGAGCCACTTCCGATCGCCACAATACCGCAAACAGCCTTTCCATATACACCAAAGGAACAGACAGCCGCCGCTGCGACAGAACCAACCTTACCACCTGCCGCTCCACCGAGTAATCCCCCTGCAAAACTCCCCGTTTCAGTAAATCGAATTTTCTTACACGCTTCGGTTTCGCCAGCCCGACATGCTGCTTGAACGTTCAAGTAAGATGCCCCCGCACCAAGCCCAATCGCCGCAAACCCACCATACTTCAAATAATTCGACATCTTGGCCACCTCGTCCAAGTGGGTCGCATATCCGGGTATCTGGCCCGGCACGCCTGCCTTGGTCCAATGATGCACCAGGCTTTTGGTGGAGATACCCAGGTCGCGGCGGAGCGTGTCGTAACTGCCGAGGTTCAATGTCTTGTTCAGAAAACCTACGCGCAACTGGGCGCTCAGTTGCTCATAAAGCCCCCTGCGCTTGGCGAAGAACTCCGCACTGTTCAAGTGGCCATGCAAAACAAACTGCTGTTGGTGCAAAGCCTCAATGCCCTTCAACGTGTCCTTGACCTGCCCCAGTCCACGCTCAAGCATGTCCTTGCCCACCCCCATCGACTGGCTGGCGCCATTGAGCACCCCGGCAATCTCACCGATGTGCTTCATCATGAAGTTAGCTTCTTCACGGGAGAGAATCGACAGGGACTCCCTCGTCTTTTCGGCCACCATGATCAGTTCGTTTTCCAGCGCGCTGCAGGCATGCCCACTGCTTGGGCTGCCCAGCACAAATATCTCGCCCGCCTTGAAACCATCTGGGAAGGTAGGACTCAAGCGCTGCAATAACGCCACTGGCAAAGGGCTGTGCGTCGCGCCAAGGCTCTGAAGCACCTGCTCGAACGACATGCTGCTTTGCACAATATGGAAGCCAGGCTCAAGTATCGATAATGAGCCGACGGGAGATGCGTTGTACACTTGAGCAGGACTCTGCCCTGATGAAGGCGCCGAATGGCTGACGGCAGAGGCAGGCGATGCAGCCTGAGCAGGACGGCTGCCAGCCCGGTGCATGGCTGACTGCGCGATGACCCGGTTGCTGCCGTTTGGGCAATCACACTTGACCAGCGCCCCATCGACAACAGCCGGTTTACCTCCGATGACGAAAGCATTCACCCCTTCTACAATGACACCGACCTTCTTGCAGTTCGGGCACTCGGTCGTGGCATCGCCCAAGCGCAGCGCACGTCGGTTGTTCCCCCGGAAGTTCGTACTGCTGGCAATGCAGACCGCGCCTGTGGTGGTGATATCGCCATCCAGCGCTTGCCCTTTTCCATGTATCGATATGCGCGTCATGAATAGCCTCCGGCCGTAGAAAGCTGGAAGCTAACACTGGAAAAACATGCAAAAGCCTGGGCCTGCGAAAATCAGAATTACCCTACAAGCAGCGTGCAGGTACTGCTCCATACGCCATTGATCAATCTGCTACTGAGCAGGAAAGCACGCACACAGGTAAAACACCTGTTCCTCGAATGGCCGTGCACGGTGCCTGGCACCGGCTTCGCCGGTGTTCGCGGGGCAAGCCCGCTCCCACAGCGTCTCGCTAAATCGATGAGTTAGCAGTTGTTCAGTGGGAGCGGGCTTGCCCCGCGAAGAGGCCAGCAAAGCCACCCTCTACCCTTGGATGTACACCACCTGCGTGCGCATGTACTCATACAAGCCGTGCTTGCCATCCGCCCCGCCGACCCCGGACTTGCGCGCCCCGGCGTGGAAGCCCTGCATGGCCTCGAAGTTCTCGCGGTTGATGTAGGTCTCGCCAAAGTCGATCTCGCGGCAGGCCTTCAGCGCCGCATTCAGGTCGCGGGTGTAAAGCGAAGACGTCAGCCCGTATTCGCTGTCGTTGGCCAAGGCAATCGCCTCGTCCAGGTCATCGACCACCTGGATCGGCAACACCGGCCCGAAGATTTCCTTGCGCATGATCTCCATGTCCGACGCACAGCCCGCAAGCACAGTCGGCTGGTAATGGAACCCGGCACCCAGGTCGGCCACCTGCCCGCCGGTCACCAGTTGGGCGCCCTGCCCGACCGCCGTTCGCACCATCTGCGCCACCTTGTCGAGCCCGGCCTGGTTGATCAGCGGCCCCATGTCCAGGTCGGCACGGCTCGACGGGTCGCCATAACGGGTGGCCGCCATGGCCTGGGCCACCTTGTCGACGAAGGCGTCGGCCACCTGGCGTTCCACGTACACCCGCTCGGCGCAGTTGCACACTTGGCCAGTATTGATCACCCGCGAGGCGACGATGGCGTTCACCGCCAGGTCCAGGTCGGCGTCCGCCAGCACGATCGCCGGGGCCTTGCCGCCCAGTTCAAGGTTGAGCTTGGTGATGTTCGGCGCCGCAGCAGCCATGATCCGTGCGCCGGTGGCGACGCTACCGGTAAAGCTCACAAGGTCGATGCCGGCATGGCTGGACAGCCCATGGCCGACGCTCGCCCCCTTGCCGCCGACTACGTTGAACACACCCGCCGGCAGGTCGGTCTCGGCCACCAACTTCGCGAACTCATAGCAATTGATCGGCGTTTCCTCACTGGGTTTGATCACGATGGTGTTCCCCGCCAACAACGCCGGGGCCATCTTGCGGGCGATCAAAAAGAACGGGAAGTTCCACGGCAAGATCCCAGCCACCACACCCAAGGGTTTGCGCATCAGGAAGATGTGCTCATTGGCGCGGTCGCTGGTCAGCACCTCGCCTTCCAGGCGTCGCGCCCATTCAGCCATGTAGTCGAGGTAGTCGGCCGTGAAGTTGACCTCGACCTGCGCCAGCCCCGGCACCTTGCCGCCTTCCAGGGTGATGATGCGCGCCAGGCGTTCGGCATTGGCGCGTACCTTTGTCGCGATCTGGCGCAGATACCCGGCGCGCTCGATGGCAGGCTTGGCCGCCCAGCCTTTTTGCGCTTGACGCGCTGCGGCAATGGCCCGCTCCACGTGCTCCACCGGCGACTCCGGGACACGCCCCAGCAGCTGTGCGTTGGCCGGGTTGTACACCTCGATCAGTTGCTCGCTGGGCATGAAGGCATTGTCGATGTAGTTCTGGTAGATCGTTGCAGTCATGGTCATTCACTCCTGTGGGTGGTTGTCGGCCAGTGGCGACTGGGCAGCCGGCTTGGCGCTGAACTGCTGCCAGGTACTGCCCTCGCGCTTGAGGTCATGGGCACGCTTGATGAGGTACTGGTGCACCTGTTCCACCTGCTCGGGCTTGAGGTTGTCGGCAAACGACGGCATGCCATCGGGCACGCGGCCGCCATAGAGGATGCCGAGGAACATCTGGTGTTTTTCCGCGCTGAGCTTGCGCAGGTCAGGCAGTACGCCGCCGCTGACGGCATGAATACCATGGCACTGCGAACAGTTGCCGTCGTACAGGGCAGCACCGGCGGCCACTGCGTTGGCATCAGCGGTCAGGGGTGGTGGTTCGGGCGCGTTGGCGGGCGGTGCCGGCTCACGCAACGTGGCATTACCGCCAAGCTTGTAGGTCAGCACCTGGGAGAAAGGCTGTACCCCGGCGCGCAGCGACAGTGCCCCGGCAAACGTCGAGAATGCCCCGCCCCAACCGGCCATGAAGGTGACGTACTGCTCGCCATCGACCGAGTAGCTGATCGGTGCCGCCATCACGCCACTGGCGGCCGGTGACTCCCAGAGTTTCTTGCCGGTGTCGGCGGCGTAGGCGATCACCCGGCCATCGGCGCTGCCTTCGAACACCAGGTTGCCGGCGGTGCTCAAGGTGCCACCGTTGAAGATAGTGATGTAGGGCACTTCCCAGGCGGGCGCCTGTTTAACCGGGTCCCAGGCGATCAGCTTGCCGGACCAGGTCTTGGCCATCTCCAGCAGGCCTTCGGCACCCTCGGGCATCATGCCGGTGCGTAGGCCGAGCTGGTACACGCTTTTGAACGGGTTGCGCTTGGGGGCGTCGGGAATGTGCTCGTAGTAGGCCGACATGATATGCGCCGGGATGTACACCAGCCCCGTGTTCGGGTTGTACGACATCGGGTGCCAATCATGAGCGCCCCAGAATGCCGGGGTCACCAACTTGCGCTTGCCGTCCTTCCAGTAGGCCGCCGCCTCGTCGTCGAGGATGGGCCGCCCGGTCTTCATGTCGATGCCCTTGGCCCAGTTCACCGGCACGATGTTCTTGGCCGACAGCAGCTCGCCAGTGGCGCGGTCCAGCACATAGAAAAAGCCATTCTTGGGTGCCTGCATCAGCACCTTGCGTTGCTTGCCGTCGATCGGCAGCTCGGCAAGGATCATGTGCTGGGTGGCGGTGAAGTCCCAGGCATCACCCGGGGTGGTCTGGTAGTGCCAGGCGTATTCGCCCGTGTCGGCATTGACCGCGACGATCGACGACAGGAACAGGTTGTCGCCTTTGGCCTGGCTGCGCCATTTCGGGTCCCACATCGAGCCATTGCCGACGCCGATGTACAGCAGGTTCAACTCCGGGTCGTAGGCGAACGAGTCCCAGGCCGTGCCGCCGCCGCCCCACTCGACGAAGGCGTCGCCGTGCCAGGTCTTGCTGGCGATTTCCATGGCCTTGTCTTCCGGCGGCAGCTTGGGGTCACCTGGCACGGTGAAGAAGCGCCAGGCCTGCTTGCCGGTTTCGGCGTCATAGGCCGTTACATAGCCGCGCACGCCATACTCCGCCCCACCATTGCCGATGATGACCTTGCCGTTGACCACCCGCGGCGCGCCGGTGATGGTGTAGCTGCGTTTATGGTCGCTGCGGGTGTCCACCGACCAGACCCGCTTGCCGGTCTTGGCATCAATCGCCTCCAGGCGCCCGTCCAGTACGCCGACGTAAACCTTGCCCTGCCACACCGCCACGCCTCGGTTTACCGCATCGCAGCAGGCCTCTCCGGCACGGTTGCGATCCGACTGCGGGTCGTATTTCCAGAGCAGTTTGCCGTTGCGGGCATCCAGCGCGTACACCACCGAAAACGGGCCCGTGGTGTACATCACCCCATCGACCACAATGGGCGTGGCCTCCACGCCACGGTCCAGGTCGAGTTTGTAGCTCCAGGCCAGGCCTAGCTGATTGACGTTGTCCTGGTTGATGGCTTTGAGGGGGCTGAAGCGTTGTTCATCATAGGTGCGGCCGTGGCTCATCCAGTTGCCGGGTTCCTGGTCGGCGGCGATGATGCGTTTGCCATCGACGTCGGCGGCATAGGCAGGTGCGCAGCAGGCCAAGGCTAGGGCCAGGCAGCCCAAGGCGTGCGGGAAGGGCCGGCGGTGCGGGCCTGTTCGGTTCATGGTGGCTTCTCCGTTCTTGTTATGGCGACGCCATGGCAGGCGCCTGCAACAGATAGAGCAACGGTTGTGCCAGCGCTGCCCGGCAGCTTCGAAACAGCCATGCCAGAGGGGTTTGAGCACAAAGGGCCAGCGCCTGACCACAGGCTGTGGCTGCAGCAGCCATGGCACAGCTGATGCAGCCATGGCACAGGTGTGTCAGCCCTTGCTGCTGGCTTTCAATGCCGCCTGGTTCTGTGTAAAACAGGCACATCAGCCCACTGCAAAGGACTTACCCGCATGATCTACCGTCCCCTCGGCCAAAGTGGCCTGCAGGTTTCCGCCCTTACCTTGGGCAGCATGATGTTCGGCGAGCAGACCAGCACCGAAGACGCCCTGCGGATCATCGAAAAAGCCTGGGATCAGGGCATCAACTTCATCGACACCGCCGATGTCTACAACGCCGGGCGCTCGGAAGAAATTGTCGGCGAAGCTGTGGCACGTCATCGCCAGGACTGGATCGTCGCCTCCAAGGTTGGTTTTGGCCCCGCCGACGGCCTGCCCAACCGCAGCGGGTTGTCGCGTAAACATGTGTTCAATGCCATCGATGCCACGTTGACGCGCATGGACCTGGACTACCTGGACATCTACTACCTGCACCGCGAGGACCACAAGGTTCCGCTGGAGGAGACCGTGCAGGCCATCGGCGACCTGCTGCGCCAGGGCAAGATCCGCTACTGGGGCGTGTCCAACTTCCGCGGCTGGCGTATTGCCGAAATCTGCAACCTGGCCGAGCGCCTGGGCGTGGCCAAGCCGGTGGTGAGCCAGCCGCTGTACAACATCGTCAACCGCCAGGCAGAACCCGAGCAACTGACCGCAGCGGCCTACCATGGCCTGGGCGTGGTGCCGTTCAGCCCCTTGGCCCGCGGCGTGCTAAGCGGCAAGTACGCACCTGGCTCGGTACCGGATGCCGGCAGCCGTGCCGGGCGCCAAGACAAGCGCATCATGGAAGTGGAGTGGCGCCAGGAGTCACTGGCCATCGCTCGCCAGATCCAGGCATACGTCGAGGCCAAGGGCGTGGGTATCGTGGAATTTGCGATTGCCTGGGTGCTCAACAACCAACAGGTCAGTTCGGCGATTGTCGGGCCCCGCACCGAAGCGCAATGGGACACCTATGCCGGGGCACTGGAGGTGAAGATCACGGGAGAGGATGAAACGTTCATCGATTCGCTGGTGACGCCGGGGCATGCATCTACCCCAGGTTTCAATGATGTGGCGCACTTTGTCAGCGGGCGACTGGCGCGCAGTTGAAGGCAGATCGGCAAGGGGCTATGAAGCCCCTTGCCCAGCCATCGAGCAGTTAATCTAGTTCAAGGGTGGCTCGTCTTCGATGACGATGTTCACCGCATAGAACAGCCCATCTTCCCGCTGCTCGATTTCATAACTGACGTGCTGACCCTCGCGGATGATCGGGGCACCTTGGCCGCCGTCCCCCATCAGAAACACAACCTCGCCAACCCCCGGTGCTACAAACTGGGGATCAACCTGTGCTAACGACATTGCGGTCAGCGACTGCGCTTTTTGGGGCATGAACAGCACCTCCTGTTGTGTTTGAATGGTCACTGTTATCAGCAGCCTGGAGCAAACTATTCACCGATCACTGTAAATAATCGCCCATCGGCAAGCAGACGGCTACTAGCATTATTACCAGGTAATCTCTGTTGATCGGGCGACCACTGCTACTGTCCAGCCAAAACGAAAAAAGCCCCATATCTTTCGATACGGAGCTTTTTTTACACGTTACACAATTGCCAGGCTTCACATCGTTCGATCAAGTACCTCGGTCAACCCGCAAGGTTGCGGGTGCCTGTTCGAACGTTGAGCCGGCTGGTACGTGTCTTACTCAGGACGCACTTGGGCGGCCTGCATGCCTTTTTGCCCTTTTTCGGCAACGAAGCTGACAGTCTGGCCTTCTTTCAGCGACTTGAAGCCGTCCGATTCAATGGCTTTGAAATGAACGAAGAGATCGTCGCCACCGCCCTGTGGGGTGATGAAGCCGAAGCCTTTTTCATCGTTGAACCATTTAACTGTACCGGTTTGTCTGTTGGACATGCTCTGAGCCCTCGATGGCTGTTTTGATGCGTTTTCCGTGAAATTTACAACGAGGGCCATGTCAAACAACAAGCCCCTGCAAGCCACATATTGAGCGCTTTGTCGGCGAGAAGCTACTAACAATTTTACCAGTATCGAAAATAGCTGAATCCTGTACCCGAATTCACCGGCAAAATGCCCCTGTACCCCTTCAAATAAGCGCGTTGATCACCAGCAAATGCACCGGGTAGAACAGGTACCCCCAGCGCCCCACCGCTGGCACGCGCCACTCATCACGACGCAATAGCAAACAGCCGAACGGCACCGCCAGGGCAGCGGCGGCCAAGGTCAGCAGGGTGAACGGCGCGAGCGGATGTTCGCGCAACCAGCCGTTGGTCAGGTTGCCCGCCATTGCCAGCAGGCACGGCAGCAGCCACGTCAGCGCGCCCAGGCGACGGGCCATGAGCCAGGCGGCCGGCAACAGCACGCCGGCCAGGCCGTACATCAGGCGTTCACTGAACAGGGCCGCAGCCGCCAGGGCTACCAGGCCAAGTACCCGTGCTGCCACCTGATGCTGCTGCACGCCCAAAGCTACCAGGAGCCCAAGGGCCAGCGTCGGCATCACACTGAACGTCTGCGAACCGCTGTCCAGCCAACGGTAGGGCCATTCGGACACTACTGAAAACACCAGCATCGCGCCCAGGTAACGCAGGTTGACGCCGGTTGACGGCGCCCCCCCGTGCCGGCGCCCGACATTGACGGCGATAGCCAGGCAAAACAGCGGGAAGGCCAACCTGCCAAGGATGAACAAACCTTCGGCACGCGGCCATATGAAGCGCAGGTGGTCGGCGACCATGGTCACGATCGCCACCCACTTGACCAGGTCCAGCCCTGCCGAGCGCATCCCCTAGTGCCCGCGCTGTGCCGCCGTCGGCGCCAGGTAGCGGGAGGTCCAGGCAGCCAGCGGCAGGGGCGGTTGCTGGTCGACGATGCGCCGCCAGATCAAGGCCAGGTCATGGCTGTTGAACATCGACGCTACCCCTGCCCCCTGCCATGCCGTGGGGGTATCGGCAACCCAGTGCCCCTGGCTGTCGCGGTGGGCCATGTTGAAACGGAAGGTGTAGTTGCCTGGGATCCCCATGCGCAGGTCGGTCACCACCAGCGCGCCGTCGACCTCGTCGTAACGCAGCCAGTCATCGGTGAACCAGCGCAGGCGTTGATGCAGTGGCGCAGCGGCAAGCGCCGAAGCCAGTTCAAGGTTGCGGGGCAGGCGCTGCATTTCCGGCGGATGTTGATCGAGCCAACTGCTGACACCTTCGTAGTACGCGCCCTCCGGGGTCTTGGCCAGCACGCGCCAGATCAGGCTGTTGAAGGCGATAGGCACGGCGCGTACGTCACTGGCCGTGATGCCTTGGCGGTCCAGGGCTGCCTGAAAACGCTGCTCCGCCAGCATCCGCCCGGCCAGGCCAAAGCCCAGGTAGGCGGTACTGAAGACCAGTGCCAAGGTCATCAGCCTCACGGCCTTGCCCGTCACCCCCTTGGCAAGGGTGTAGACCACTGCGGCCAGCAGCGGCACGGTATAGACCGGGTCGATGATGAATACCGCCGCCCAGCTTTGCGGGGTAACCGACAGCGGCCAGAACAGTTGCGTGCCATACACGGTAAAGGCATCGAGCACCGGGTGGGTGACCAGCACCAGCCAGAACGCCAGGAACAGCCGCGGCAAGGTGTAGCCCTTGCCCGGCCAGTACCTGTTGACGCACCAGGCCAGCAACAGCGCCAGAGCGGTGAGGACGAACAGGGAGTGGGAGAAGCCCCGGTGGTAGGTCATCTGCGAGACCGGGTCGGCGTAGCGGATGATCACGTCCAGGTCAGGCAGGGTGCCCAGCGCGGCGCCATACAGCAGCGAACGGCGGCCCTGGATGCGGCCGAGCACAGTGCCCTGCAGGGCGGCGCCGAGTACGGCTTGGGTCAATGAGTCCAAGGGGGAGTTCCTGTGTGGATGACCCAGGAAAACTACCCCCCTCAAGCCCTGCGGTGCAAATGCGGTTCAGTGACAAAAGGTGGCAACAGCCGGGCGATGGGTATTCACAGCAACTGCCAGGTGTACACCAGGATCAGGCGGTTCTCATCGATATCACTGCGGTAGTTGGAGCGGGCCATGGCATTGCGCAGCCGGATCCCCAACCCTTTCAGCAGCCCGCTCTGCACCGCATAGGCGATATCCAGGTCCCGCTCACGGTCACGGCCCTCGTAGCCCAGCCCGGTATCGACATTGTTGCCGGTGATATAACGCACCCCTGCCGTCAACCCGGGTACGCCCATGGCGGCGAAATTGTAGTCGTAGCGCAGCTGATAGGAGCGCTCGTCGGTATACGCGAACTCGTAGGTGGGGACCTCGTTGCCCAACGGTGAGATGTTGGCGAATACCCGGGGGAACGGGCTGTCGCCGTAGATGCCCTGGTACCCCACATGCACGCTGTGCCCACCCTGCCGGGCGGTGAACAGCGAGAAGAAGGCCTGGTTGTCGATGGTGCCGAGCAGTGCGTCGCCGTCTTCGCGGGCGGTGAAGTACCCCAGGTTGGCACTCAGCACCCAGTCCCCCACGGGTTTGCTGTGCTTGAAGCCGACAAAACCTTGTTCGTAGATGTCTTCCAGTTGCCCGTACCACAGGCTGACACTGCTCTGGTTCGCATTGAACGCGTAGTCGCCGCCGACATAGTTGAACGCATCGCTTTGTGCCTGGCGCATCGGCACATGGCCGAGCATGGCGTTCATCTTGCCGTCGCCGCCTTCGTTGCGCAGGTGCGTGGAGCGCAAATGCCCGCCCTGCAAGGTCAGGCCTTGCAGCTCGGACGTGCTCAGGCTCACCCCCTGGTAAGTCGGAGGTAACAGGCGGATATCGCTGAAGGTCAGCACCGGCAAGTTGGGTTGCAGCTCGCCAACACGCAGCTCGGTCTTCGACAGCCTGGCCTTGAACGTCGGAGCCAGGCGGCTGTACTCGTCTGCGGCACGGCCATCGCCATGCACCGGCAGCAGGCCGGTATTGACCCGGTCAGGGCTGCTGTCGAGCTTGATGCCCAACAGGCCCAGGGCATCCACGCCAAAGCCAACCGTGCCGGGGGTGTACCCCGACTTGAAGTCGAGAATGAAGCCCTGGGCCCACTCCTCGGCCTTGGACTGCTGATTGGCCCCGACGATGTCCGAGAAGTCACGGCTGAAGTAGTAATTACGGGCGCTGAGGCTGGCTTTCGAATCCTCGAAGAAGCCGCCATCAGCGGCCAGCGCAGGTTGGCTGAGCAAGGTCAGGCCGATGGCAACGCAAGGGGTGTGGTTCATTCCGAAGCTCTCTTGATCTTGTTGTTATGGATAAAGCGCTGGGAACACGGGGCTCATGGGGTACGGCGCAATACCTCGCTCGCTTGCGGCCGACGCAGCCTGAGCAGCGCATGCGCCAGCAGGCCGAACAGCAGCCCCCAGAACGCCGCCGACAGGCCAAGGAAAGACACCCCCGAGGCGGTGACCAGGAAGGTGAACAGGCCGGCATCGCGCTCCATAGGTTCGGCCAGGCTGCGCGCCAGGGCTTCGCTGATCGCCCCGTACAGGGCAAGCCCAGCAAGGGCTGCGATCAATGCCGCAGGGAAGGCAGCAAACAGCGACATCAACGTGGCACCGGCAACCCCCAACAGCAGGTACAACACGCTGCCGGCGACGGCCGCGACATAACGCCGGCGCGGGTTTTCATGGGCCTCATGGCCGGTGCACAGGCTGGCGGTGACGGCTGCCAGGTTCAGGCCGTGACAACCGAAAGGTGCCAGCAAGGCGCCGCCGATGGCGCTGGCACCGATCAAAGGGCTGGCCGGTGTGGCGTAGCCGGCGTTACGCAGCACCGCCATCCCTGGCATGAACTGCCCGGTCAGGGCCACCAGCACCAGTGGCAGCGCCAGGCTGAACACTGCCGCCAGGCTGAACTGCGGGGTAACCCACTGGGGCGAGGCCAGTTGCAGCACCAGGGCCTCACTGCGGAACGCGCCGCTGGCCACGGTGACGACGGCCCCTATGCACAATACGGCGGCCACCGCATAACGCGACTGAACCCTGCGCATCAGCACATAGGTAACGAACATCGCCAGTACCAGCAGCGGTTGCACGGGCAAGGCGCGGAACACCTCGGTGCCGAAACTGAACAGGATGCCCGCCTGCATGCCAGCAGCGATGGACCCGGGCAGGCGCGTGATGATGCGGTCGAAGGCCCCGCTGAGGCCAATCAGCAGCAGGATCAGGTTCGCCACCAGGTAGGCCCCCACGGCCTGCTCCAGCCCTAGTGCCGGCAAGGCAGTCACCAACAGGGCCGAACCCGGGATCGACCAGGCGATCACCACCGGCACCCGATAGCGCAGGCTCAGCAATGCGCCGAGCACACCGCTGCCCATGGAAACGGCCCACACCCAGGACGACAGCTGGCCGTGAGGCATGTGCGCGGCTTCGGCGGCGTGGAAGATGATCACCAGCGGGCCGGCGTAGGAAATCATCGTCGCCAGGCAACCGGCTACGATGGCGGACAGCGAGCTGTCCTTGAACAGGGTTTTCATGGCACCTCTCGCAAGGCTTGGGGCGGGTGTGTGGATCAGGCCTCTTGCAAGGCCTGTGGTCTTGCTAGGCCTGCGCAGCCGTAGCCAGGCCATGCCGCCGGCCACTGACCAGGTGCACGGCCATGGCCAGCGCAGCAATTGCGCCAGGGATGGCGAACGCGATGAAATTGAGTTGCAGCGGCAGGTTGAT
The DNA here is from genome assembly GCF_014269105.1 of Pseudomonas sp. SWRI77. Classification (NCBI taxonomy): domain Bacteria; kingdom Pseudomonadati; phylum Pseudomonadota; class Gammaproteobacteria; order Pseudomonadales; family Pseudomonadaceae; genus Pseudomonas; species Pseudomonas sp. SWRI77. The sequence goes on along the minus strand of NZ_JABWRV010000002.1, from coordinate 15,388 downwards.
GCCCATCAGTGCGCCCCCCAGCAGCGGGCCGACGATGGCGCCGTTGCGGCCGATCCCCGAGGCCCAGCCAAGGCCGGTGGAGCGCACCGACAGGCCGTACATCTGCGCCGCGCCGGCATACAGCAGTATTTGCGTGCCGATGGTGGTGGCGCCGGCGATGAAGATCAGCAGGTACAGCACCGGCATCGGGCTGTTGACGCCCAGCAGGCTGATCGACAGTGCTGCGGCGATGAAGAAGCCGACCTTGACCTTGACCAGGTTGTAGCGGTCGCCCAACCAGCCCCCCAGAATCGCCCCGGCCATGCCGCCGAAGTTCAGCACCAGCAAGAACGACAGGCTCGAACCCAAGCTGTAACCTGCGTTGGCCATCAGTTTTGGCAGCCACGAACTGAGTGCGTAGACCATCAGCAGGCAGCAGAAAAACGCCAGCCACAGGGCCAGGGTGCGCACGGCCAGGCCGTTGCGAAACAGCTCCACGACAGCGTTGCCGCCGCCCTTGCGGTCCGTTGCCTGCAGCCTGTCGCCAGGCTGTATGTCGCAAGCGGGGTCGAGCTTCCTGAGCAGTGCGCGGGCTTCATCAGTGCGCCCTTGGCGTACCAGAAAACCAATGGATTCCGGCAGGTAGTAGAGAATCACCGGCAACAGCAACAGGGGTACGGCTGCGGCGAAGAACATCGACTCCCAGCCGAAGCGCGGCAGCATGAAGATACCGACGCCTGCCGAAAGCATGCCGCCCAACGAGTAGCCACTGAACATGATCGCCACCAGCGTGCTGCGCAGGCGTTTTGGCGCATATTCGTTCATCAGAGCCACGGCGTTGGGCATCAACCCGCCGCAGCCCAGGCCGGCGATAAAGCGATAGATGCCAAACTCGCTGGGGCTGCTGGCGAAGCCGTTGAGGATGGTTGCCGTGGAAAACAGGGCAAAGCACAGGGCGATGCCCTTCTTGCGCCCGATCCGGTCGGCCAGGCTGCCGAATACCAGGGCGCCGAACATCATCCCGAACAACGCGTAGCTGCCCAAGGCGCCGGCCTGCAGTGGCGTCAGCCCCCACTCCTTCATGATCACCGGCAACACCACGCCGTAGATGAACAAGTCATAACCGTCGAAGATCAGCAACAGGCCGCACCAGGCCATGACCATCCAGTGGAAGGGTGTGAAGCGCGCGTTATCGATGATCGGGTGTACGTCAAGGGTTCGCATGGCAGCTGTCTCTATTGTTTTTGTTGTGGAAGAAAACCTTTGCCTAAGGGTGTGGCTCAGCCGAGGTCGCCGCCCCCTACCGGCAGGGTCACACCGGTGATGTAGGAGGCCTCGTCGGAGGCCAGGAAGAGGATGGCGCCAACCTGCTCGTCGATGCTGCCGTAGCGGTGCATCAGGCTGCTGTCGAGGGTCTGGTCGACGATTTGCTGGTACCAGGCCTTTTCCTGCTCGCTCTGCTCGGCGCTGTTGCGTGGCACCCGCCGCGGCGGCGCCTCGGTGCCGCCAGGGGCGGTGGCATTGACGCGGATACCGCGGCCGGCGGTTTCGAAGGCCAGGCAGGCGGTCAGTGCGTTCACGCCGCCTTTGGCCGCGCCGTAGGGCACGCGGTTGACGCCACGGGTGGCGATGGACGAAACGTTGACGATGGCCCCTGCCCCACGTTCGAGCATGTAGGGCAACGCGGCGTGGCAGCACCATAAGGTCGGGAACAGTGAGCGGCGCACTTCGGCCTCGATCTGTTCCACTTCATAGTGTTCGAAGGGCTTGGCCCAAATGGTCCCGCCGACGTTGTTGACCAGGATGTCGAGGCGCCCGAAGGCCTCGACTGCAGCGGCCATGACCCGGGCACAATCGCTGTGCTGCTCGAGGTCGGCGGTGAGGGTCAGCATGCCCTCCCCGGCCAGTTCGTGCACCAGCTCGGAACGGTCCACCGCCACCACTTGCGCGCCTTCGGCCTTCAGCCGCCAGCACACCCCTCGGCCAATGCCCTGGGCAGCACCGGTGACCAGGGCGACTTTATCGTGAAATCTTGTCGTCATCTGAAACGCTCCATATTGATGCTGTCTGGGTGGGAGCGGCAGCCCCCACGAACGCTCAGGCCGCAGCCGCCGCGAACTTCTCGTAGTAGAAGTTCACCGGCGTAATCCCCTGCTCACGCACGTACTGGCTGACCGCCTCGACCATCGGCGGCGGCCCGCACAGGTACACATCCACATCGCCGTCGTTGAGGTGGCGCGGCTCGATGTGCTGGGTGACGTAACCCTTCTGCGGATGCTGGCTGTCAGGGTTGGCCACGCAGGCACTGAAGGTGAAGTTGGGGATGCGCGCCGCCAAGGCCTGCAGGCGGTCCAGTTCGACCAGGTCGAAGTCGTTGGTCACCCCGTAGATCAGGTGCAACGGGTGTTCGCTACCCTGCTCGGCGATCTTCTCCAGCATCGCGGTGAACGGTGCCAGCCCGGTACCACCGGCCAGCAGCAACAGCGGCCGCTGAATCGGCCGCAGGTAGAAGCTGCCCAGCGGCCCTGCCAGGCTCATGCTGTCGCCGGCCTTGGCCAGGCTGGTGAGGAAACTGCTCATCAGCCCGCCGGGTACGTTACGGATCAGGAAGCTGACTTCGCCGTCCTTTTGCAGCGAGCTGAACGAGTAGGCACGGCTCTGCTCGCTGCCCGGCACCTTGAGGTTGACGTACTGCCCCGGCAGAAACGCCAGCCGGCTCAAGGCCTCGCCCTTGATCGACAGGGCAATGGTGCTTGCCGACAACTGGCGCACATCGCTGATGGCGGCCTCGAAGCTGGCCTGCTCGGTCTTGCACAGTTGCGAAGACGCCGGGATGCGTAGCACGCAGTCGGCTTCGGCGCGCATCTGGCAGGTCAGCACGTAGCCTTCGGCGATTTCGTCCTCGTTCAGGGCGTCTTCGATGAAGTTATCGCCCAGGTCGTAACGCCCGGCTTCGGCCTTGCACTTGCAGGTGCCGCAGGCGCCGTCGCGGCAGTCCAGCGGGATGTTGATGCCCTGGCGATAGGCCGCATCGGCCACGGTTTCATGGCCATCGGCCTCGATGAAGCGGGTCACCCCGTCTTCGAAATTCAGTGCGATCTGGAAGCTCATGTAGCACCTCGCGGGCGAGCCTCGCCACGGCGCGCCAAGCGGCACACCGAGCGGCTCGCGTTACCTCGGATCAGATGTGGTAGATGTCGATGACCTGACGCACGTAGTCGTTCTTCAGCACCACCTTCTTGGCCTGGATCAGCGGTTGCTCGCCGCGCAGGTCAAGGGTGTAGAAGCTGCTGCCGAAGTAGCTGTCGGTGGTCTTGTAGCGAAAGCTCAGGGTGTGCCAGTTGAAGCGCACCTGGCAGTAGCCCTCGCTTTGCTCGACGATCTCGATGTTGCTGATGTTGTGCGAGGTGCGGGTATCCGGCACGGTCGCACTGGAGCGCTCGGTCTTGATGCGGAACACCCGGTCCTCGAGGCCGCCACGGTTGCCGTACCAGATCAGCGATATCTCGCTTTGCGGGTCGGTGGTGAGGCGGTCGTCATCGTCCCAAGCCGGCATCCAGAAGCTGGCGTCGGCGGCATACAGCTCCAGCCACTGGTCCCACTGGGCATCGTCCAGGTAGCGCGCTTCGCGGTAGAGGAAGTCGCGCACGGTTTCGTAGAGGCTCATTGCACGGCCTCCACGGGGATCAGTTGCTGGTCATCCTTGAGCGCCTGGATCATGGTGTCCTGCCAGTACTTGTGCTGCAGCACGAACAGGCCTTCGTCCTCGGTGCGCACACCCGACAGCAGCGGTTTGAGCTCGATTTCGCGGGCTGCCTCGTCGGCGCCTTCGACCCAGTGCGCAGCGCCGCGGGACATGTCGTTCCAGCCGGTACCGCCGCCGTAGCCGGTCTGGCACGAGCGGAACTCTTCCAGGTCGTCCGGGGTGGCCATGCCACTGACGTTGAAGAAGTCCTCGTACTGGCGGATGCGCTTGGCGCGGGCATCGGTGCTTTCGCCTTTGGGCGCAATGCAGTAGATGGTGATTTCGGTCTTGTTCACCGAAATCGGCCGGGCAATGCGGATCTGCGAACTGAACTGGTCCATCAGGTACACGTTGGGATACAGGCACAGGTTGCGCGAGTTTTCGATCATCCAGTCGGCGCGTGCCTGGCCGAAGTCGGCAACCAGCTCATCACGGCGCTCGAATGCCGGGCGGTCCTCGGGGTTGGCCCAACGGGTCCACAGCAGCAGGTGCCCGTGGTCGAAGGAATAGAAGCCCCCGCCTTGCTTGGCCCAGGCACCGGCGCTCATGGTCTTGATCTCGTCACCCGACTCGCGCTGTTTGCGCTGGTTCTGGGTGGCGGCGTAGTTCCAGTGCACGGAGCTGACGTGGTAGCCGTCGGCGCCGTTCTCGGCAGTGAGCTTCCAGTTGCCTTCGTAGATGTACGAACTGGCGCCGCGCAGCACTTCCAGGCCTTCAGGCGACTGGTCGACGATCATGTCGATGATCTTGGCCGACTCGCCCAGGTGCTCCACCAGCGGTTTGACATCGGCCTTCAGGCTGCCGAACAGGAAGCCCCGGTACGATTCGAAACGCGCGACCTTGGTCAGGTCGTGGGAGCCATCGCAATTGAAGCTGTCGGGGTAGCCGGCGTTGCTCGGGTCTTTGACCTTGAGCAGTTTGCCGCTGTTGTTGAAGGTCCAGCCGTGGAACGGGCAGGTGTAGCTGGCGCGGTTGCCGCGTTTGTGCCGGCACAGCATGGCACCACGGTGGCTGCAGGCATTGAGGAAGGCATTGAGCACCCCGTCCTTGTTGCGCGCGATGAAGATCGGTTGGCGCCCCATGGTCAGGGTGAGGAAATCGTTCTTTTCGGGGATCTGGCTTTCATGGGCCAGGTAGATCCAGTTGCCCTCGAAGATGTGTTTCATCTCCAGGTCGAACAGCCGTGGGTCGGTGAACATCTCGCGCTTGCAGCGGTAGATGCCCTGTTCACGGTCGTCCTCGAGCATGGCATTGAGGTAGTCGAATCCCAGGGACATGGCCAGGGTCTCCATTGTTATTGTTCAGACCATGTCAGGTTAGGGATCAAGGCGTGGTGGCAATATCCTTTTCGTGCAGAGTGCTATCCGCTTTGTGCACATCAACCGCGGTTGCGCAGCGTCACCGAGGGCAATACCCCATAGCGCTGGCGGTAAGTTTCCGAAAAGCGTCCCAAGTGCAGGAAGCCATAGTCCATGGCAAGCTCGGTCACACTCCTCACGCTGCAACTGGCATCGCTCAGGCATGCATGCACCCGCTCCAGCTTGCGCAGCCGCACATAATGTTTGGGCGTGGTACCTAGGTGCCGATCAAACAGCGCATACAGCGACCGCAAGCTCATGCAGGCCTGCTCTGCGAGCACCTCGGCTGACAGTTCAAGCTTCAGGTTGCGCTCGATGTAATCCAGTATCCGCTCCAGGCTCGCCGCCGGCGCATTCAGGCTTTCGCGCCGAATGTTGGTGCTCATCAAGGTCAGCAGTTTGCTCGCGACAATCTGGCTGTAGTGCCCTTGCACGCGGGGCAACGGCTCATTCACCTCGGCTTCATGGCAGACCATGGCCAGCAGGTTCACGAACCCGTCCAGCTCCTCCAGCCGGTAGTGGTTGCGCAAGAACCGCACGCCGCCATCAGGCCGCTGCCAGCGGTGCTCGTCACAGATCGAATCGAGCAACCGGGTCGGCACCTTGAGGATGAATTTCTCGCAGTCTTCCGAGTAGGTCAGGTCAACCGGGTCGTCAGGGTTGATCAGCAGCAGCTCGCCGGGCACCAGGTGATGCTCGCGCTGGTGCCCGCGCCACAGGCAGTTGCCGTTGAGCAGCACCTGCAGGTGGTAGATGGTTTCCAGTGCTGGCGAGGTGACGCGCACGCTACCGCCGTAACTGATGCGGCACAGGTCGAGTTCGGCGAACTTACGGTGGCTGAGGCTGGCCTGGGGATGGGTGGTGCGGGACAAGCCGATGCAATGCTGGCCCACGTGCTGGTTCACATAGTCGGACACAGCATAGGGGTCGGCATGATGAAACACGCTACTGCGCTCGCTCAGCAGGCGGCTTTCCATAGGCAAGGCACTCGGTTTCGTTATTGTTCTGGGCGCCGCTCCCTACGGGCTTGTGGCCGGTGGTTGCGGTCGTTCACGGTCATTCTATCGGGCTGGGCGCAGGGAATTGGGGCAGGCGACAGCCGGTGAATGGCCACACTTAAGCAAAAAGGCGGGGGTTGGGCAATGCGACGATTGGAATGGGCGGGCGGATAGCGGACAAGGCGCCAATGCCCAATGTTCGATTACCGAACACAATTATGCGCTCTGCTGCACCGCCCAACCTTGGCTGCGCGCCCGGAACTGGCGCGGGGCGATGGCGAACAGCTCGCGAAAACGCCGGTAGAAATGCGGAAAACTCACAAACCCACTGGCTACCGCCACCTCGGTCAGTGACTTGCTGGTGTGTTGCAGCAGCTGGCGTGCATGGGTCAGGCGCAGCTCCAGGTAATAGCGCGGCGGTGTCGCCTGCACATGGCGGCGGAACAAACGCTCCAAGTGACGACGCGACAACCCCGCATGCTCGGCAATTTCGTCGATGCCGATCGGGTCTTCGATATTGGCATGCATCAACTCAAGGGCCAAACGTACACCCTTGGGCAGGCTCGGGTCGATTTCCGCTGCGCTGGCCGGCGCATCACTCATCACCCGCGCGCGGTCGCACGCCAGCATCTGCTCCACTGCCCGGCGCAATACCGGGCCGCCGCTGTGTTCAAGCAACGCCAGCATCATGTCCAAGGCACTGCTGGCGCCCGCGCAGCTCAAACGCCGGCGGTCCAGTACATGCGCCTGGCGGCTGACCCGTACCTTGGGGTACAGCTCGCTCATCATCGCCCGGCCATCGGGGTGGAAGGCGCAGTCGTGATCATTGAGCAGGCCCGCCTCGGCCAGGAAGTAGGCGCCGTTCCACAAACCGCCGAGCTGGCAGCCATGCAGGTCGGCCTGGCGCAACTTGGCGCGCAGCAGCGGCGCGCTTTCCAGGCGCACCCGAAATCCACCGCACACCAACAGGCTGTCCAGGGCCTGCACATCCAGCTCAGCCAGTGGCGTGTTGACCGGCAAGGCGATGCCCAGGTCGCTCATGACCTGCGCCCCATCCCCTACCACCTGGATCTGAAACAGTGGCGTGGCGCTCATCAGGTTGGCGGTGACCAAGGTGTCCATGGCGGCGGTGAAGGCCATCATGGAGAAGTGCTCGCGCAGCACGAAGGCGACGCGTTGGCACGGCATCGACAGCGCGGTGCGGCCAGCCGCGTCCAGGTGGGCCAGGTTGGCGTTCTTGAGGGTGCTTTCGAAATGGCTCATGGTTTCAACTCTACTGCGAAAATCGCGGTGCCCTTCATCGCAGGTGAACCCGCGATGAAGCCAACATCGATGGACCAGGTTACTTGCTGGCCTGGGTCGCCGCTGCGCGCGACGCCTGCAGCCATTCATCGAACTGCTGGCGGTGCGCCGCCACCCACTCCTTGGCATGCCGGGTGATGTCGGCAGGCTTCTTCTCGCCCTGCTGCATCTTCAGGTTCTGCGCGCTCTCGTCAGCCGTGGTGATCTGCATCAGTGACAGGAACTTGGTGGCCGCCGGGTTCTCTTCGGCAAACTCCTTGTTCATCACAGCCTCGACCTTGTCGACCGCAAAGCCCAGGTTCTTGCCCTTGTACATCGTGTCGACCGCGTTGTTGCCATCGGGTAGATCGGTCTTCGGCACTTCCAGCCAGACCACGTCCTTGTCCTCGACCAGCACGGTGGAAATCCACTGTGGCACCCAGGTGAAGTACAGGATCGGCTTGCCTTCCTTGTAGCGGGTGATGGTGTCGGCCATCAGCGCAAAGTACGAACCCTGGTCCACGTGCACGCTATCGCCCAGGTCGTAGGCCTTCATGTGGTGGGCGATGACCAGCTCGCAGCCCCAGCCGGGGTTGCAGCCGGTGAGGTTGGCCTTGCCGTCGCTGTCGGTGTCGAACAACTTGGCGATCTCTGGCTTTTTCAGGTCGGTGATGTACTTGATGTGGTACTGCTCAGCGGTCTTCTTGTCGATCAGGTAGCCCTGCAGCACGCCCGGCATGATGTCGCCGGCCTTGACCATCACGTCATTGCCACCGGCCTGCTGGTAGAACTTGTCGTGCAGCTTGTCCCACAGGTGCACGGTGAAGTCGGCATCGCCGTTGGCCAGCGCCACCATCATTACGCCGTATTCGGTTTCCTTGGGTTCCTGGACCTTGTAGCCCAGCTCGTGCAGGCCCTCCATGGCCACCTCGCCACGGAAGCGCTCCTCGGCAATGGAGGGGAAGATCGGCGTCACCTTCACGCCTTCGCCCGGCTGGTCGGCCGAAGCGTTGGCGCACAGCGAGGCGACAACCAGGGCCAAGGCACTGGCGCCTTGCAGGATGCTGCGGGAAAACATGGATTCCAACATCGTCGCGTACCTTCTTGTGGTTTTTATAGCGTGTGCGGCAGTTCGAAATGGGGTTGTGTCAGGCGGTCTTGCGCCGCCCTGCAGCTTGCCCTGCACCGCACAGGCGCAGCACCACGCCCACCGGCCCGGTGTGGTACCAGCGCAGGCTCGGGTCGGCGCTGCTGCGCGCGCCCATGGCCTGGGTCAGGCGGTCGAGGAAGATCGCCAGCAGCACCAGCCCGACGCCACCGACCGTGGCCAGGCCCATGTCCAGCCGGCCGATGCCGCGCAGCACCATCTGGCCCAGGCCGCCGACCGAGATCATCGAGGCGATCACCACCATCGACAGCGACAGCATCAGGGTCTGGTTGAGCCCGGCCATGATGGTCGAGGTGGCCAGCGGCAGCTGCACCCGGGTCAACATCTGCCGCGGCGTGCAGCCAAAGGCGCGGGCGGCTTCGATCTTGTCTTCCGGCACCTGGCGGATGCCCAGGTTGGTCAGGCGTACCAGCGGTGGCAAGGCGAAGACGATGGTCACCAGCACGCCCGGCACGTTGCCGATACCGAACAGCATCACCACCGGCACCAGGTAGACGAACGCCGGCAGCGTCTGCATGGCATCGAGCAGCGGGCGAATGATACTTTCCAGGCGGTTGCTGCGGGCGCAGACGATGCCCAGCGGAATACCGATCACCGCGCAGAAGAACACCGAGGTGAGCACCAGCGCCAGAGTGGTCATCGACTCCGACCAGACGCCAATCAAACCGAGCAGGGTCAGGGTGACGAAGCACAACAGCGCCATGCGCTTGCCGGCCAGCTGCCAGCCGAGCAACGACGACAGCAGGATGCCAATGGTGGGTGGAATGCTCTGCAGGGTGAACTCGATGCCATTGAGCACCTGGTCGATCGGCCAGCGAATGGCGCGGAACACCTCGCGGAAGTTGTGCACGAGGAAGTTGAGGGTGGCGGTGACCCAGTCACCCAGGGGGATGGTGGCCGCCTGGAACGGGTCGAGCAGGCTGAATTCGGGCATGGAACAACCTCGCGTAGGTTCAGTGGCGGCTCAGGGACTGCAACGGCGCGCTGTTTGCCAGGCTGGCGCACTGGCAGCGGCTATTGAAGGTCTTGAAGAACGCGCGTACATAGTCGTTGGCCGGCTGGTTGATCAGCGCTTGCGGCGTGCCGATCTGCACCACCCGGCCGCCCTCCATGATCGCGATGCGGTGGCCAATGCGGATAGCCTCCTCGATGTCGTGGGAAATGAAGATGATGGTGCGCTGCTGTTCGGCCTGCAGGCGCATCAGTTCGCCCTGCATCTCGCTGCGGATCAGCGGGTCGAGGGCCGAGAACGCTTCGTCCATCAGCAGGATGGTCGGGTCGTTGGCCAGCGCGCGGGCCAGCCCTACCCGTTGTTGCATGCCACCGGAAAGCTGGTGCGGGTAGCTGTGCTCGTGGCCGGCCAGGCCAACCTGGCTCAGCGCTTCGCGGGCACGGCTGTGGCGCTCGGCTTCGCCGACGCCGGCGATTTCCAGGCCAAAGGCCGTGTTCTGCAGCACGCTCATGTGCGGCATCAGGGCAAAGGACTGGAACACCATGCCCATTTCCTTGCGGCGCACATCAAGCAAGGCTTTATCGGACAGCCCGGTGATTTCACGGCCGTTGAGGTGGATGCTGCCAGAGGTGGGTTCGATCAGGCGGTTGAACAGCCGCACCATGGTCGACTTGCCCGAGCCTGACAGGCCCATGATGACGAAGATTTCGCCACGCTTGACGGAAAAACTTGCATCGAACACGCCGACGACGTGGCCGGTCTTGCTGAAGATTTCGTTCTTGTCGGCGCCCTTGCGGAGCATCTCCATGGCCATGTTCGGGTTGGGGCCGAACACTTTGAAGATGTTGTTTACCGAAAGAATCTCATCGGCATGGCTCATACGACCCTCTTTATTATGCTTATAACCAATCTATTAACTTCGCACTTTCAATAAGGCGGGTAGATCAGTGCGAGTACGCTTGGCAGTCCGTTCAAAATCGAACGTGAGTCAAAACCGGCACGCAGAAAGTCCTGCTTCAAAAAATTATTCGACATCGATGTCTCAATGTCGCGCCGGTATTTCACGTTATGCCTAGCTCCAGAGCGGGTCCAACGACATTTGCAGGGCGCTAACCATTACCTGAGGTTATCAATTGGGCGGCAGCCCCGGTGGCAGAGCGCTTGTGCATTTACCGTAGGGTGCGCAAAGGCTAGAGTGAGGGCCTTGGCTAGACGAAGGACCCCACCCCAGCACCATGGTCAGACACTCCGAACCCGATCAGACCCTGCTCAAGATGCCTTCGCTGCGCGCGGTCAAAGTGTTCGTCGCGGCCGCCAAATACCAGAACTTCACCCGTGCCGCCGAAGCGCTGTGCGTGACCCAAGCGGCGGTAAGCCGGCAGATCCGCGAGCTGGAGACCTACCTGGGTGCCGAACTCTTCACCCGGGTCGGCCGCGCGGTGGAGCTGACCGTGGCCGGGTCGATCTTCTTCGATGCGGTGCAGTTATCGTTCGTCAACATCTCCCAGGCGGCCGAGCGAATCCGCAGCAATACCAACACCAAGCACGTGGTCACCCTGTGCTGCTCACCGGCGTTTGCCGCCTTGTGGCTGGGGCCACGGATGCCGAAGTTCTTCGACGAGAACCCGGATATCGACATCAACCTGGTGACCACCCAGAACTTTTTGTCGATGGAGCCTGGGGTGCGGCCGGACATCTACATCACCAAGCTGGGCAAGATCCAGGCGGGCTATAGCTGCCACCCGCTTAACCATGACCTGATCTACCCGGTGTGCAGCCCGCACTACCTGGCCCAGCACCCGCAGCTGGCCACCCTGGAAGGCATTCGCGATGGCTCGCTGCTCAACCTCAGCCCTTATGGCCGCTCGCAGGTGGCCGAACACGTGGACTGGAACGTTTGGTTGGCGTTCCATGATGTCGACCTGAAAAGCCGCTCCAGCACGGCGCCGCATTTCTTCAATGCCAATGACTACAACCTGCTGGTGCAGCTTGCCTTGGGCAGCCAGGGCGTGGCGTTGGGCTGGCACCATCTGGTGGCCCCGCTCGTTGCCCAAGGGTTGCTGGTGCGGCCGGTGGCGCAGCAGTTGGAGCTCAAGGACACCTTCCACTTCCTGGCCTTCAACGAAGACAAGGAACATGAGCCCAGCTGCCGACGCCTGCGCGATTGGCTGCTGTCAGCGTTCCAGCCGCTGTTGTAGAGCGGCCTTGCGTCGCGCAAGGGCGCAGCTACCGCTCGGCGTTTTTCCCGACATCCAACCCCATGCATCTGGTACAACCGCGCCATGCCGACTTTCTTCCTTACCCACCTGCGCCGCCGTTGGCTCACCTGGCTGTGCGCCACCCTGCTGGTCATCGGCCTCCCCACCGGCTGCGCCGTTCTGCAACACAAAGAGCGCGAGCTGGTGTTCCGCATCGAGCCGGGCCAGGCCAGCTGGTTCCGCGGCCTGCCCAGCGGGGTGCAGGAACTTGACCTGCGCCCGCACAGCTTCACCGACAACCAGAGCCTGCACGCCTGGTGGTGGCCGGCTAAACGCGCCGATGCGCCTGCGATCCTGTACCTGCACGGCGTGCGCTGGAACCTTACCGGGCAATTGTTCCGCATCGAGCAGTTGCATGCCATGGGCTATTCGGTGCTGGCCGTGGATTACCGCGGCTTTGGCCAGAGCCGTGGCGGCCTGCCCTCCGAGGCGACGGTGTACGAAGATGCGCAGATCGCCTGGGCACGCTTCGCCCAGCTGCAACCTGATGCCAACAAGCGGTTGATCTTCGGCCACTCCCTGGGGGGCGCGGTCGCGGTCGAGCTGGCCATGGCGCTTGCACGGCAAGCCCACAAGGACGGCAGCCCGCCCCCCGCTCGGGGTTTGATACTCGAATCCACCTTCACCTCCCTGGGCGACGTCGCTGCGGCTGTTGCCGATACCACCCTGCCCGTGCGTTGGCTGATGTCGCAAAAATTCGATTCGCTGGACAAGATCAAGGACGTAGGCCTGCCGTTGCTGCTGGTGCACGGGCTGGACGATCGCTTTGTACCCTCGCGGTTCAGCCGACAGCTGTTCGACGCAGCGCAAGAGCCGAAGACCTTGTTACTGGTGCCGGGGGCTACCCACAACAACAGCATGAGCCTGGCAGGGCAACGGTATCGGCGGGCGATTCAGGCGTTGTTGTGAAGGCAGGGTATTCACTGCACCGGCAAAAAATTCATCAGCAACAGGCTTTGCGCATAGTTGAGCCCGATCCGCCGATAGCGCTCATCCAGCAGCTCTGCGAGCAAATCCAGGCGCGCGACGATCTTGCCGAACTCAACGGCGAAACTCAGGTTGCTGCCCTCCTCCGAAATCTCGTTGGAGAACAGCAACAGCACGCCATTGGCATCCTGGCGCTGGCTGAGCATCCAGGTGGCCTTCTCGATATTACGCGCCGCGTTGTTGACGAACAGCGGGTCGATGGTGTCGGTCATGTAGAACTCGGAGCGCCCGCCATGGGCGGTGATCAACATGCTGCCGATGGCGTAGATGAACGCACCGACCCGATCGCCACGAAACTCCGGGCTCAGGGCGTAACTCAGGGCCGCAAGGTCGCGCCGATTGCCCAACTGCGCCAAGGGTTGGCGCTGCTCGATGGCGATGCGGATCTGCCGCTCGGCCGTGGCGGCATCGACGTAGCCGGACATCTTCCACTGGTTCGGGTTGCGCAGGTACAGCTTGTTCATCAGCAGGTACAGGCTCTGCAGGTTGTCGCGCATGGACAGCGTCGCCAGGCGGTCGACACTGGTCTGGAACAGCTCGCTGGGCTTGCCGTTGCCAAACTGGCTGACGATGTCACGGCCTTGCTCCTGGGTGCAGGCACACAGGCAGGTCAAGGCGCCTGCCAGCAGCAGGCCGGGGAGGGTTTTGAAAGGGCTTGCAACCATCGGCACCGGGTCGATATTCGGCGGCCGCACCGGGGATCAGCGCGGCCTGGCCAAGCATAGAGCGCACAAACCGGAAAAAGTGCGATGGTTGCGGTAACTGGGTATCAGGACTGGCCCCGCGAAGAGGCCGCCATCGACAACACAGCACTTACAGGGCGTGGCGCAGCATCTCCACCATCTGCGCATGCAATACCGGGTCACCACACGCCACCACACAGCCGCCATGCTGCGCCGAGCTGCCGTCCCAAGCCGTGATCAGCCCGCCCGCCCCTTCGATGATCGGCATCAATGCCTGCACGTCATACGGCTGCAGGCTGGCTTCGACGATCACATCGACAAAGCCCGAAGCCAGCATGCAGTACGCATAGCAGTCACCACCATAACGCATCAGCCGGGCCTTGCCGGCAACCGCCTCGAAGGCCGCCTTGCGTTCGGCGGTGTCGAACATGTCCGGCGTGGTGCACATCAGCGTGGCCGAGGCCAGGTCGGCGCAGGCACGGGTCTTCAGCGGGGTGCCGCTGCTCCAGGCACCTTGCGGGGTGCCGACGAAGCGTTCGCCGGTGAAGGGCTGGTTCATCACGCCTACGACCGGGCGTACACCGTCGTTCAGGGCAATCAACGTGCCCCACAGCGGCAAGCCGGTGATGAAGGCGCGGGTGCCGTCGATGGGGTCGAGCACCCAGGTCAACGGGCTGGTCCCCACCGCCACGCCCTGCTCTTCACCCAGAATGCCGTGCTCGGGGTAGCGGGCCTGGATCAGTTCGCGCATGGCGTCTTCGGCCGCCTTGTCGGCCACCGTCACCGGGTCATACAAGCGCCCGCCCTTGTCCTCGACGTCCAGGCTGGCGCGAAAATACGGCTTTATCGCCAGCGCGGCGGCATCAGCCAGCTGCTCGGCAAAGGCGCGGTATTCGACGATCTGTTCAGCACTCAGGGACATGGGGCAGGCCTCTTGAAGATAGTGGGGCCAGCATCATACCCGACAAGCCGCGCCGCACCAGCCGCCCAGCAACATGGCCACTATTATGACATTATCGCCACTTCATTTAACCGTCACCCAATCGTTGTACTAGGATACCCATCACCTCCCGAATGCGGCCCAGGATGCGGGCCAGCAGGCAGACGGGGATTTGCACCACCGAACCTCATGGATGACACGATGAATTCGCACCTGCTCTACCCGCAAATTGGCAAAGTGATTGCCAGCACCGGCAGCCGCCAGTTCCCGCGCATGCTGCACGACCTGATCCAGGCCCACCTGACCATCGATGCCACGCACATACGCCTGTTGCCAATGGCACCGGCCGGCTATAACAGCCACGCCACCCTGATCGACGAGACGGTGTTTTCCTCGGACGAGCCGCCGGCCAGGGATTTCAGCGACCCTTCGCGCTTGCACATGATCCGCCGCAAAGGCGATTCGCGCTATGAGATCCATGTCCTGCGCGCCGACTCGACCTACGGGTTTTCGGCCTTCGAACGCAACCGCCTGGACGATATCTCGCCGCTGCTGTTGCCGATGCTGGAGAAACACATCAATGCCTTGCAACCCGCCCCAGAGCGCCCCCCCCAGGAGAGCCTGGAGCAGCGCTTTACCGACCGCCTGGGACAATCGGGGCTGAAGTTGTCAGAACGTGAGTGCCAGGTGTGCCTTGGCCTGCTGGCCGGGCATACCGCCCCGGAGCAGGCCGAGCGGTTGGCCTTGAAGGTGAATACCGTCGAGAGCTATTTGCGCCGGGCGGCGATCAAGCTGGGGATCAGCGGGCGGCATTCGTTGATGCGCTGGATGTATACCGCCGATTGATCATGTGTTGCCTGTCACGGCCTCTTCGCGGGGCAAGCCCGCTCCCACAGAGTAAGCACAGTCTCTGTGGGAGTGCAGTCTCTGGACTGCCCCCAAAAAGTTGGACAGTTCTATGCTGCCGCCTGGGTCCTGTACTCGACAGGGCTCAGGCCATTGAGCCTCAGCTTGATGCGGTCATGGTTGTAGTAGTGGA